>NZ_JBBNLP010000020.1:0-2234 GCF_040092425.1 Collinsella sp. CLA-ER-H3
AGGTCGAGCTGCCGTTCAGCGACCCCGAGTTCCGCAAGATCGTCTCCCCGATGGTCACCTACACCATCACCGAGCGCCTGAGCTGCCATCTCGAGCACGTCCGCAACCACCCGCTCACCACGCGTCGCTACTACCACCAGATGAACTACTAAAGCAGCTTTCAGCGGTCGTTATTTTGCTCGGAAATAATTCGTTATGTTGCGTTCGTAAAACAATGCAAACAAATGTCGCAGTCTCGTTCTAGGGAGCCATGCCGTAGCTGGCCGCTTGAGGTCGTATTTGCTTGGACTCGACCATGCGGCTCGTTGGCATTTCACGGTAGCGACTTCAAGGCGAAATGGGGCATTTTTGCCAAATGCCCCTCTTGTTTGCGCCACAAGTGGCATTCGACACCTTCATATGGAGTGTTTGATATTGTAGACGGTCAAAAATAAGATTGAACCGTCTATTTCTTTCAAAATAATACGTAATAGGTTATCTTATAACGTATAGAAGTTTCATAGAATGTTATACGGAGAACGTTATGATTAACCCGACTAGTGCTGTGCCGCTATATGTACAAGTAGCTGATGATTTGCGCCGCCGTATTGAGATGGGCGAGTTTTCCGAAAGTGGCGTGTTGCCTAGCGAAAATGGTTTTTGCGAAGAATACGAGGTTAGCCGTGCGACGATACGGAAGGCAATTCAAACTCTTGTGGATGACGACGTGCTTGATACGCGTCATGGCAAGGGCACATTTATCCGGCAGCCTAAAATCGTCTCGAGCTTGAGCACGTTTAAGGGTTTCACTTATTTTTGCCATGAAAATAATATCGAAACCTCGTCTCGTGTTCTCGCTCTTCAGGAGGTCGAGCCGCCCGTTGCCGTCCGTCGTCATTTGCGAATGGAAGAGAATGAATCTGCGGTTTACCTCAAACGCGTGAGGTCAATTAACCACATAAATGCAATGATTGAACATATTTATCTTCCAGTAAAGAACTTCGGGTTTTTACTGGGTGTCGATATGGAGAACGCATCACTTTATGAAACGATTGAGAGAGAGACGGGGCTGCGACTAGAGGATAATTGTTTCCCGTCTATTGTGCTTGAAGCAGGGCTTGCTACGGATGAGGAGAAGCGCATCCTTAATATCGCAGGAGAAGCTGCGATGTTTATATTGAGTGAGACCGTTTATATGAGCACTGGTAAGCCAGTGCACTTTACTAAGCAGGTGATGTTGGGTGATTATTTCAAATACTTCTTTTCGATTAAGGCTAATCAACTCGGCATCAATTGGCGGGGACTTGAAGCCGTTGAGTGTAGAAAGCAATAGGTTGAATAATGGTTAAAGTGGAGAGCGCTGTTCCATTGTATAAGCAGATCGTTCACGATCTTGTGAGTCGAATAGAAAGTGGCGTATATAGCGAAGGGGATAAGCTTCCTACTGAGACGGAGCTTATGGAGGAATATGGCGTTAGTCGTATTACTGTTCGATCGGCAATCAAGGAACTAGAGGATGCCGATATCGTTGAGCGCACGCGAGGGAAAGGGACTTTTGTTACCACGACACGCAATGCCTATGCAGCCGATGACCAGGAAAGCTTCACCCATTCCTGCATTCAAGAAAATAAAAAGCCTTCTACCGTAGTGCTCGAAGTAGCTTGGATTTATCCTACGCTGCGCGACGTGCGTTTTCTTCAGGTCCAGGAGGACGAGAATATTCTTCAGACTAGACGTTTGCGCTTAGTCGATGGCGTGCCAACGATGTTGGAGACCAATAGCTACACTCCTTCTCTTGCCTTTTTGGAACATGAAGATTTATCGGGTTCTCTACTTGAGGTGCTGGGAAGACGCCATATCGAACTTGGCAATAACGAGCGAACGTTGCAGGTGTGCTTTGCAAGTGCTTACGAGGCAGAACATTTGAATGTAAAGCCGGGATCTGCCCTTTTATTATTTGTAGATAAGCGTTGCAGCGCGCAGGGAGTGCCATTGTTTATTTCGCGGCAGGTGTACTGCACTGAGCGCTTAAAGTTTTATCTCTAGCGAAAGCCAAGCCCCGGATCTTTCTTAACCGAATAACAAGAGATTGAAAACGCCCCGACAAAGGGGCGTTTTTTTGCCGTTTAGGGGGTGCGGACGATTTCTTGGACCGCGCCTAGGCGTATCCAAGCTTCCTGCGGTACTCCATCGGGCTCAGCCACCCGAGGGACTTCTTGATCCGCTCCTCACGATAGTACACGAGGTAGGCCTCG
>NZ_JBBNLP010000021.1:0-1816 GCF_040092425.1 Collinsella sp. CLA-ER-H3
GCGAGGCTCGAGAGCGTCACCACTTACATCCAGAGGGGCAAGTCGCCGAAGTATTCGACCGTCGAGAAATACCCCGTGATCGCCCAAAAGTGCAACCAATGGAGCGGATTCTCCGTGGAAAAGGCGAGGTTCATCGACCCAGCCACCGTATCCAAGTACGCGGATGAGCGGATTCTGAAGGATGGTGACCTTCTCTGGAACTCGACCGGCCTCGGCACGTTGGGCAGGATGGCGGTCTATGACTCGGCGAAAAACAGATACGGCTGGGCCGTCGCCGACAGCCACGTGACGGTGATCAGGACGCGGGAAGATTGGCTTGATCACCGGTTTGCCTTCGCCTATTTCGCGGGGCCGTCAGTCCAGTCTGAAATTGAAGACCAGGCAAGCGGCAGCACGAAGCAGAAAGAGCTTGCGCAGGAGACGGTCAGAAACTACCTAATCCCAGTTCCGCCCCTCGCCGAGCAGCGTCGCATCGTTTATGAAGTTGACTGGCTTTTCAAAATACTTGTCTAACTGTTTTCATGACCTCGTCGAAAGGAAGATGTCATGAGAATGTTTGTACAATACTTGCAGGAAAAGGGTTATGCGGAAAACACTGTTGATTCTTATTCCTTTGCAATATGCCAGCTTATCGATAAAACTCAGTCTCTAACAAACCAGTCACTTCTTGCGCACAAAGAGTGGCTGGTTTCTTCATTCGCTCCGAAAACGGTTAACAACCGCATCGGCGCAATTAACACCTACCTTGATTTCATCGCTTTCGATGGAATCCGACTCAAAGGAGTGCGAATTCAACAGAAGCCGTTTCTCGACAATGTCATCAGCAATGAACAATACATGCAGTTAATCAGCGGCCTGAAGCAAGACGGTGATTGGTTTTGGTATTTCATCGTTCGCTTTCTTGGTTGTACGGGTGCGAGAGTAAGTGAGTTAAGACAGTTCAAAGTAGAACACGTTACCGCTGGATATATGGACATTGTTTCAAAAGGCCAGAAGCTCAGGAGAATTTGGATACCTGACTCTTTGCGTGAAGAAAGTCTTACATGGAAAGCCAAGCCAATGAATGGCCTTCTATTTCCAGGCAAAAACGACAACGCGATTACTTCGCGCGGCATATCCGTAGGGTTGAAGCGTGCCGCACTGCGCTATGGCGTCGACCAAGACGTCGTATACCCGCATTCATTTCGGCACTTGTTCGCAAAAAACTTTATCAACCGCAACCCAGATATTTCACTGCTTGCTGATCTTATGGGACACGAAAGCATTGAGACAACGCGAATCTATCTGCGGCGCACTGCCGATGAACAGCGCGCCGCGGTTGATGAAGCAGTCAATTGGTAAGAGCAAATACTTCGGTGACTCTAGAAACAATTCGTTTCTGCTCGCTGGCCGGGGGAACAGGAACTAGAGCGCGATACAGCCTGTTGTCATTGATTGCCGGATAGGCAACCCCCTTCGCGTTCTCATTGGCATTTGCATAAGAGTCAAAGCTAGGAGAAACCAAAAAGTAGAGAAGAAAACTAGGAAGGAATCCGTCAAGACATGAAAGGACAGCAAACCCAGTACTTGCGATGGGCTTAATATTAAAATCCTTATCTACGATACAGGCATTATGCAAATAAGGGCGGACGGTCGCATAGAGAACATCATTCTTTGCGACTAGCTTTCTTGCTCGTGAGGGCGCGTCAGCTGCATTTATAACAGTTTCTTGTCCGAGCTTTTGGTTCACATTGTCAATCGACGAGATGTCGATATAGGCAAAACGCGCCTCAGGCCTCTTCTGCCCGCGATTCAAGACAAGAGACCCTAAACGACG
>NZ_JBBNLP010000022.1:0-1763 GCF_040092425.1 Collinsella sp. CLA-ER-H3
ATTTTGGACGGAGAGTTCGATCCTGGCTCAGGATGAACGCTGGCGGCGCGCCTAACACATGCAAGTCGAACGGCACCCCTCTCCGGAGGGAAGCGAGTGGCGAACGGCTGAGTAACACGTGGAGAACCTGCCCCCTCCCCCGGGATAGCCGCCCGAAAGGACGGGTAATACCGGATACCCCCGGGCGCCGCATGGCGCCCGGGCTAAAGCCCCGACGGGAGGGGATGGCTCCGCGGCCCATCAGGTAGACGGCGGGGTGACGGCCCACCGTGCCGACAACGGGTAGCCGGGTTGAGAGACCGACCGGCCAGATTGGGACTGAGACACGGCCCAGACTCCTACGGGAGGCAGCAGTGGGGAATCTTGCGCAATGGGGGGAACCCTGACGCAGCGACGCCGCGTGCGGGACGGAGGCCTTCGGGTCGTAAACCGCTTTCAGCAGGGAAGAGTCAAGACTGTACCTGCAGAAGAAGCCCCGGCTAACTACGTGCCAGCAGCCGCGGTAATACGTAGGGGGCGAGCGTTATCCGGATTCATTGGGCGTAAAGCGCGCGTAGGCGGCCCGGCAGGCCGGGGGTCGAAGCGGGGGGCTCAACCCCCCGAAGCCCCCGGAACCTCCGCGGCTTGGGTCCGGTAGGGGAGGGTGGAACACCCGGTGTAGCGGTGGAATGCGCAGATATCGGGTGGAACACCGGTGGCGAAGGCGGCCCTCTGGGCCGAGACCGACGCTGAGGCGCGAAAGCTGGGGGAGCGAACAGGATTAGATACCCTGGTAGTCCCAGCCGTAAACGATGGACGCTAGGTGTGGGGGGACGATCCCCCCGTGCCGCAGCCAACGCATTAAGCGTCCCGCCTGGGGAGTACGGCCGCAAGGCTAAAACTCAAAGGAATTGACGGGGGCCCGCACAAGCAGCGGAGCATGTGGCTTAATTCGAAGCAACGCGAAGAACCTTACCAGGGCTTGACATATGGGTGAAGCGGGGGAGACCCCGTGGCCGAGAGGAGCCCATACAGGTGGTGCATGGCTGTCGTCAGCTCGTGTCGTGAGATGTTGGGTTAAGTCCCGCAACGAGCGCAACCCCCGCCGCGTGTTGCCATCGGGTGATGCCGGGAACCCACGCGGGACCGCCGCCGTCAAGGCGGAGGAGGGCGGGGACGACGTCAAGTCATCATGCCCCTTATGCCCTGGGCTGCACACGTGCTACAATGGCCGGTACAGAGGGATGCCACCCCGCGAGGGGGAGCGGATCCCGGAAAGCCGGCCCCAGTTCGGATTGGGGGCTGCAACCCGCCCCCATGAAGTCGGAGTTGCTAGTAATCGCGGATCAGCATGCCGCGGTGAATGCGTTCCCGGGCCTTGTACACACCGCCCGTCACACCACCCGAGTCGTCTGCACCCGAAGTCGCCGGCCCAACCTTTCGAGGGGGGAGGCGCCGAAGGTGTGGAGGGTGAGGGGGGTGAAGTCGTAACAAGGTAGCCGTACCGGAAGGTGCGGCTGGATCACCTCCTTTCTAGGGAGATAAATCTTCTAGAGAGATCAACTTAACTCGAATAGAGGGCAGGAGCCCGTCCGGTTGATGTCGCCCGGAGTAAGTCCCCGCAGCACCCGGTCCCCGGGGTCGCACCCGCGTACCTTGAGAGCCGCATAGCGATAGGAGAGAGATGGAAGATCAATTTCTTCCAGACTCGATTCTTTTCTGCGATTTATCAGACAGAATGATAGCAATCATTCATCCGATCCAAACAAGAAGAATTCACTTAT
>NZ_JBBNLP010000023.1:0-1299 GCF_040092425.1 Collinsella sp. CLA-ER-H3
GGGGGTGCGGACGATTTCTTGGACCGCGCCTAGGCGTATCCAAGCTTCCTGCGGTACTCCATCGGGCTCAGCCACCCGAGGGACTTCTTGATCCGCTCCTCACGATAGTACACGAGGTAGGCCTCGAGCCTTCCCATGAACTCCTCGGCCGTCACGCCCTCCCAGTCCCTGTAGTGGAAGAACTCGTTCTTGAGGCGCCCGAAGAAGCCCTCGCAGGCCGAGTTGTCCGGGCTGCAGCCCTTCGCGGACATGCTCCTGACCAGGCCGTTCTCCTCGCAGATCCCGATCCACTCCGGCCAGCGGTAGTGGCCGCCCCGGTCCGAGTGGATCGTCGTGCGCACCCCCGCCGGCCTCGCCGCGCAGGCCTTGAGCAGGCTCGAGTTCGCGAGGCGCTTGTCGGGGTGCAGCCCGATCGACCAGGCGACGGGCATCCCGTCGAAGCAGTCGACGATCGGGCTCAGGTAGACCTTCTCGCCGCCCGGGAGCCTGAACTCGGTGATGTCGGTGAGCCACAGCCGGTTGGGCTCGTCGGCGCGGAACCTCCTGTTCACGAGGTTCTCCGGCGCCTTGGAGACCTCGCCGGCGTAGGAGCTGTAGCCCCGGGCGCGCCTCTTGTTGTAGACGACCTCGAGGCCCTCCTCGCGCATCACGCGGGCCACGCGCTTCTCGCTGGCCCGGACGCCCTCGCGGCGCAGGCGCGCCCAGACGGTGCGGTACCCCCAGCACCCCGAGCCCTCGCGGAAGATGCGCACCACGCGGTCGCGTATGTCGGCGTCGCGGTCGCGCGGCGCGGCGACGCGGGGCCTCCAGTACTCATAGGAGCTCTTCGATATCCTCAAGAAACCTGTGATCGAGCGGAGGGGCAGGGCGGTCGCCCGCCTCAATCTCTCGCCGAGCTCGCACTTGCTCCTGTTCGAGATCGAAGCCGGGTCCCACCCTTCCGCTTTTAGGTCGGCCAACACCGCCCTGAGCAGCAGGTTCTCTATCTGGTCCTCGTTGAGCCCGGCGAGCGGGCCGGTCGCCGGCGGGGCGTAGATCGACTTGTCGGGGCCCAAGCTGGCCTCCTTCCGTGGCGGTTTCCTCGCCCCGATTCTACAGCGCGCCCCGGTGTAGCTGTGCGGGAGGTGCCCCGTCGCCCACTTCTTGGCCGCGCCCACCGAGACCCCCGCGAACTTCGCGGCGGCGGTCGGCCCCATGCCGTCCTCCGTCGCCAGGAGGAAGAGCTCGACCTTCTCCCTGCTGTACATGCGAACCTCCAGTCCGGACCGCCCCGCGGTCCAACTTTCTGTCCGCACCCCC
>NZ_JBBNLP010000024.1:0-1087 GCF_040092425.1 Collinsella sp. CLA-ER-H3
CGTATGCCAGGGCCACGGCAAGCATCGATGCACCGCTTGAACCGGAGTCAATGAATTCTGTCGGGAAGCATCCCACGTAGCCCGTTGCCTCGATAGGCGAGAACACGGCCAGCGGCAGGAGCCCGAGCACGGCATTATGCTCCAGCGCCGAATCGGACAGTAACGGGAATGCCGGGGCCGCGACAAGCAGCGCGGAGGCAAGGGGGCCTGCGAAGACGCGCCTCGTTGCGGTCGATAGGACGACGGAGCAAACGGATATCAAGGTTCCGCCCGCAAGCAGCGCGAGAAGCAGGGTCGTGAAGACGTCTCCCGCGGTCGTGGTGGCAAGCACGCCGTCATGGAAGAAGGCGATCGGGTACCCAGTTTGCCCGAAGCCGTTTAGGGCCAAGGCGTAAATGCCCCCGGGTGCGAGGCCGGCGAGGAGCATCGCGGTCCCCGCGCCAATTATCGAAAACACGGTTTGGATAAGGCGCCGGAATTTGGGCACGGGCGCCTTCGCCGCCAGGGTCCCGGGCCTTGTGGCGCCGAGCACGAGTATCGACGAGAGAAGGAAGGGGATGAAGGGAAGGAAAGACGGCGCCTGGGCAATGGCGTAAGGCAGGAAGGAAAGGAATGGCAGGTCGTTTGCGGAGGCTGGGATATCCGTGATGCCGGAGCCGCTCAGAGCGCGGCAATACGCGAGGTCTGCGTCATTGGTCTCTCGGTCTCCCACGATGGATCCGGATTGGAAGCCTTCGTCCATGAGCGCGTAGTAGCTCTCGGCAGAGTCGAGAAAGGCGGCGTCGGTTTGAGCGGCGAGGGCGGCGTTCGCGTATCTTGCAAGCTCAGCGTCATCTTGCTGCTCTGGCGATAGGTCTGTGCCGCTGGCCTGGGGCGCGCGCGTATTGAATGCGTCGACAAAGCCCTGCATGCCCTGCTTCATGAAGAAGGGCCCGTAGATGGGTGAATTGAACGCAATGGGGATGGAGAAGGCTGCAGCGAGAACGAGCGTACAAATCCATACGGCCTTGTCTCTTAGGATTAGTTTGAGAAGAAGTCGACAGTACATTTAGAAGCACCTACGTTCCTCAAAGAATTGTTAGATTAA
>NZ_JBBNLP010000025.1:0-999 GCF_040092425.1 Collinsella sp. CLA-ER-H3
ACCGGCACGACCCTGTCCCCGTTGCCGTTGGCGGCCTCGAAGACGGCGCGGGCGATATCGGCCCAGGACTTGACGGTGCCGGAGCCGGTGCAGTCGTAGGTGCCGTAGGGGGCGTGCGTCCCCAGCACGTGGAAGATGGCCTCGGCCATGTCGCGCGTGAAGGTCAGGCGGCCCAGCTGGTCGTCAACGACCGTGACCTGCTCGAGCCCGTCCTCGGGGTCGGCGACGCGGTCGGACAGGCCCTTCATCGTCTTGACGAAGTTGCGGCCCTCGCCGATGACCCAGCTGGAGCGCATGATGTAGTGGCGCGGGCACCCGGCCACGGCGATGTCGCCGGCGGCCTTGGTCTGGCCGTAGACGGACAGCGGGCTGAGGGGCTCGTCCTCGTCATGCACCTCGGCGGTGCCGTCGAAGACGTAGTCGCTGGACACGTGGACGAGGGTGATCCCGTGATCAGAGCATGTGCGGGCGAGGAGGGCGGGGCCGGTCGCGTTGGCCTTCCAGGCGGTCGCGCGGCCCTCGGCGGTCTCCGCCCTATCCACGGCGGTGTAGGCGCCGCAGTTGATCACGGTGCCGTAGAGCGACCAGTCGTACTGTGCGTAGGCGTCCGGGTCTGACATATCGAAGGTGTCGATGTCGCAGAAGTCGAAGTCCTTGGCGACGCCGCGCTCCTCCGCCAGCCTGCGCACAGCATGGCCCAGCTGGCCGTTGCAGCCGGTGACGAGGGTGCGCTTCGGCGCCATCGGGACGACGTCCCTGAGGTACGGGTGGTTGAGGTCGGCCTCGGAGACGGTGGCCTGGTCCAGCGGGATCGGCCACTCGATGGCGAGCTCGGGGTCGGCGAGGTTCACGAAGGTGTAGGTCCTCTTGAGCTCCAGCGACCAGTGGGCGTCCACCAGGTAGGTGTAGGCGGTGCCGTCCTCCAGGGCCTGGAAGGAGTTGCCCACGCCGCGCGGGACGTAGATGGCCCTGGACGGGTCGAGCGTGCAGGTGAACACC
>NZ_JBBNLP010000026.1:0-985 GCF_040092425.1 Collinsella sp. CLA-ER-H3
CGGCTCCCTTTCGGTTAACCTCGCCCCGCGCCAGCGACTCGCTGGCTCATTCTACAAAAGGCACGCCGTCACAACTGAAAGTTGCTCCGACTGCTCGTGGGCGCACGGTTTCAGGTACTGTTTCACTCCCCTCCCGGGGTGCTTTTCACCTTTCCCTCACGGTACTGGTGCGCTATCGGTCACAGGGTAGTACTCAGGCTTGGATGGTGGTCCACCCAGGTTCGGACCGGGTTTCACGTGCCCGGCCCTACTCAGGGACCGCGTCGCGCCGTCCGGTCTGGGTTCGCGTACGGGGCTGTCACCCGCTGCGGCCGGCCCTCCCATGCCGTTCCGCTCCCCAGCCGGACCTGCGCCCGGGGGCGGCAGCCCCCGGATGCGCGGCCCTGCAACCCCGTCGGCGGAACCCCTGCCGGGTACGCCCGCTCGACGGTTTGGCCATCGGTCCCCTTTCGCTCGCCGCTACTCGGGGAGTCTCGAGATTGATTTCCTCTCCTCCGGGTACTTAGATGTTTCAGTTCCCCGGGTTGTCCTCCCCCCGCCTATGTGTTCAGCGGGGGGATATCCACACTGCTGTGGATGGGTTCGCCCATTCGGAGACCCCCGGGTCGAAGGATGTGTGCTCCTCGCCGGGGATTATCGCAGCTTGCCGCGTCCTTCATCGGCTCCCTGTGCCAAGGCATCCGCCGTGCGCCCGTGGTATCTTGCGGGACCGCTCTCGGGCCCGCGGGATATCCACGTGTCGCTAATTAAGTCAATTAATCGATATCATGAATAGCGCTCGTATGTCGCAATTCGGGTATCTCATACCGCGGCACAGTGTCTTCACTGTGCTCGCGATCAGATGCTCCTCACTCATAAATAAGTGAATTCTTCTTGTTTGGATCGGATGAATGATTGCTATCATTCTGTCTGATAAATCGCAGAAAAGAATCGAGTCTGGAAGAAATTGATCTTCCATCTCTCTCCTATCGCTATGCGGCTCTCA
>NZ_JBBNLP010000027.1:0-913 GCF_040092425.1 Collinsella sp. CLA-ER-H3
CCACTCCCAGCTCTCGGGTATCTCGAACGGGATCTCGTCCTCGATGCAGACGGGCTCGGACTCGCGGCCCCTGGCGTCCACCCTCTTCTCATAGCGGCGGCCATCGGAACCGGCGAAGATGATCGACTCACCGCCCTTCGGGGCCTTCATCTCCCCCTCGGCCACGAGCTGCCGGCGCTGCCCGCGGATGCGCTCCAGCAGAACGCCGGCGGGCTCGTCTGCGGGGTCCTGCGGCACGAGCCCTCCCTGAACCGCCAGCTGCAGCACCGACTTGCGCAGGCGGCCGGGCAGCGCGGCGTCGAGCTCCTCGCGGGCGTCCTCGAGCTCACCGTACTCCTCGACCAGGGGCATGAGCTCGTTCACCCGCTCGACGATGCGGCGCTGCTCGGCGAGAGGCGGAACTGGGACCAGAATGACGTTCAATGACTTCTGATTAGTCTTTGGCATTTTGACACGCGTATCACCCTTAAGCGTCTCCTCAGTGAAGAAATTGCTGAGGAGAACCGTGAGGACATATTCAGGTTGCAGCTTGGTGTTGAGCGGATACATATCCGCACTACACAGCCCATCAAAAGGGGCGATAACCGCCTTTCGAAGAGCTGGACGAATCTTCGAATAGAGAATCTGTCCTGCAGAGAACAGGTGATTGGCGCTCTTAACCTCGTCGGCCTTAACACTATGACAGAACAAGAGCTTTCCGGTGCCTTTTTGGATGTTGTCAGGCGCGATATGAGGAAAGTCCTGATATTTCAACGGGTCGACCAAACGCGCTGCAATTCCAATGACTTCACTAAATCTCGCCCAGGCCCAGCTTTCCGGAATCCCAAACGGAACCTCGTCCGCGATGCACTTGTCGCTCAGAACGCGTCCCTTAGTGTCCACGTGCTTCTCATAGGGGGAGCCATCGGAACCG
>NZ_JBBNLP010000028.1:0-852 GCF_040092425.1 Collinsella sp. CLA-ER-H3
GACGCCCTTCTCGTCGGCGAGCATGTGAGTGAAGTTGTCCACGCGGTCCATGAGCTTACGGGTGTCGTCCTCGCCGTAGAGCATGATGAGGCTCGTGCCCTCCTCGCACAGCTCGATGGTGCCGTGGAAGAACTCGGCGGCGTGGATGGACTTGGTCTTGATCCACTGCATCTCCTCGAGGATGCACATGGCGTAGTCGTAGGCCTCGCCCCAGAGCATGCCGGAGCCGATCACCATGTGGTAGTCGGTGTCCTTGAAGTCCTCGGCCATGGCGGCGCAGCGCTCGTCCTGGGCGTCCTTGGCCTTGATGAGGTACGGGGCGATGTTGCCGAACTCCTCCATGAAGGTGTCGTACTTGGGGAAGGCGCCGGCGTTCTTGAGGAAGCGGGCGACCAGCGTGATCTGGTAGGTGTAGATGGCCTCGCACAGGACGTCGTCCTCGGCGAAGCTGAAGAACTTGTAGTCGGCGTACTCGGTGGCCGGGGTGTTGTCGTTGGAGACATACATCAGCGTGCGGGCGCCCTGCTCCTGGCAGAACTTGGCGGCCTCGATGATCTCGGGGGTGGTGCCGGTACGGGTGGAGAAGACGCAGACCGAGTCCTTGTTGAAGGCCTTGGGCGGGCACGCGAGGAACTCGGCGGCGATCTCGCAGTGGACGTCGACGTCGGCCGTGGTGGTCTCGACCCAGTACTTCATCGGGAGCGTGTGGGCCCAGGTGCCGCCGCAGCCGATGAAGAAGATGTTGGAATAGCCCTGCTCGCAGACCTCGTCCACGGCAGCCTCAATCTGAGGACGGAGAGCGAGGGCATCGCTCACAACCTTCTCGTAACGAGGCTCATCGAAATTGAACAT
>NZ_JBBNLP010000029.1:0-701 GCF_040092425.1 Collinsella sp. CLA-ER-H3
CCATCGCGCCGAGAGTACTGCGGGGTCAGCCCGTGGGAGGCCAGGGCGCCGCTGACCGGTGGACGGCACCGAGCCGTACGCTTGAACTGAGAAGGGGGAGGCCTCGCGGCCTCCCCCTTTTTGCGTTGTATAAGCTGATAATTGCCCTTTCTGTTTTAGGAGTGCTTGGATTGACTTTAGTCGAGGACATCGTTGTCTTCCGCGGTGAGGTAGAGCCGATCTTCTTGCTTATGTCGCTTTCTGGTGGCGCTCAGTCGGCTCCAGGGTTCTGTCGCCACGTTTATCCGGACGGATCTTTTGCTCCTTATTTCCAGTAAATCAATTAAGGGGCAGCGTTTCAATCAAATATACTCCGCCTGCAGGGGCTCTATCTAATTAGTGATAGAGCCCCCGCAGGCGTTTTATAGGTTTGTTAACGTTGTCCTTCAATTTATGACGGGTTAATTTGCGGATACAAACGAGGGTATAAAGATGCTATGTCTACAGTGGACAGCGAGATTCCCGAGGTCATACGGTCTGTCCAAGGTTTATGACCATATGTATGACTCTGAGCAACTCGGAGCCCAGTTAATTAATTTGTGAACAAAATATGGAGTGCGCGATTCCCGCCCACGGCGCCCCTCCGGTCTGGCAATATATCTCCTTGCCGCGCGGCCCGGTCGGACCGGATGAGCCGCGGGGCGTGCACCTTGAGAACCGGA
>NZ_JBBNLP010000002.1:0-301715 GCF_040092425.1 Collinsella sp. CLA-ER-H3
GTTCTCCACGTGTTACTCAGCCGTTCGCCACTCGCTTCCCTCCGGAGAGGGGTGCCGTTCGACTTGCATGTGTTAGGCGCGCCGCCAGCGTTCATCCTGAGCCAGGATCGAACTCTCCGTCCAAAATGTATGGGCTTCGAGCCCGTCCGGTCCTCTCAGTCATTCGCTGATCGGTTCCGTTCGATTCATATGGTTCTAGTATAGGAAAAGGAATTTCTCGGGGCCGCCTCTCGGCGGCCTTGCGAAAAACAAATCCAAGTTAGACCATTTCAAATGGTTCGATGTCTGCCCGGATGCGACACAGCTTGTGTGTCCATCCTCGCAGTATCCGGTTCTCAAGGTGCACGCCCCGCGGCTCATCCGGTCCGACCGGGCCGCGCGGCAAGGAGATATATTGCCAGACCGCGAAGCTCTGTGGGACGTCAATTCCACTCTTCACAAGTCCTACACAACATATTGCTTTCTATAGGTAATAGAAAGACTGGTGCGGATCTTCCGCACGTATCAGATGATGACCCTTTGGTTCAGGAATATATGGAGATCGGTCACCTGTAGGTGATTATCTACCCGCGCTTTTAGCAATGTAAACCGCGCTTCAGATAAAAAGAGGGAGCGCCGCGCACAACGCGACACTCCCCTAGCGATTCAAGAGAATCTATTAGGCCTCGAGAGCCTTCTTGGCGATGGTAGCCAGCTCGTTGAAGGACTCGATGTCCTCGTAAGCCATCTGAGCCAGGACCTTGCGGTCGAGCTCGATGCCGGCAACCTTCAGGCCGTGCATGAACTGAGAGTAAGAGATGTCGTTCAGGCGAGCAGCAGCGTTGATACGAGTGATCCAAAGAGAACGGATCTCGCGCTTCTTGTTGCGGCGATCACGATACTGATACTGCAGGGAGTGCTGGACCTGCTCTTTAGCATGCTTGTAAGTACGCGAAGCGGCACCGTAGTAACCCTTCGCACGGTGCATAACGGTACGGCGCTTCTTCTTGGCGGCAACAGCGCGCTTAATACGTGCCATGTTCTATCAACTCCTAGACGGTAAAACGAAAAACGGGAACGCGAACTTAGGCGAGACGCGACTTGATGACCTTGCGGTCGGCAGCGGCAATCTCGGTCTCCTGACGGAAGCCACGCTTACGCTTGGTGGACTTCTTGCTCAGGATGTGGCTCTTGAAAGCCTTGGCGCGCATAAGCTTGCCGGTACCAGTCTTGCGGAAACGCTTCTTGGTGCCGCTGTGGGACTTCATCTTAGGCATGAAATACTCCTTAATCGGTTACAGAACACTAGTTACTTAGTATCGCTTGCCGCTTTATCCTCATCGAAGGCGCCCTTAATCGGGGCGAGCAGCATAAGCATGTTACGGCCTTCCATCTTAGGCTTGGACTCGACCGTAGCGTAAGGCTTGAGATCCTCGGCGAGACGCTCGAGAACGTTAAGGCCCTGCTCCGGGTGAGCCATCTCACGGCCGCGGAACATGATGGTGATCTTAACGCGTGCGCCCTTCTTGAGGAAACGCAGAACGTGGCCCTTCTTGGTCTCGTAGTCGCCAACGTCGATCTTGGGTCGGAACTTCATTTCCTTGACCTCGACCTTGGACTGGTTCTTACGAGCAGCCTTGGCCTTCATGGCCTGCTGGTACTTGAACTTACCGTAGTCCATGACCTTGCAGACCGGCGGCTCCGCGTTGGGAGCGATCTCGACCAGGTCGAGACCCTGATCGTCGGCGACGCGCTGGGCATCGCGGATGGCGAACAGGCCGAGCTGAGAGCCATCGACGCCAATCAAACGGCACGAAGATGCAGTAATCTCGTCGTTGATGCGGGTGTCATCAGACTTAGCTATTTTCCCTACCTCCATTCATAAAAAAATAACCCGGCGCTTCTCAGCAACCAGGTCGTACACATAGACTTCCTCGATTTGAGGAAGGGAATCTAAGTTGTATGACCAGTCAGCTGCTCATTGGCGCCAAAAGGTGGGAACCCTCGGGTTCCTCTTTAGGGCATTGCGGGAACAACGCCTTGCGAATAATAACACGTACAGCGCGTTATCACATTACGTACACGAAAAAGGGGCCTTGACCCCCTTGAACGCTCGCTTGCATGTATGGTGCCCGAGGCGAGACTCGAAGGGCCTTCGCTTCGCGAAGCCCCGGGCTTCGGACGCGCGGCGCCCTCGCCACGCTCCGCTACAAACAGGCCGCAGGCCTGTTTGCTTAACGCTTCGCGCGCTCACGCGAGTTCGGCACGAAAAAGGGGGCCGCAACCCCCTTGAACGCTCACTTGCATGTATGGTGCCCGAGGCGAGACTCGAACTCGCACGTTGTTGCCAACGGTGGATTTTGAGTCCACTGCGTCTGCCAATTCCGCCACTCGGGCACGTAATGCGTGAGTTAGTTTATCACAGCTTTCTACCGATTAGTTCGAAAATGGAACTTCGAGCATTTCGATGAGTTCGACCGTGCGGAGCATCTCGCGCTGACGGCATCCGCGACCGTCGACCGAAGCCTCGCCCATCTGGTTATCGTAAGGGTCCTCGCGCATGCCGTCGAAAGAGGGGTCAAACCCTGCCTGGAATCGATTGTTGGCCACCATACGCCACGGGTCGAGATTGCCAAAGTAGTGACGGCGGCGCCACTCCTCCCCCATCCTGCGAGCAGAAGATCCAAATGACACGTCGGCGTTGAGCCAACCGGTCTGCGGCGTATAGAACTCTGCCCAGTCGTGCGACCCCACCGAATCGGGCGCAACGTACAGGCCGCTCTGCCAACGGGCAGGCACGCCCGCGATACGGCACATGGTGATAAACGTGAGCGCCATAACGCCGCAATCGCCGCGGAGCGAATGCGCGCAGTCATCGGCAATAGATCCCAAAAGCAAGTACGGCGGCTGATAGCGATAGTCGATATGCTGCGTCAGATAATCATAGATAGCACGGGCGCGATCGAGCGGATCCTCGAGTCCGTCAACAACACCGGCCGTCAGCTGCTGCAGATACGGCGTGAATGCAATGTGCGGACGGTCCTCAGAAATATCTTCGGGCAACGGCGCGTCCATACACGGATGCGACGGAAGCGCACCCCCATAAATATCGCGATAAGCGGCATTGATTTGATAGCGATAGGTCACCGAGAATGAGCGATCACTCGAAGAAGACCACGAGGCGGTACGCGCCGAAGCGTTCGCGGGAGCAACAGCACCCTCCGGCGTCATATTGAGAACCTCGATATGAGACTGTTGACGACAGGCGGCGGCAACGGGTAGCCAAGCGCGAACGGTCTCCCCCTCTAGAGCGCCGGGGACAGACAAGGACGCCTTAAGCGTAATAACGCGAGTCAATCCGTTTTGCGACTCCATCTCCTTGAGCATCTCGTTGCGCAGTGCTATTCCGTCCGTAGAATCGGGACGCATGCCGGGGACCTCTTTGGGATATACGCGAAGCGAATCGAGGAAGTTGTCGAGAACGAACAGCTCACCATCGATAAAGCGCCAGTCAATACGCTTACGGTCAATCAGATCGTTAAACTGCTCCTCGGTAAACTCAGGCCACTCCTCGCGAATCATCGCAATAGCTCGATCGCGCGACACCGAAAAATGAAGCGGCGTCTCAAGCATGCGATACCGCTCGGCACGAACGCAGGCAGCAAGCGAGGGATCGGGATTCTGCCCCAAAAGACGATCACAAGCCGCAACAGTCTGCGTCAAATATCCGGCATCCTTGAGTCGAAGAATCTCGGGCGGTAGTCCAATATCGAGATGACGAAAGTCATTACAGCAAACATCAACAGAGCAACCAACAGGACCCTCGTCAATAACCTTCCCATCCGAAGGCAACACATTAACAACAGCCATACTAAAACTCCAAGTCACTAGAACGCTTGAAGTCCATTGTAGCGAGATAAAAAAGAAAGCCCCAACAAGGGAGCCATCAACACCACCGAACGGTAGTCAAAAAAATGAATTCAGCCCAGTAACCCTGTAGCGAGTTAACGAAGGAGGCCCCGTTCACCCGAAGCTTTTCCCATTGCGCGACTTCTGGCAAAGCCAGGTGAGTGCAAGGGAAAAGCGTAGGGTGAACGGGGCCTCCGACGGGAAAGTTAAACCGCTACTTACGCCTTGTTGACGGAGCCAAACTCCTCCATGAGCTCCTTGGTGCGGGCAACGATGTTGTCACGACCAGGCTTGAGGAGCTTGCGGGGGTCAAAGCCCTTGCCCTGCTGATCCTTGCCGGCCTCGATGTACTCGCGAACACCCTTGGCGAAGACGAGCTGCAGATCGGTGTTGACGTTGATCTTGGAGATACCCAGGGAGATGGCCTTCTTGATCTGATCCTCGGGGATGCCGGTGCCACCGTGCAGGACGAGGGGCAGGTCGCCGGTCTGAGCCTTGATCTCGCCCAGGCGCTCGAAGGAAAGGCCAGCCCAGTCGGCAGGGTACACGCCGTGGATGTTGCCGATACCGCAGGCGAGGAAGTCGACGCCCAGGTCAGCAATCTGCTTGCACTCAGCAGGATCAGCGAGCTCGCCGCTGGAGGTCACGCCGTCCTCGGTGCCGCCGATGCCGCCGACCTCGGCCTCGATGGACATGCCCTTGGAGTGGGCAAGCTCAACGAGCTCCTTGGTGCGGTCGAGGTTAAGCTGGAAGGTCTCCTCGTGAGAGCCGTCATACATGATGGACGTGAAGCCGGCCTCGATGCACTTGAAGCAGTCCTCGTAAGAACCGTGATCGAGGTGAAGGGCGACGGGAACGGTAACGCCCGTGGCCTCGACGGCAGCCTTAACCATGTCGGCGCAGACCTTGAAACCGCCCATCCACTTAGCGGCACCAGCGGTGCACTGAAGGATCAGCGGGGACTTGGCCTCCTCGGCGGCCTGGAGAATAGCCAGGGTCCACTCGAGGTTGTTGGTGTTGAAGGCACCGAGACCGTACTTGCCGGCCTCGGCCTTCTTGAGCATGTCTGCTGCGTTGACGAGCATAAAAGAAACCTCCTGTAAGGTTGCTCCGATAACGCCTGAGATTTTACCACGACATACCCGAGCATAAACGTTCGTTTGTTCACGAATACCATCCGATTGGACAAATTTTGACCGTTTGCCCCACAGAATCGACCCACTGGGGAAAATAGCTTGACGATTGAGCGGTCTTCGTGGTTCGGAAGACGGCTTCGAGCCTACATCTGCATAAACGGGTTCTGCATAAGTTCGCGCGCCATCGTGGTCGAATCGCCATGGCCCGTCAAGCAAACGGTATCGGGCGGAAGCATCTTGGCAAGTTTGGAGAGCGAGCGCATAATCGCCGCCTCGTCACCGCCGGAAAGATCGGTACGACCGTGGCTGCCCGGGAAAAGCGTGTCGCCCACAAAGGCGATGTTTCCCTGCTCGGTCGCGGCGAACAGGACGATGCCGCCCGGCGTATGCCCCGGCGTCTCGATCACCTGCAGGCAGACGTCGCCCACCTCGATTGTATCGCCCTCGGCAAGCAAGCGCGTCGGCTCACCCGGATCGGGCGTCTCGATACCCCACATGACACGCTGCTCCTCGATATTTGCGCGAGGTACCGTCACGTCCTTAGCGCACAACTCATATAGCGCACTGTCGCCAACGACAGCTCGAACCCCGGCAACCCCGCCAACATGGTCGGCATGACCGTGCGTGCAGACAGAGCCGAGTACGCGCACCTCGGGATGCGCGGTGCGGATATGCTCCACAAGACGCTCGCCCTCCCACGCCGGATCGACGATTAAGCACTCGTCATTCGAAATCACGGCGTAGCTGTTGGTCTGAATCGGGCCGTTGACGAGCGCCTCAATCGAAGCCGTGCCTCGGGGTGTCAGGTCCAAAGTCATATCGTCCATGCGCATACCCTCCTTCTAAAATACGCTCGAGGCACCAAACGATGCCTCGAGCGTAACCAATATCTATGATGCTGAGAGGCTCTCGCACCTACACACGGCGCTTGAGTTGCGCTCCGCCCTCGCCGGGCATAAGACGGCGAGCGTCGTAGACCGAATCGACACTGCTGATGGAAGCCAGCAGCGGATCCAGGCCGCTCGCATCCGAAATCTCGACCATAAAGCGCAGGGTTGCAATACCCTCGCGGTTGGTCGACGTGGCGGCAGAAAGGATATTGCCGCCCGCATCGCCAATGGCAATGGTGACGTCCTTGAGCAGGCCCATGCGGTCCAGGCACTCGACCACGATCTCGACCTGGAAGAGGGTGTCGGCAGCACCATCCCACTCTACGTCAATCATGCGCTCGGGGTGCTCCATGAGGCCCTTGACGTTGGGGCAGTTGGCGCGATGCACTGAGACACCTCGGCCACGCGTGATGAAGCCGACGATGTCGTCGCCCGTCACGGGGTTGCAGCAATGAGCCAGACGGACCAGCAGGCCGCTGTTGCTCTCGCCCTTGACGATAATGCCGTTACTTGCGCTCTTGCCGCGCTTTTGCGGCTTGCGGTTGGAGCCGCGAGCAGGCTGTTTCACGACCTCGGCGATAGCCTCGGCCTTGGTGAGCTGTTCCTCGGGCTTGGGGTCCAAGATTTGCTCGACCTTATTGCCCACAGCGCGCGGGGCAACCTTGCCGGCGCCGACGGCGGCAAACAGGTCCTCGAGCTGCTTGAAGTTAAACTGCTCCGCTACGGCGTTGAGCGCACGCGTTGATCGCGGCGTAGAGATGCCATACCCGCGCTTGCGCAGGTCCTTGGCCAGTATATCGCGGCCGGCAGCAGCGTCATCGTCTTTGGTCGCGGCGGCGAAGTAACGGCGAATCTTTGATTTGGCCGAAGGTGTCTTGACGATCTTAAGCCAATCGCGCGACGGCTTAGAGCTCTTGTTAGTCAGAATCTCGACACGGTCACCCGTCTTGATTTCGTGCGTGAGCGGCGCCACCGCACCGTTGATCTTGGCGCCGACGCAGTGGTTACCGACCTCGGTATGAACGGCGTAGGCAAAGTCGAGCGGTGTAGAGCCGGCACGAAGCGCCATGACCTCGCCTTTGGGCGTAAAGACAAAAATTTCCTGGTCGAACAAGTCGACCTTCAGTGAGTGCAGGTATTCCTTGGCATCGGTGATCTCGTCAGACGCCGCCCAGTCGAGTGAGTGCTTAAGCCAGTTGATCTGGTCGTCCAGACGCTGCGCATCGTTGGTCTTAGAGGCAGACGATCCGCCCGACTTCTTGTACAGCCAGTGGGCGGCGATGCCGTACTCTGCCTGCTCGTGCATCTCATAGGTTCGAATCTGAATCTCAAGCGGGCGGGCCGTGGGGCCGATAACCGTCGTATGGAGTGACTGGTAGTTATTGACCTTGGGCATGGCGATATAGTCTTTAAAGCGACCGGGCATGGGATGCCACAAGGTATGCACGGCACCAAGCGTGGAATAGCAATCGCGCACCGAATGAGTGATGACGCGCAGCGCCACCAGGTCGTAAATCTCGGAGAACTCCTTGCCCTTGCGCTTCATCTTTTGATAGATGGACCAATAGTGCTTGGAACGACCGTTGATCTGAAAGCCCTCAAGACCAATGCGATTGAGCTCATCGGTGAGCGTCTTGATGGTCTCGGCAAGATAGCGCTCGCGAACCTCGCGCGATTCGGCTACCATGCGCGCGATGCGCTGGTAGGCATCGGGCTCCAAGTAGAAGAAGGACAGGTCCTCGAGCTCCCACTTGATTGAGCTCATGCCCAGGCGGTCGGCCAGAGGCGCGTATACGTCCATGGTCTCGCGCGCCTTAAACAGACGGCGGTCCTCGCGCAGGGCGGCAAGCGTGCGCATGTTATGCAGGCGGTCGGCGAGCTTGACGATGATGACGCGAATGTCCTTGGACATGGCGAGGAACATCTTGCGCAGCGTGAGGGCCTGCTTCTCGTCCATGCTGTCGACTTCGATGTTGGTGAGCTTGGTCACGCCATCGACGAGCTCGGCCACCGTATCACCAAACAGACCCGAAACATCGGTAAGCGAGGTCTCGGTATCCTCGACGGTATCGTGCAGCAGCGCGGCGCACACCACATCGCAGTCCATCTTAAGATCGGCCAAAATGATGGCAACCTCGACGGGATGGTTAATGTACATCTCGCCCGAGCGCCGCTTTTGGTTGCAGTGCTTCTCGGCAGCAAAGCAGTAGGCCTGCTCCACCTTGGAGAAGTCATCCTCATTCATATATTTGAGGCACAGGCGCTCCAGCTTGTCGTAGCTGTCCGCCATAATCTCGGGCGGCAGCTCATCAGCATGCTTATAGTGCTCCATCTCCGAGAACGGCTGGAGGGTGGAATCATGGGCGGTACGGGCTGCGGCATCCATCGAGGTCCCCTTCCCCTAGGCCCGCGGTACGATCGGGCGGTTAACTTTGGCTAGCATATCAGAAGCGCACGAATCGAGCGCCCAGCTCCGGAAAGCCGAGAACTCCATGCGCGAGCGCAAGCCCTCCAAATAGCGAATTGACCTGCTTAATTGCACGCGACCGGGATTTTCGGCCATCGCGATGCGACGCGTATCGTCAAACCCCGAAACGCGACAGAAACCAAGCTCTTCGAAGATTCCCAGGCCGCTTTCCACCGAGCGCTCGTCGACCGGCGTGCGAGCATCGATGGCAAGACACATCTGAGCGATGTCGATATCGCTCGCGCAGAATGAATCGTCCCCCGTCTTGCCGCGGTTGGAGCGCCACATGGTCTGCAGCGCTCGATAGAGCGTGACAAGCTCATCGCGCTCGGGCGCGTAACAATCGAGCAGGCGCTCGTTAATTCGGGCGTCGCGCGACGAATAGAGCAGGTGAATCACGGCGGGCTGGCCATCGCGGCCGGCACGGCCACTCATCTGGTTAAACTCAATCGTACCAAACGGCATGTGGTAGAGCACGACATGGCGGATATCGGGCAGGTTGACGCCCTCACCAAAAGCCGAGGTTGAAACGATGCAGCTGAGACTTCCGTCTCTAAAGGCTTCTTCAACACGGCGGCGATCGGAGCGCGCAAGCCCGGCGTTATAGAACGCGATATGGGTCGCACAGTCAGGCACGCGTTTGCGCAACGTCTTGGCAAGCGCCACGGACTGGTCGCGCGAGTTCACGTAAATGACGGTCTTCTCCCCCGTCGCCACGATCGACACCAGGCGATTTTCGCGGCTCGCAAGGTCACGGTCGTCCTCGAGCTGCAGGTTCTCGCGAACGGTCTCGTCGACCACCGTCCTGGTAATCGGTAATACACGAGCAAGCTCCGCCACAACCGGAGCCGTCGCGGTAGCCGTTGCCGCCATGACAACGGGGTCGCCCAGGGCCTTGAGGATATCGGGCATGTCGAGATAGGCGCTGCGGTCGCCGCCCTTGGCAAGACCGGCATGATGCGCCTCATCGATAACGACAAAACCGATGCGCCCCGAACGCGCAAAGCGATCGCGGTGAATGGACAGAAACTCGGGCGTCGTGAGCACGATGCCGGTGCGGCCCGAAGCCAAGCCGGCAAACACGTCATCGCGCGCCGCTTCCACGGTCTCGCCGGTCAGCACGCCTACGCCAATGCCGAGCGCGGCCATCGTCGAGGAAAGGTGATAGGCCTGGTCGGCAACGAGCGCGCGCAGCGGATAGACAAAGATACTCGCACGCCCGCGAAGAACCGCCTCGCGCGCGGCATGCACATGGAAGATAAGAGACTTGCCGCGCCCCGTTCCCATAACGGCCAGAACACTTTGGTGATCGGCCAGGGCATCGAGCGCCTCGACCTGCGCGCGGTGCGGCTGGTTCGATCCGATAAAGCTGTGAATGAGCGAGCGCGTGAGCTCGGTATAGGAAAGCTGGGCAAGCGTCTCGCGTTTACGCGACTCCAGGCGCAGTCCAGAATCCGCCGGTTGTACGCCGCGGCGAAGCTCACATGCCGGGTCGTCAACGCTGGGTGCCGTGGTATCGCGGACCAAGACATCTTTGATCATGAGCTTGGGCTTCACACGTCCCTGCCAATGCTCGGCAACGGCCTCGAATACCAAGTCGACGGCGCTGTCGCAATTGATAAGCCTATCGATCTGCGGTACGCGGAACATAATGGCAGGCACACTCGCGGCTCCATCCGTCGCCACGAAGCGCATATGCTCGCCGGTCTTACCCACCACGGCACGATCACACATCGTCACGCCCTCGGCAGCCAGCAGCGGCACCTTATTACCCTGGCCAAACGGCTCAAGGCGGGAAATCTGCTCGATGGTCTCGATATTCAATTCGGAAAGGTCGACCGTGGCGGCAACCTCATCGGTGTCCTCAAAGTCCTCGGCGGGAAGCTCGGACAGCACAGCGGAAAGGCGACGACGGAACTCGTCGAGCTTGGACGCCTCGATGGTCACGCCCACCGCACCGGCATGCCCGCCGCGGCGAATCAGCAGGTCGGAACAGCGCTCGACGGCTTCGAACAGGTTGACCTTGCCCACCGAGCGGCCCGAGCCACGTGCTATACCGTCCTCGATAGAGAAGAGCAACGCCGGCACGTGATATCGGTTGGTAAGGCGGCTCGCCACGATGCCTTTAACGCCCTCGTGCCAGCCCTCGCCACCCACGACGATTGCGCGACCGCCATCATAGGTCTCCTCGACCTTTGCCATGGCATCACGCGTGAGCTCCGCCTCAATCTCGCGACGCTGACGGTTGATCTCCTCGAGCTCGGCCGCCAGTGCACTTGCCTCGATAGGATCGCGGGCAAGCAGCAGGTCGAGCGCCAGCTTGGGATCGGCCATGCGGCCGGCGGCGTTTAAGCGGGGAATGAGCGAGAACGATAGACCGTCCGCCGTAATGGTAGCCAGATCGGCCTTGGCGAGCGCTGCAAGCGCGATGTAACCGGGACGAGCCGTCACGCGCATCTGCTGGATGCCCTCGGCGACCAGTGCGCGATTCTCGGGCGTGAGCGGCATCATGTCGGACACGGTGCCCAGTGCCGCGACCTCAATCAGCGAACGCCAATACGACGGCTTGCCCAGACGCTCGCCCAAAACCTGCACCAGCTTGAGCGCCACACCGGCACCGGCAAGTTCACGCGAGGGGCCCTTATCCTCGAGTTTAGGGTCGGTCAGGGGCACGCCCTGCGGCACCTGATCGGAGGGCTCGTGATGGTCCGTGACCACCAAATCGATCCCCAGGCTCTCCAGATAGGAAACCTCTTCTTTGGCGGCAATGCCGTTATCGACGGTCACGATCAGCTGGGGACGAGCGAGCTCGTTAACGCGGTCGAGCGCCGCGCGCGAAAGACCGTAGCCCTCGTCAAAGCGATGTGGAATAAACGGCGTAACATCGGCGCCAAACGTGCGCAGTGCCTCGGTCAACAGACAGGTCGATGTAATACCGTCGACGTCGAAATCACCAAAGACGGCGATGCGTTCGCGGTTGCGAATAGCACGCTCGACGCGGTCGGCAACGACCGACATGCCCGGGATAATGAGTGGATCGGCCCAATCACGGTCGAGCGAAGGCGTCAAAAATAGCTGGCCTTCCTCGATGGATGTAATGCCGTGCGCAACCATAATGCGCGCCACCAGCCCGGGTATGCCCAGACCAGCCGAAAGCTCCTTTTCGAGCTCGGGATTTTGCTGAGCGACCGCCCAGCGATGCGTCGTCTTAAGCGATGACATAGGCGCCCACCCCCGATAGGGGCAGGTCGCCGCAATACCTCTCACGGTTCATAGCGATGAGTCCTCTGTGTATGCCCGCTTCGGCAGGCAGATCTGTTGAACGGATTTATTATACCGTGCGGCGCGGACGCAAATCGCCGCAGCACGCCGCGGTTTCGGTAAACGATGCCGGTAATACCCTCGAAATAATCGAGCGTTTCTGACGCACGGACACATGTGAGCGTCTAGCATATCCAGTCAAAACGGATTCACGAGCAAAGGGAGTCACAAGAGCATATGAAGCAATGGGTTGGACTGGGCAAGTTTCTCGCGGGGCACATGCAAATCATCGTTCCGATTTGCGTGGCGCTCGGCGTGCTCTTTCCTCAACAGATCGGCGTTCTCAAGCCCATCGTTCCCACCTTGTTTGCCTTTATGACGTTCCAAGGTGCGCTCAGCAACACCTTTCACCAGGTAGCCGAGGTGTTCCACCGTCCGCTGCACCTGATTGTGGCATTGTTGGTCTCGGCGGCGCTTATTCCCATCGCGGCCTATGCCATGGGATCGTTGTTCTTTGGTTCCAACCCCAACCTTGTCTGCGGCATCGTGCTCGAATACAGTGTGCCCGTGGCAGTCACCGCTTTTATGTGGATCAGCATGTTCGGCGGCAACGGCCCGCTCGCGCTCACCATCATCCTGACGTCCTCGGTTATATCGCCCGTAACGATTCCGCTCACGCTCAAGCTCCTGTTGGGCGCCACCGTCGCAATCGATGTTCCGAGCATGATGCAGAACATGGCCTTTATGATTGCCATCCCCGCCGTGCTCGGCATCGTGATCAACGAGCTCACGCACGGCTGGGGACACGAGAAACTCTCCCCCGCGCTCTCGCCCGCCTGCAAGTTCATGATGATGGGCGTTATTGCCTCCAACTCCACCGCCATGAGCGAGTACGTGCTACACATGAACGCGGTGCGCCTGGAAGTCGCCCTCTTTATTCTGGCGTTCGCCATCAGCGGTTTTGTCGTGGGCATTCTGGTCGCCCGCGCGTTGCACCTGCCGTATAGCGAGACGACCACCATGTGCTTTACCTGCGGCATGCGCAATATCTCTTCGGGCGCCGTCATCGCCACGCAATACTTTCCGGGCGAAGTTGCGTTTCCCGTCATGTGTGGAACGTTGTTTCAGCAGGTGCTCGCCTCGCTTATCGGACATCTCTTTGAACGTCTGACCGGCGAGGAGCGCGCCGCCCAGCGCAAGCGGGTCGAGGCCGGCCGCGATGCAATGGCGCGCTAAACCGTCCGCAGTGTGCGGGCGCTCACTTTACGATGTGAGCGCCTCCAGATGTGCGCGGAGTCGCTCCGCATCGACATCGAGCGTGGTCTCAGCATTGACCTGAGCCAGCCGATACCCGACAAAGTAGGGTGAAACCACCCAACGTGGAAGCGCCTTGGCAATGGTCCGGCCGCTCATGTGATAGAAGAACAGGTTGTACGACTCTGCACGACCGCCATGGTGCTCGTGCAAGATATAGCGCAGAGCTACCTGGATTGCGTCGGCGAAGAGATCCGCCTCGGCTTGGTCTCTCGTGTCATCGCTGGCGGCGATTCCCTGCGGGGCTGAAACGTTGATCTCAAAGAACCCCATGATCGGTTCGGTTGAGATGTTGACCGCGATTCTCCCCTGTCGCCAGACATTGATGCCTTCGAAATTGGCAGAAGTCAGCGAAGCATAGCCGTCTTCCTGCTCCAAACCCACAATCTGCATGTGCGGATGGACGAGGCTGCCGCCCGAAAGCGGGCCTTTGTTCTTGTACATGAGCACACTGCAGTACTGTTGGGAATCGATCATCTGCTGCCAACAGCCCAGGGCAAACCGCATCACATGATGCAGCTCATCCGGTTCATAGGTCACCAGGTCGGCGTCGTGATTGGCAGACTCGATCAATACGGTCTGACGTGTGGCCCGCAATGTCTTGAACTTATTCTCGAGCCAGATGCAGTCACCATCGCGCTGGATGATGTTGGCAAGCCCCTCCGTGTCGCAAAAGGGGCACGCGGTGCCAGGGCGACGATTATCGTCGGGCTTACCGCTCGCCTGCTGAACGTCAAATACCAGCGCCACGGGTTATACCTCTAGCGGCACGATCTTGGTGCCATGGAGCTCGGAGACGCCTAGCGCCGCCGCGACCGCGTCGCGATTTGCCGTAGTGATGCCGCCGCCGGGAAGGATGGTCAAACGATCGCCCGCATACTCGATTAAACGAGTCAGGTGATCGAAATTATCCTCGATCGACGTACCGGCAGCGCCGCCATGCGTGAGGATGCGCGTAACGCCGCAGTCGGCAAGTGTATCAATCGCATCGAGCTGAGCCTCGGGCGAGAGCTGGTCAAATGCCATGTGGAAGGTGATGTCGATGGGCTCACGCTTACATTCCTCGGTCGCGCAGCCCGCAGCCATCACGAGGGCGCCAAGCGTAAGCTCGTCGAGCGCCCATCCGCCGGCAAAGGGCTTGCAGCAGCCAAAGACCAGGCCGTCAACGCCGGCGCTCACAGCAAGGCCCAGGTCCATCTCCATCATGCGCAGCTCGTCCTGGTTGTAATGAAAGTCGCCACCACGCGGACGGATCATGCACATCACTCGCGCGTCATGCTCGTGAGCGTAGCTGACTGTAGCGCTAATAACGCCGGCGGAAGGCGTGGTGCCACCGACGGCGAGGTTGTCACACAGCTCAATGCGCCCCGCACCGGCCTCGATAGCCGCCGGCACCCGCTCAAAGTTCTCGGCACAAAACTCGTACAGCATAGATAGACCCCCAAAGACAGCAGATGTTTTCCGACGGGCATTGTCACACATCCCCATGAAGTTGCGGTGGAATAGGGACTGTTTTGGCGTCTAGCGCCCCCATTTAGTCCCTATTTCACCGCAACTTAAAAGGGGGCGCTGACCGGGTTGGTCAGCGCCCCCTTTGTTGAATGGATTAACCGCCCAGATAGGCCTTGCGGACGTTATCGTCGTGCAGCAGCTCTTGACCGGTGCCGGTCATGGTGATCTTGCCGGTCTCGAGTACATAGCCGCGTGTAGCGATGGAAAGTGCCATCTGCGCGTTCTGCTCGACCAAAAGCACCGTGGTGCCGGCCTTGTGCAGGTCCTCGACGATCTGGAAGATCTGCTCAATCAGAATCGGCGCCAGACCCATGGAGGGCTCATCGAGCATGAGCAGCTTAGGGTTGCTCATAAGAGCGCGGCCCATAACGAGCATCTGCTGCTCGCCGCCCGAAAGGGTGCCGGCGACTTGGCGACGGCGCTCCTTAAGGCGCGGGAACTGCTCGTAGACGCGCTCGAGACCCGGAGCCACCGTTGACTTGGGCTGCGTATAGGCACCCATTTCCAGGTTCTCCTCGACCGTCATCTGCAAAAAGGCACGACGACCCTCGGGAACCTGAGCCAGGCCCTTGCCCACCAGTTTATCGGCAGGCGTATGGGTAATGTCCTCGCCCATAAACTTGATGGAGCCGGTCTTGGAACGTAGCAGGCCCGAGACGGTTTTAAGCGTCGTGGACTTGCCGGCGCCGTTGGCACCGATCAGAGCCACGATCTCGCCCTCGTTGACGTTAAAGGAGATGTCCTTGATGGCGTGGATAGCGCCGTACCAGACGTTGATGTTGTAGACGGAAAGCATCGACTCTGCCATTTAGTTCTCCCCCTTATCCTGCTTGCCCAGATACGCCTCGATAACGGCATCGTTGTTCTGGATTTCCTCGGCCGTGCCCTTGGCGATGACCTTACCAAAGTTAAGCACGCAGATGCCCTCGCAAATGTTCATGACGAGCGACATATCGTGCTCGATAAGCATGATGGCGATACCAAAAGTGTCGCGAATCTTAACGATGTTCTCCATGAGCTCTGCGGTCTCGGACGGGTTCATGCCGGCGGCAGGCTCGTCGAGCAGCAGCAACTTGGGGTTGGTGGCAAGAGCGCGAACGATCTCCAGACGACGCTGAGCGCCGTAAGGCAGCGAGCCGGCCTGCTCGTTTGCCAGGTGCTCCATATCAAAGATGGACAGCAACTCCATGGCGCGTTCATGGGCGGCCTTCTCGTGCTTCCAGTACGTCGGCAGGCGCAGCACGCCCTCAAAGCCGGAGTAGCGCTCCTGGTTGTGCAGGCCGACCTTAACGTTGTCCTCCACCGTCATGGTGTTGAACAGGCGGATGTTCTGGAACGTACGGGCAATACCCATGCGGTTGACCTGGTAGACCGACTTGCCCGAAGTGTCCTCACCGTCGAGCAGGATGGTGCCGTGCGTGGGCTGGTACACCTTGGTGAGCAGGTTGAAGACCGTAGTCTTGCCGGCGCCGTTGGGGCCGATGAGACCGGCGATCTCGGTCTTACCGATGGTCAGGCTAAAATCGTCGACTGCCTTAAGGCCGCCGAATTCAATGCCCAGGTGGATGCACTCGAGCGCCGGGCGCTCGCCCAGGTCGCGATCGGGAACGATGGCGCCAGAAGGATACGGGACCATCTTGCCCTTGTTGAATTCAAACTTACTGGGCATCGGCTGCCACCTCCTTCTTAGAAGTAAAGCGGTCCTTAATGCGGCCGAAGAACGCTTTAAGCTGCGGGTTGTTGGTAAAGACCATGACCAGAATCAGTACAATGGCGTAGATGAGCATACGGTAGTCCGAGAACTGGCGGAGCAGCTCGGGAAGCACCGTGAGCAGTGCCGCCGCGATGACGGAACCGCGCATGTTGCCCAGGCCACCCAAGACCACGAACACCAGAATGAGAATCGACGTGTTGAAGTCGAACTTAGTGGCGGAGAGCTGCGAGAAGTTACCGCCGAAGAGGGCTCCGGCAGCACCGGCGAGGGCAGCGGAAACCACGAAGGCGATCATGCGGTACTGGGTGACGGAGATGCCCACGGACTCGGCTGCAATCTTGTTGTCGCGCACGGCCATAATGGCACGACCGGTACGGCTGCGAACCAGGTTGAGCACGATCACGAGTGCGACCATGACCAGGATGGCACCGGCGAGGAAGGTCGAGTACGTCGACACACCCGATGCGCCCTGCGCGCCCTTGATGATGGCGGTGCCGTCCTCGAGCAGATGCAGGTCGTCGATCGTAGAGTTGCCCGTGATGTTAAAGATCACGTGCAGGCCGCGGGAGTCGACGCCCACGATAAGGCAGGTGACGATTTCTTTGATGATCTCGCCAAAAGCCAGGGTCACGATGGCCAGATAGTCGCCGCTCAGGCGCAAGACCGGGATACCAATCAAGAAGCCCAAGATGGCTGCGGCGATAGCGCCGACCACAATGCTGATGATCAGGCGCATCGGGTCGGACGGAACGGCGCTCTCCAGCGCGACGGCGATGACGATTCCCGTATAGGCGCCGACGCTCATAAAGCCCGCGTGGCCCAGCGACAGGTCGCCCGCGATGCCGACGACGAGGTTAAGGGAAATGGCCATGACGATATAGGCCGTGATGGGAACCAGCTGACCGGCGATCATGCGCGGAATCATGTGGTTAGACTGCATAAAGAACACGATGGCGAACGCCACAAGGCACATGGCGTACGTGACAAAGTCGTGACGCGTCTGCTTGTCTTTAAGAAACTTCATAACGCTCACCTACACCTTCTCGGGGACGTACTTGCCCAAGAGGCCGGCAGGCTTGACGAGCAGGACGATGATCAGAACACCAAAGACGATGGAGTTGGCAAGGCTCGTGGAAATGTAAGCCTGCGCCATCGCCTCGATGATACCGATGAGAATGCCACCGACAAAAGCGCCGGGGATGGAGCCGATGCCACCGAAGACTGCGGCGTCGAAGGCCTTGATGCCAGGCATGGCACCCGTCGTGGGTTGCAGCACCGGCGAGTAGGAGCACAGCAGCACGCCGGCGATGGCGGCAAGGGCAGAGCCGATGGCAAACGTCATCGAGATGGTGCGGTTGACGTTGATGCCCATGAGCTGAGCGGCGGCCTTGTCCTCGGACACGGCGCGCATGGCTTTGCCCATCTTGGTCTTTCCTGTAAAGAACATCAGGCCGGCCATGATAACCAGGCAGGCGACGATGGTGACGAGCGAGACGGCGCTTACGTTGAACTTGGCCAAGAACTCCGGCACCTGGAAGGTGACGAGCGAAGTGAAGTTCTTGGGCGTGGCGCCCCACAGAAGCTGCGCGGCGTTCTGCAGGAAGTAAGACACGCCGATAGCCGTGATCAGAACGGCCAGCGGGCCTGCTTGGCGCAGCGGCTTATAGGCCAGACCCTCAATGAGAACACCGAGAACCGTGCAGGCCACGCAAGAGAGAACTACAGATGCCCAGCCCGGGAGGCCGAGATACGACGTGGCGCAGAACGAGACATAGGCACCGACCATGATGACATCGCCGTGAGCGAAGTTCAGCATCTTGGCGATACCGTAGACCATGGTGTAGCCCAACGCGATGATGGCGTAGACGCTGCCCATGGACAGGCCGTTGACCAGGTATTGGATAAAGACCGTCATGTTCCACATCCCCCTTTCGAATAGGTTTCCAGTTGATGTATGAAACAGGGACGTTACATCGTCCCTAGATACCAAGCAAGCAGGGAAGGCCAAAACCTCCCCTGCTTGGGATCAAAACCGCTCTATGTAAGGCGGCCAATTAGGCCTGTACGTACTTGCCGTCGGTGATGACGTACGCCGTGGGCTCCTTCTGGACCTGGCCCTTGTCGTTCCAGGAGAGCTTGCCAGTCAGACCGTCAACAGTAATGTTGCGCATAGCCTCGGGAAGTTTCTCGGCAACCTCGGTGGGGTCGGCGTCGACACCCAGGCCGGCCTCCTTGAGAGCCTCGACCACCGCATGCACGCCGTCGTAGGCGTCGGCGGCAAACTGGTCGGGGGTATCGCCGTACTTATCTTTGTAAGCGTTGACGAAGTCGGCGTTCTTCTCGTCGTCGGCTGAGAACGGGGTCATGAGCAGCAGACCCTCGGCAAGAGAGGTGTCGAAGCCCTCAACGCCCAGGATGCCGTCCATGCCATCGCAGCCCATCATCTTGACATCGTAGCCCATGTCCTTGGCGTTCTTGAGCAGGACGGACGCCGGCGTGTAGTAGATCGGCGCGAAGATCATGGTGGCGCCGGCCTGCTTGGCCTTGGTCAGCTGGTTGGTAAAGCTCGTGGCGGAGTCGTCCTTAAAGGTCTCCTCGTCAACAATCTCGAGCTTAGACTCAGCGGCCTGGGCCTTAAAGGAATCTGCGATGCCCGAAGAATAGGCGTCGCCGGAGTTATAGAAGAGCACGAACTTCTCGTCCGCATACTTCTGCGCCAGGAACTTGGCAGCGTTGACACCCTGGTTGGGGTCGGTGAAGCAAACCTGGAAGACGCAATCCTTGCCCTTGGTAACGTCCTCGGAGGACGCGGACGGGGTGATCATGAACGTCTTGGGGTCGTTACCGCACTCTGCGGCAACGGCAACCGACGCACCCGTGGTGGTCGGACCGACGAGGGCCTGCATGCCCCAGTCGAGCAGGGTGTTGAAGGCGTTGACGGCCTTCTCGCCGTCAGCCTGGTCGTCCTCGGCCTTGCTGACAAGCGGCAGCTCCTTGGTCGAGAAATCCTTGCAGCCAAGCTCGACAGCCTGTGTAACGGACTTGCCGTAGGACGCGTTGGCGCCGGTCAGCGGGCCGATGGTGCCGATCTTAAACGAAGCGTCGCCCGACGCGGAACCGCTGTCGCCGCCGTTGGAGGAGCAGCCAGCTAGAATGGACATCGCCCCCAGACCTGCTGCGCTCGCGATAACGCTCCTGCGATTCATAACAGGGTTCAATGACTTACCGGTGAGGCTCGACATGCGGCTCTCCTCTCAAATCTCGTCGGGTTTCGGTTACCCGACAGGCCATCCTTCGCCGTGTTCGGCGTTCGCAAAATACTAGACGCTTTAGTTAAGGAAAGTGGCGATTATTTCAACTTTTCTTTTGATTTGTTCATTTATCCATAATCATGCGTATTTCTGTCGGTTTATGCAGTTTAGCCACTTTATTGTGTGAAAGTAATGTTTCCGTTCTGTTACAGGCGTCCCCGCCCTGAATAAAACGGCCCCACCGGTCTCGTTATATGCACTTAGGCGGCGATGTACTTGCCGTCCTGAATCACATAGGCCGTAGCGGGCTTTTCGACTTGGCCCTCATCGTTCCACGTCAGCTCGCCCGTCAGGCCCTCGATCTTGATCTTGCGCATGGCCTTGGTGAGCTGGTTGGTAAAGCTCGTGGAAGAATCGTCCTTAAAGGTCTCGGTATCAACGATATCAAGCTTGGACGCCTTGGCCTGCTCGGCAAAGGCGTCGGCAACGCCCGAGCTGTACGTATCGCCGGAGTTGTAGAACAGGGCGACCTTGGCGTCCGTATACTTCTCGGCCAAGAACTTCGCGGCGCTGGTGCCCATGGTGGGGTCGGTGAAGCAAACCTTATGGTGCAAACGTTGACAGTTTGTTACGGAGTTCCGTTTGTAGCGAGCGTGTTTCCAATGTTTCCGCAGCGTTTCGGGGGTGGCGTTTTGTGCTGCTCCCGCTGCCAGGCAAGCACGCGCCCGCACTTCACGCTAGAATGCACTCAACCTTTAAGCGGTTAATCCATCCATAAGATGCACGAAGGAGCTATCTATGAGCGAACCCATGCGCACCGTGAACGTCGGTCTGATCGGTCTGGGAACCGTCGGCGGCGGCGTGGCCCGTCTGATCAAGAGCCACCACGATGAGTACCTGGCAGCCTACGGCATCGACCTTAAGCTGACCCGCGCCTGCGCGCTTGCTTGGGAGCAGGCCGAGGCAGCAGGCATTGAGCGCGAGGCCTTTACGAGTGACTGGCACGATGTCGCAACCGACCCCGCCGTCGACATCGTCGTCGAGCTGATCGGCGGCGAGCATCCCGCAACCGAGATCTTCACCACTGCCTTTGAGCACGGCAAGCACGTCGTCTCTGCCAACAAGGCCCTGCTGGGCCGTCACGTCGAGACGCTTGCCGAGAAGGCGCGCGCGTGCGGCGTGCAGATTAAGTGCGAGGCCAGCTGCGGCGGCGGCATCCCCATCGTGAGCACGCTTGAGCACGACCTGGTAGGCAACAAGATCCTGACCATCGCCGGCATCCTCAACGGCACCACCAACTACATCCTGTCGCGCATGGACGCCGAGGGCGCCGATTACGCCGACGTACTTGCCGACGCACAGGCAAAGGGCTATGCCGAGGCCGACCCGTCCGCCGACGTCGACGGCTTCGATGCCGCCAGCAAGACAGCCATCCTCGCCTCCATCGGCTTTGGCACCCGCGTTACCACCGACGATGTGTACCAGCAGGGCATCCGCACCATCGGTGCCGAGGATATCGCCCAGGCCCGCGAGCTCGGCTACACCATCAAGCTGCTGGGCATCGCCCGCAACACCAACGCCGGCGTCGACGTTCGCGTGCATCCCACGCTCATCCCGGCAGACCATATGCTCGCCAAGGTCAACGGCGCCATGAACGCCGTCTACGTGGTAGGCGACGCCGTGGGCGAGACCATGTTCTACGGTGCCGGCGCAGGCTCCTTCCCCACCGCGAGCGCCGTCGTGGGCGATATCCTGTCGCTCTCCGAGCAGATCTGCCGCGGCGTGGCTCCGCTGCCCGAGATTGAGCCCTATGGTCACAACCTCGCCTTTAAGCCCATGGACGAGCTCCAGACTAAGTACTATGTGCGCCTGAAGGTCGCCGACCGCGTGGGTGCCCTGTCCGAGACGGTCGACATCTTTGCCAAGCACAACATCTCGATCTCGCTCATCAACCAGGTCGAGGACGGCAAGTCGGGCGCCAGCGATACTTGCTCGGTCATCTTCCTGACGCACCGCGCGCTCGAGAAGGACGTCCAGGCTGCCACCGCCGAGCTTGCCAGCGTCGACTGCGTAGCCGAGGTCGCCAACGTCCTGCGCATCGAGGACGTTGAGGCTTGGACCGAAGGCGTCATGGCGAACTAGCTCAACGCTCGCCTAGCAATACACGCTTTGAGGGCTCCCGTCCGATGCGGGACGGGAGCCCTTTTGTCTCCTGCCCTAAGCACAACGGCAGAGCACATTTGCGCGAGCCGCTCATCGGTAACGCGGGCTACCGTTCACCGATATGCAAACACGGCCGATTCCAGTTACGGCTACGCTGTGCTGCGAATGTCCGCCCGCGATGAGAGGAAATACCATGTTGCTCGAGGGCAAGAAAGCAATCATCACCGGAGGCACGCGCGGTATCGGCTATGCCATCGCCTGCCGTTTTATCGAGGAAGGCGCCGCCGTCACCGTCTTTGGCTCGCGTCAGGAGACCGCCGATGCGGCCGTTGAGAAGCTGACAGCCGCCTATCCCGACGCCAAGGTCTGGGGCCGCTCCTGCGACCTCACCTCACTCGAAGCCGTGACCGAGGCCTTTACCCAGGCTGCAGCCGACATGGGCGGCTTGGACACGGTCGTCAACAATGCCGGTATCTACCAGCGTTCACCCCTCTTGGACTACACGGCCGAGGAGTTCGCAAAGGTCATGGACCTTAACGTCGTCGCCGTCTTTAATGGCCACCAAGCTGCCGCCAAGATCATGACCGAGGCCGGCCACGGCGGCACCATCACCACCACGAGCTCGATGGTTGCCAAGTACGGCCAGCCCTCTGGCGTCGGCTATCCAACGTCCAAGTTTGCCGTCAACGGCATGGTCCAGTCGCTCTCGCGCGAGCTCGCCCCCATGGGCATTCGCGTCAATGCCGTAGCACCCGGTGTAACCAAAACCGACATGGTCGCCAACCTGCCTGAAGAGGTTATTAAGCCCATCGTCGCCACCATTCCGCTGGGTCGCATGGGCGAGCCCGAGGATGTCGCCAACGCCTTTGTTTTCCTGGCGAGCGACATGTCCTCCTACGTCACGGGCGCCGTGCTCCCCGTCGACGGAGCCGCCCGCTCTTAAGGGACCACAAGCCTCAGCTCCCAGCCTCAACATAGTCCAACAAAGAAGGCGCGCCGTCTGCATCAACTGCAGGCAGCGCGCCTTCTTCTGTTTGAAAGGGAAGCTGTGTCCCGGAATTCCGACTCAGACCGGGACGCAGCTTCCCTCAGGGCCATGTTTCGGAAAGAGCGCCCCGTTTTGAACGCCGATTCTGGGATACCGTTTCCGCAACGGATCTCTCGCGGAAACTGCATCCCACTCTGAGCGCCCATTCCGGGACACAGTTTCCCAACGGCCCCCGTTTCGGAAACCACATCCCGTTCCGAGCCTTCAAAGCGGGACGCGGCTTCCCCGAGAGAGTATCGACTACTTGCCGTCGTCGTCCTCGGCTTCTTCTCTTGCATAGAGCTCCAACATGCGGCGGCGGTATTCGCGCACGGCGAGCTTGGCGCGCTCCAGGCGGCGACGCTCGCGCGGGGTCAGCTCGGACGGGTCGACCTCATCACCATAGGTCTTATCGGCAAGAAGATGCGCCGCGTCCACGATGCGGGCATCGATGTGGCCGCTCGCCGCCTCGGCGGAAAGACGCTCGGCAATCGTATCGAGCGTAGGCAGGCCCTCGAATACGCGACCATGACCATGCGAGGTCAGCAGCTCGTGCTCGCGTGCGAGCAGGCTCGCCAAATCGTGATGGGCGCGCAGGATATCGAGTGCCTCGGCAGGGCGCTCGGCAACTTCTGCCACGGCGGCGACCGGTGCGGCGTCGACCACGTGGTAGAAGAGCTGTGCGAGCAATGGCATCAAGAACACCGTGATGGCACCGGCGGCAACCATGACCGACGCAATATCTTGCGACAGCGCGCCCGCGTTGACGGCAACGCTTGTCACGGCAACGATGATCGGCAGGGCCGTGGTACAGTACAGGGCCACGGTAATGCGCCCATACGCCGACACATCGCGCGTCGCAGGACAAATGCTCATAGAGACAAGAATCGGCACCGCGCGAATGATCAGCAGCGCCACGATAAAGCCCACGAGCAGCCCGGGGCGCGACACCACGGCCGTCAGATCGATCTTTGCGCCCGACACGGTAAAGAACACCGGGATCAAAAAGCCATAGGCCAGGCCATCGAGTTTAAGCTCGAGCGTATGGTTGCCCTCGGGGATGATATAGCGCAGGACGAAGCCGGCGGCAAAAGCGCCCAATACGATATCGAGGCTAAAAATGGCGGAAAACGCCACGAGCGTGACCAAAATAAGCACCGTCAGGCGCACGAACGTCTGCGATGTGGTATCGGCGCGCTCCTGAATAAAGGCGAAAAAACGGCTGCCGATGCGTTTGGAACGGCCGGGGACCACGGCAAGCAGCACGCACACTGCGGCAAATAAGCCCAAGATTAGCAGCGTCTCGATACCCGTACGGGCAGACAGCAGTACCGACATGGCGAGCACGGGGCCGAGCTCGCCCCACGTACCATAGGCGAGAATCGAATCACCGACGCGCGTTCCGGCAAGTAACCGCTCGCGCAAGATGGGCATGAGCGCCCCAAGCGCCGTCGAGGTCAAGGCGAGCGTCACGGCGATACCGTCGAAATGGCTGACCGAGAACCACGGGGTAAAGCGCACGGCAAGCCAGGCGATGCCAAACGTGACGGACCACGTCGCCAAGCCGTAGCGCCCCTCCACACCCGTAATGTTCTTAGGATCGATCTCAAAGCCGGCAAGCAGGAACAAAAAGGCCAGGCCGAGCTCTGACACCAGCGAGACCTCGGCATCCACATGGATAAGGCCGAGCATATGCGGGCCCAGCACCGCGCCGAACACGAGCAAAAAGACCGTTTCGGGAACGGGTTTTCCAGGAATCGCCGAGGCGATGAAGGGGCTTGCAAAGGCCACGAGTGCAATGATGGCGAGTGAAACGAATGCCATGTGATGCCTTTCTCTTGTTTGCGCTTCACTGTAGCACCCTCGCCGTCCTCAACGCGCCGCGAGCTGTCGTATCATAGTGAGGTTTACAAACATGTGGCTCAAGGCGACCGCAGGGCAGGCCCCGCAAACCGACCGCTGCCGCATACCGTACCGTACGCCCAACCGATCAGGAAGGCAGGAACCAATGGTCTCTCGTATCTACGTGGAGAAGAAACCCGGGTTCGACGTCGAGGCTCAACAGCTCAAGGGCGAGCTGACCGAGATTCTCGGCATCAAGGGCATCGAGGCCCTGAGGATCATCAACCGCTACGACGTCGAGGGCATCGACGAGGAGCTTTTCCGCTCCTGCGTGCCGACCGTCTTTAGCGAGCCCCAGGTCGATGTGACCTACGACGAACTCCCCGCAAGCGATGGCGCCGTCTTTGCCGTCGAGTTCCTGCCTGGCCAGTTTGACCAGCGCGCCGACTCCGCCAGCGAGTGCGTGCAGCTCATCAGCCAGGGTGAGCGCCCCGCCGTGCGCTCCGCCAAGGTCTATATGATCTCGGGCGCTCTGGACGAGGCCGCCATCGAGGCCATCAAGCACTACGTGGTGAATCCCGTCGAGGCCCGCATCGCCTCGCTCGACCTGCCCGAGACGCTGTACATGGAGACTCCCGAGCCCCAGCCCGTCGAGGTGCTCGACGGCTTCCGCAAGCTCGACGAGGCCGGCCTTGCCGCCTTTATCGCCGATCGCGGCCTTGCCATGGACGAGGCAGACATCGCCTTCTGCCAGCAGTACTTCCGCGATGAGGACCGCGACCCCACCATCACCGAGATCCGCGTAATCGACACCTATTGGTCCGACCACTGCCGCCACACCACTTTCGGCACCGTCCTGGACGACGTGACGATCGACGACGCCGTGGTGCAGCAAGCCTTCGACCGCTACATGGAGATGCGCCACGAGCTCGGTCGCGACGCCAAGCCCGTCTGCCTCATGGACATGGGCACCATCGGCGCCAAGTACCTTAAGAAGACCGGCGTCATGACCGATGTCGACGAATCCGAGGAGATCAACGCCTGCACCGTCAAGGTGAAGGTCGATGTCGATGGCGAGGACCAGGACTGGCTGTTCCTCTTTAAGAACGAGACCCACAACCACCCGACCGAGATCGAGCCCTTCGGCGGTGCCGCCACCTGCGTGGGCGGCGCTATCCGTGACCCGCTCTCGGGCCGCAGCTATGTGTACCAGGCCATGCGCGTCACCGGCGCCGGCGACCCCACCGTCCCGGTTTCCGAGACGCTCGAGGGCAAGCTGCCGCAGCGCAAGCTCGTGACTACTGCCGCCGCCGGCTACTCCAGCTACGGCAACCAGATCGGCCTTGCCACCGGTCAGGTCAACGAGCTCTATCACCCCGGCTACGTGGCCAAGCGCATGGAGGTCGGCGCCGTCGTGGGCGCTACCCCGGCAAACCACGTTCGTCGCGAGTGCCCCGCCCCCACCGACAAGATCATCCTGCTGGGCGGCCGCACCGGCCGCGATGGCATCGGTGGCGCCACCGGCTCCTCCAAGACCCAGAACACCGAGTCCATCGAGACCTCGGGTGCCGAGGTCCAGAAGGGCAACGCCCCTGTCGAGCGCAAGCTGCAGCGTCTGTTCCGCCGCGGCGACGCCTGCCGTCTGATCAAGCGCTGCAACGACTTTGGCGCCGGCGGCGTCTCGGTCGCCGTGGGCGAGCTTGCCGACGGCCTGTATGTCGACCTGGACACCGTGACCAAGAAGTACGACGGCCTGGACGGCACCGAGCTCGCTATCTCTGAGTCCCAGGAGCGCATGGCCTGCGCCGTCGCCGACGGTGACGTCGAGGAGTTCATGGGCTACGCCGCCGAGGAGAACCTGGAGGCGACCGTTATCGCCGAGGTTACCGCCGAGCCGCGCATGCGCATGGCCTGGAACGGCGTCGCTATCGTCGACCTGTCCCGCGAGTTCCTCAACTCCAACGGCGCACCCAAGCACCAGGTCGCCCACGTGTGCGCCCGTAGCGTGTGGCAGCCCAGCTGGGCCGGCACCACGCTTGCCGAGCGCATGACCTCGCTCGTCACCGACCTCAACGTCGCTTCCAACAAGGGTCTTTCCGAGCGCTTCGACTCCACCATCGGCGCCGCGACCGTGCTCATGCCCTTTGGCGGCAAGACGCAGCTCACTCCGAGCTCTGCCATGGTCGCCAAGTTCCCCGTGGACGGCGAGACCACCACGGCGAGCGCTATGGCATGGGGCTTCAACCCCTACCTGATGGAGGCCGACCAGTTTGCGGGCGCCTACCTGTCCGTGGTCGAGTCCATCGCCAAGCTCGTTGCCGCCGGCTTTGAGCACAAGCGCGCCTATCTCTCCTTCCAGGAGTACTTCGAGCGCCTGCGCACCGAGGCCGAGCGCTGGGGCAAGCCCATGGCAGCCGTCCTGGGCGCCCTTATGGCCCAGGTCGACCTGGGCGCCGGCGCCATCGGCGGCAAGGACTCCATGAGCGGCTCGTTTGAGGACGAGGCCGGCGAGCTTAACGTTCCGCCGACCCTGATCAGCTTCGCTGTCGCCGTGGGCAAGGCGGCCCGCGCCGTCTCCCCCGAGTTCAAGGGCCTCACGCACCGCGTTGTCCGTATCGCCCCCGCCACCTATGGCCAGGACTACCGTCCCGATGCCCAGCAGCTTCTCGCCGCATTTGACGCCGTCGAGGCGCTCACCGCCGCCGGCGACGCCCTGGCCGTCTCCACGCCCGGCTACGGCTGCGGCGCCGAGAGCCTCTTTAAGATGTGCGTCGGCAACCAGATCGGTATCGAGCTTGCCGAGGATGTGGACGTGGAGAGCCTCTTCACCCCGCTCTATGGCAGCTTTATCGTCGAGCTCGCCGAGGACGCCGAGCTGCCCGAGGTCGCCGACGGCGTTGTCGTCGAGCCCCTGGGTACCACCGTCGAGGGCTATGTCATCGACACCGGCTCCGAGGTTATCGAGCTCGCCGAGCTCCAGGAGGCCTGGGAGAGCGGCATCGAGGGCGTCTTCGCCTACCGCAGCGCCGGCGAGACCCCCAAGGTCGAGACCATCGACTTCCGCGCCAAGGATATCCACGTGTACGGCGGCGCCAAGATCGCCCGTCCGCGCGTGATCATCCCCGTGTTCCCCGGCAACAACTGCGAGTACGACAGCGCCCGCGCCTTCCGTGCCGCCGGTGCCGAGGCCGACACTTTCGTGATCAACAACCTCACGCCCGAGGCCGTCGCGGAGAGCACCCACGAGCTTGCCCGCCGCATCCGTGCAAGCCAGATCGTCATGATCCCCGGCGGCTTCTCGGGCGGTGACGAGCCCGATGGCTCCGCCAAGTTCATCACGGCGTTCTTCCGCGCTCCTGAGGTCACCGAGGCAGTCCGCGACCTGCTCAAGGCCCGCGACGGCCTGATGCTGGGCATCTGCAACGGCTTCCAGGCCCTGATCAAGCTCGGCCTGGTGCCCTATGGCGACATCGTCGACGCCACGCCGGATGCACCCACGCTGACCTTTAACACCATCGGCCGCCACCAGAGCCGCCTGGTGCGCACCCGCATCTCGTCCAACCTGTCCCCGTGGCTGTCGCAGTGCAGCCTCGACGACCCCTACACCGTCGCCATCAGCCACGGCGAGGGCCGCTTTGTCGCCAACGACGAGGTACTCGCCCAGCTTATCGCCAACGGCCAGGTCGCCACGCAGTACGTGGGCGAGGACGGCAAGCCGAGCATGGATCTTTCCGTCAACCCCAACGGCTCCGCACTCGCCATCGAGGGCATCACGAGCCCCGACGGCCGCGTCCTGGGCAAGATGGGCCATGCCGAGCGTCGTGGCGACAACCTGTACCGCAACGTGCCCGAGCATGTCCCCGGCGACAAGTTCATGCCGATCTTTGAGAGCGGCGTAGCCTACTTCGCCTAAACCTTTCCCATCGGGTACAATCCCCTCGGGTAACAACACCCGCCACCGGCACGCCCGGTGGCGGGTTCTTTTTTGCTTTGCGCGTATAGGAGAAGGACATCATGGAAAGCCGCCAGCCGTATCTCGCCACCCTGCCCGGACTCATCCTGGGCTGTCTTGTTTGCTGTGCACTCTGGGGGTCGGCCTTTCCCTGCATCAAGATCGGTTACGCACTCTTTGGTATCCCGGCGCACGATAGCGCCTCGCAGCTGCTCTTTGCTGGTTTGCGCTTCACGCTTGCCGGTATCCTGGTTATCGCCGGTATGCGTGCAGCCCAGCGACGCCCGCTCGTCCCACAGGTACGCGACATTAAGTCCATCTGCATTCTGTCGCTCTTCCAGACTATCGGGCAGTACTTCTTTTTCTATCTGGGACTCTCGCACGCCAGCGCCATGTCGAGCTCCATCATCGAGGCCAGTGCCAACTTCCTCGCAATCCTCTTTGCCGCCTTGGCATTTCACACCGAGAAGCTCAATACGGCCAAGGTGCTTGGCTGTGTGCTGGGCTTTGCCGGCGTCGCGCTCGTCAACCTTTCGGGCGCGGATGGCACCTTTGGCTTTACGCTCGACGGCGAGGGATTTATCTTGGCTTCCACTGTTGCGGGCGCCCTGTCGACCTGCCTCATTGGCATCTTCTCGCGCGAGCATGACGGCGTCTTGCTCGCCGGCTGGCAGTTTTTGGTTGGCGGCCTGGTCCTTACCGCCATCGGATTTTTGATGGGCGGTGCGCTCTCCCCCGCGGCGATTGCCCCCGCCATCGCGCTCATCATTTATATGGCGCTTATCTCCGCGGTCGCCTACTCGCTGTGGTCGCGTCTGCTTGCCGTCAACCCCGTCAGCCGCGTCTCGGTCTTTGGGTTTATGAACCCGGTCTTTGGCGTACTGCTGAGCGCGCTGCTGCTCGGCGAGGGCGCTGGCACGAGCCCCATTACCGTCATCGTTGCCCTGCTGTTGGTCTGCGGCGGCATAATCATCGTCAACAAACCCAAAAAAGCCTAGCGAGCTCACCTTTTTAGAGAGAGCCTTCACACACTTTAGCTTAATGGAATGCACTGGCTCTCGTTGATTTCGTACCGAGCCGCGGCGGCAGACGCTCGTCTTGCCGCACCGCGCCTGGGCGTTATGGCCGGTGGCCCCCGCAAACGCAAAAAGGGCGCACGACCATCGCAACGGTCGTGCGCCTTTTTTCTAGCGTATCTGGACGCCGGCTTTCTTTTTCTCGGCCTTGACGCGGTAGAGCTCCGCATCGGCAGCGCGAAGTAAGTCTTGCCAGGTATCAACACTATCGCCAACCCGCGCGTAACCGATGGACATCCGCAATGCATACGGCACCTCGGCACGAGCGAGCTCGTCGTTAATCGCCGAACACAGGTCTATGATGTCCTGTTCCGCCGCTGCCTTTTGGAACACCACAAACTCATCGCCACCATAACGCGCGATAAAGCCACCAGACGCCGAGCAGACCTCTTTGAGCGTAGCAGATATGACCTGGAGGGCATGGTCACCCTCCACATGTCCATAGCGATCGTTAATCTGCTTAAAGCCGTCGGCGTCCATCATAAGCAGATATACATCTTCGGCCTGATCCACATTTGAAAAGAGCGACAGCATATAGGTCTCAAAACGGTTGCGATTGTTGAGGCTAGTCAACGGGTCGGTCGAGATCAGCTGCTCCTGGTAGATGATGTAGAGCAGCAGGATGCTCAGCGTTATACCGACGCAAAGGCCCGGTACCGAAAACAAAACCTGGAAGGTACCACCCACCAGAGCGGGAACCGCAAAAAAGGCGAGGGTGCGATAAATGGCCTTCTTTTGCAGACTTTCGACTTTTCGAGCCTGAATAAAGGCATGCAAGGACGTATATATGATGTAGCAGTAGCTAACGATAGGTTGAATCATATAAAGCGCTCCGCGACGATATACGCCCTGCGCATCGATATAGAACATAGTGTGCGTCCAGTAGCTGGTAAATGCCAGCACGACCACCAATACGGTTGGCAACGTCACGATCGCAACCCTATAGCGCGCGGTCAAAAGGCGAGAGCCCTGCACTGTCTCGGAATAGAAAAACCAAATGAGGCACGCGATGGCGAACAGCGAAAACGAGACCGCGTTGGAAATCCAGTTGGCCGTGATGCCTACAGGAGTGCTCACGCCGTCCGAGAGCGTCCAGATCATATCGAAGAAAATGTAGGCAGCAGAGGTGTAGCCGAGCATGCTAAACAAGAGCTGCTGGGTACTCGAGAACAAGGAGCGACGGCTTCGTGCGGCAAGCCCGATAAGAACAATCATGCATAGCAGGAATATCTCAATCTTGAGTGCCTTAACCACTAGACGCCATCCCTTCAATATCCAAGTGGTCAGAATCGCCCGATTCGTGTCTGGGCAATAAACACCCCTACTCCGCAGGGGTAAGGGGAATCATAGCAGAGCGCCCGAACGTCACTGCAAGACAGCTTTCGTTCGGGCGCTCAAACGGCGCGAATTGCACGCCGGCATCATTGATTGGTAGCGATTGCTATTCACCATCGATGTCGGTCGCGACGGCCTCCTCGATGGCCTCGACACCGGCAGGCGACAGATCCTCCTTGCCCTGGCAGAACTTCTTGTCGACCCAGCCGGTCAGAATCGGAGCCAAGATTGCCGTGATGATGACAGCGGTGGCGATCTGCGCATACGCGGTGGGCGCAAGCTCGGCATAGCGCGGAGCGACCTCGGCGAGGGCGACCGGCGTGGTCATAGCCGTGCCGGCGATAGTGGAGCAGGCAACGGCCGCCTTACCGTTACCGCCGCACAGGCGCTCAAACGCAAAGGTAATGGGACCGACGATAAAGAGCGTGATGAGGCCCAGCAGGATGCCCGAAATGCCGCCGGTGATGAAGCTCGACAGGCTCATGGACGCACCGAGCTGAAAACCGATAACGGCAATCGCGGGATTGGCGCCGGGGACCAGCAGGTTCTTGATGAACGGGAAGAGGTTGCCCAGAACCATGCCGATTACAAGCGGCAGGATGGATCCGATGATGGTGCCGACGGGGATGTTGGCGAGACCCGAGACACCGAGGATGATCATGGTGACGGCGGGGCCGGCCGTAAAGAACAGGATACCGACGGCGCCCTGCTCGGACTCATCGCCGAACTCGCCCATGATGCCCGTATAGAGCGCCATGTTGCAAAACGTGATGCCGCCGATGATAGACACGGAGCTCAGGCCCAGGAAGTTGTCGTTAAAGAAATATGCCACGCCCAAGCCAAGGGCAGCCGCAACAACAAGCTTGGGGATCAGCACGACGATGCCGGTCTTGATAGCGCCCGGCGTGGACTTAAAGCTGATGCCGGCACCCACAAACAGCAGGATCGCGGCGACGATGGTGTTGGAACCACCGCGGCAGGCGGCGGTAAAGAAGCCGCCGATCTCAAAGACCTGCGGACAGAAAGTGTTGAGCAAAAGGCCAACGATCATCGGGTAGATCATGATGTCACCCGGGATACGCGGTACCTTGAATTTCTTTTGCTCGTTGGCGGTCGCTTCCTGTGCCATGAAACCCCCATTTCCGCTGACGCAGAACAAAAGTCCACGTCATGCTTTGCTACAGTAAAGTTTGACCATGGTACCAGAAGAAATAGACCAGCTCGGTGAAAAATTCGACAAGTTGGGATGGAACGAGATTCGGCGCCCGCGACGCCACCCCTATATAAGGCTCAAGACGATATAGAGTACGATGCCCGAGACGCAGCACCACAGCATCGATTTTGTCTTGACCGCCACGACCACGACGCCGGCGGCCGCAATCCAGGGAACCAAGGCAGGCCAGAGTCCCGCGTCGAACGCGCCGGGGCTCACCAAGTCGTTGGCGACCAGCGCGGCAAAGGCAGCGGGCGGGATATAGCCCAGGGCCTCGGTAATGCGGGGCGACAGGGTCCGCCCGCGCAAGGCGAACGCCGGCGCGATGCGAAAGAACGCGATAGCAGCCCACGACGACAGCCACAGAACCAAGAACTCGTTAACGGGCATCGCGGGCACCTCTTCCGTCAAATACAGCATCGCGCGCCAGCGCAATGGCAATGCCGACCACGACGCTTGCCGGCACGGCAATATTCGTGAGGCCCAAGAACTTGCATACGGCGACGGACACCGCGCCCGAAACCGCCGCGACAACGTTGCCGCGCGACAGCCGCTGCGAAAAGAGCAGGCAGATAAAGAGCGAGGTGCAGACAAAGGCTGCAATGGCGGTGGGAACATCGACAACGGTGCCGACGATGCCGCCCGTCGTACACGAAACGCCCCATGTTGCGATAAGGATCACGTTGAGCACGAAGGACTCACGCGGGCCCCAGTCGTCCTTCTCGACCAAATTGGCTAGCGAGATGCCGTACGCTTCTTCGGTAAGCGTCGCGGTGACCGCCAGCGTCTGACACTTCGAGGCACTCTTCAGATGCGGGGCAAGCGATGCCGAATATAGTGCAAAACGCGAGGAGATGGCGGCGACGCTCGCGATAATCGAAGGTGCCGGTACGCCCGCCAGCCAAAGATTGCAGATCATAAACTGGCCGCTGCCCGTCACAAACGTGCTGCTCAGGGCAAAGACCATCCAGGGCTCCATTCCCGTCTGCCCCATGATCATTCCGCACGGCGCGCCTATTGCAACATAGGTAAGCATCACTGGCCAGACGGTTCTAACGATTTTGAGCACCATACGCTTCTCATCCTGACAAGGTCTCCGAGCCGCATGTAGCGACACGGCAGAATCATCATCCGACAGCAACCGAGTTCACCTACAATTGCCACCGGATCGAAAGACACAACTTTTTAGGAAGTCATTATGACAGCTATCGATCGAGACCGGGCGCGCGCGGCCTTCAAAAGCTACACCGATGCCTACGACGCCACCAACCCACGCATCGCGCTCAAAATCGAGCATACGTACCACGTGGCCGAGGCGTGCGATGCCGTAGCGCGCGAGCAGGGCTGGTCGTCAGAAGATATTGACCTGGCATGGCTTTGCGGCCTGCTACACGATATGGGCCGCTTTGAGCAGCTGCGACGCTGGGACACCTTTAAGGACGCCGAGAGCATGAGCCATGCGGCGCTGGGCATCGAGGTCCTCTTTGGCGAGAATCCCGACGATGCACCCGCCGTAACGAGCATCCGCGACTTTATCGATGACCCGGCAGAAGATGAGCTCATCCGAGCGAGCATTGCCTATCACAGCGATTTCCGCCTACCCGCGCGGCTCGACGTGCGCACGCGGAGCTTCTGCGATATCGTGCGCGATGGTGACAAGATCGACATTATGCGCACCATCGCCGACAGCACCGTCGACACTATCCTCAAGGTGGACGAGAAGACGTTTCTCGGCAGCCGTTTCTCGTCGCCGACACTTGCCGCCTTTGACGAGCACCGCTGCGTCGCACGCGATGAGCGCGATGAGCCCGCCGACTTCTTGGTGGGGCTTATCTGCTTTATGTTTGAGCTCGTCTATCCAGCAAGCCGCGCGCTGGCGCGCGAACAGGGCGATATCCACCGCCTGCTCGACGCGCCCTTTGGCATTACGCGGCCCTTTACCGACCCCGCCACGCAGGCAACCTGGAGCCGCCTAAAGGACGAGATGCGCGACTGGCTGGCGCGCGCTTAGCGCTCAAGCTGGGCCAGTAGCTCCTCGACGACCTCGACGGCGTCCCCAACAACCTTGTACTGGGCAGCACCAAAAATGGGGGCATCCGGGTCCTCGTTGATGGCGATAATGCACTCCGCCCCACCGATGCCGGCAAGATGCTGGATGGCGCCCGAAACACCGATACTCACGAGAAGCTTGGGCGAAACCGATACGCCGGTCTGGCCAATCTGATGGCGATACTCCAACCAGCCGGCCTCCACGACAGGTCGCGTGCAACCAAGCTCGGCTCCCAGAGCCTCGGCGAGCCTTCGCATCAGGGGCAGATTCTTCTTGGAGCCAATGCCGCGACCCACCACGACCAGGCGCTCGGCATCGGCGATCGAGGCCTGCTGCCCCCACTCCTCGGCGGGAATCGAGATCTCGACACGGGCCTTAGCATCATCCGCAAGCGATATCTGGGTGATCGTGCCGGAGCGGTCGTAGTCAAAGTCGGGCGCCTTAAAGATGCCGGGACGAACCGTTGCCATCTGGGGACGATGATTGGGGCAGACGATGGTGGCCATCAGGTTGCCGCCAAACGCCGGACGCGTCTGTTGCAGCAGTCCCGTCTCCGTATCCATCGAAAGTACGGTGCAGTCAGCCGTAAGGCCCGTCTGCAAGCGTACGGCAACTCCGGGTGCCAGTTCGCGGCCAAAAGCGGTCGCGCCGTATAAGATGGCCTCGGGTTTGCGTTCGGCTACCAAATCGCAGATCAAGCGGGCGTAGACCTCCGCATCGTTTTGGCGCAGGCGCTCGTCGCGACAGGCCAGGACTTCGTCGGCGCCCGCGCAAACCAGATGCTCCAGGTCGCCGAGAGAACCCTCGGGGCCCATGCCGGCCAGTGCCACCAGACGGCAGCCGCGAGCATCGGCAAGCTCGCGGCCCTTGCCCATAAGCTCATAGGCAACGGGAGTCACCGTATCGCGCTCGTCGGTCTGCACGAATACCCAAATGTCTCGATACGCATCGAGGTCAACCGCACCAACGGCCTCGTCACGCTCGATCGAGATAGCGTTGACAGGGCAGGCGTCGACGCACCCACCGCATAGGATGCAGCCGTCGGTTACGCGGGCGCATCGGCTGGGTCGCTCGCCTTCCACTACGATGCCGCCCGAGGCACAGGCGTGAACGCAGCGACCGCAGCCGATACAGGCTTCGCTATCGATAATCAGTCCGCTCATCTATGCCATCCCCTCGATAATCTTGGCAAGTTTTGCCGCCTGCTCGGACGCCGTTCCGTCAACGTCCTCGCACGTTTGGTCACGGTCGGGCACAAACGAGCGCACGACCTGTGTCGGCGACCCGGCAAGACCGCAACGCGCGGGGTCGGCGTTCACGTCGGCGGCACTGACCACGCACACGTCCGCCTCCTCCGCCGCGCGAATACCGGCAATACTCGGCATACGCAACTGGCCAATCTCCTTGGCAGTCGTCATCGCACACGGCATCTCAAGATAGACCGTCTCCTCGCCGGCATCGCATCCGTGAACGAGCGCCAGCGAGCCACACGTCGTAAAGCCCGCGCTTTGCACGCAGCTCACGTCGGTCACGCAGGGAATCTCAAAGGCACCGGCAAGCTCGGGGCCAATCTGGGCCGTATCGCCATCCACCGCCATCTTGCCGCAGATGAGCAGGTCGAAGTCCTCGTCGAGCGCCTCGATGCCGCATTTGAGAGCATAGGTGGTCGCCAGGGTATCGGCACCCGCAAAGGCGCGATCGGTCAGCAGCAGCGCGTCGTCGGCACCTCGAGCGATGCAGTCGCGCAGCAGCAACTCGGTCGCGGGGATGCCCATCGACACCACCGTTACGCGCACGTCCATGCCAAAGCCGATAAAGTCGTCTTTCAGCGCCAGCGCGCATTCCAAAGCGCTCGCATCAAAGGGATTAATGACCGTCTGCTTGCCATCGCGCACGATGGTATTGGTCTTGGGGTCCATCTTGACCTCGGTGCTGCCCGGCACGGCCTTGACGCACACCACCATATGGAAATCGCTCATCTTCACGCGCCCCCTTTCTGGACGAGCTCATCCAAGAGCTTCTCCGAAAACAGGTTGCCGCGACCCAGCTGCCCGTCGGGATCGAGCTGGAGCTTGAGCCGCGCCGACTCGACCATGGCCTCGTGACCGTACATCGTCTCTAAGAAGCCCGCCTTGATCTTGCCGACGCCGTGCTCGGCAGAAACGGCACCGCCCATAGCCGTTACCTCCGCAGCCCACTGGGCAAACAGCTCGCCACCGCGACGGTAGTCCTGCGCATCGCGCGGCAGGATGTTCACATGCAGATGGTTGTTACCGATGTGCCCCCAGGCAGCAGATTCAAGCCCACTTTCGGCCAGTGTGCGGCGATAGAGGGCCACGACATCGGCAAGGCGTGCATTGGGCACCGACATGTCCGAACCCAGTTTGGTGATGGTGGGATCCGTGCGGCGACGCTCGTCGATAAGCATATTGACGCTCTCGGGGACCGCATGGCGGAAGAACCGCTGGCACTCGCGATCGACCTCGGTGCGCGCGACCCATGTCGCATCGTCGCTGCCGCCCGCAAGCTCCAGTACCCACCCCAAGTGATACAGCTCCTCAGTCGCCTGAACTTCGTCGTCGCAGTCGAGCTCCACGTAGACACAGACCTTGGCCTCTTTGTCGAGCGCCGGCAGCGAGGCGAACGCGGTCGACTGCTCACGCTGACGACGCAGGATATCCAGGGCGCCAGCATCGAAGTACTCGATGGCAGCCGCATGGGACAGGACTGGGCGCACGGAATCGGTGAAGGACACGGCCTTGTCTTCGCTGTCAAAGAAACAGCTCACGCCCCAAACGACCGCAGGTGCCGCCTGCAGGGCAATCTCGAGCTCGGTGATAACGCCGAGCGTGCCACAAGCGCCGATAAAGAGGTCGATGGCGTCCATTTCGTCCGCAACGAAATAGCCCGAGGCATTTTTTGTCTTGGGCATGGTATAGCCGGGAAGATCGAGCTCGAGTGTACGGCCCGCTGCCGTCACGAGCGATAAGTGGCGGCCCCGGGCAAAAGCCTCGCCGCGCTGAAGCTCAAGCAAATCGCCATCAGCCAGCGCGACGTGGAGTCCAGTGATATGCGGACGCATGGGGCCATAAGCGTAGCTGCGGGCGCCGGAGGCGTTGCATGCCGCCATGCCGCCCAGACAGGCAGACGCCTCGGTGGGATCGGTGGGAAAAAACTGCTCCGGGGCCTCTTGGAACTCCTCGTAGGCCTCAAGCGATGCCTGGTCCCAACCAGCGATCGGCAGCACCTTCTTGCTCAGCTGCTTGCGCAGCTCCGAGAGCACAACGCCCGGCTCCACACGCAGCAGAAATTGACCTTGTTCATCGCGGCGAAGGCCCAAGTAGCGATTCATACGGGAAGTATTGAGGATATGCCCGCCGTGGGGCACGGCACCGGCGGCAAGGCCGGTTCGGGCGCCCTGAACCGTTACCGGGACACACTCGGCATGGAGCTTTCCCAAAATGGCGCGGACCTCGTCTTCCGTCGTCGGAAACGAGATGCTCGAGGCCTCGCCCGATGCGCGAGACTCATCGCGACCATACTCTTCGAACTCGTCGGTGAAGGGTTTAATGGTTGCAGACACGCGAACTCCCCCTTTAGCTAACTACAGTGTTTGCAGGGAGATGTTACCGCATCGTTTCGTCGACGTGTTCGAGACCGTCTCCATAATTGGCGATTTTTACGTTCGTGCAATTCGGCGAACGGCAAGGCTTCCTCGGCAGACGATGCTTTTGACACATATGGCCCCGCCGTTGCCGACCGCGCGATTGTCGCTCGAAAAAAGTTGGAGTATTTTTTGCCGCCTTTTACCTGCGGAGACGCCAATCCGTCAAGCATTTGGTCAGAAATTGGTCAAGTAGCGGCTGATACGGTCGGCGTCGACAGCCAAAACCGATAGAAGTTTTGGCCCCAGAAGCAGGGAGGTTCCCATGGCATATTACTGGCCCCAGTACGGCATCGCCATCGAAGTCGACGACGATCCCCATCTCCTGCCTTTCGACGAAGAGGCATTCCCCGATACGACGGTCTACCACGTTACCACCGATGTGATCTGCGACCCCGAGTCGTTCTCGGCGCTCGCCCACCACATCGCGCATATCCACGACGTCGAGCTCCCTCCCGACTTCGACGAGCTCGTCTACTCGCGCCGTCTGATGCTTCACATGCTCTTTGGAGCGGACCCGTCCACCTTTGCGCGCATCTATACCGCCAAGGATGCCGCATGAGCGCGAAGAAGCCACCCCACTTTGCAGGCCTGGGGCATCGCAGGAAGCTCATCGTTGCCTGCCTGGCCATCGTCTGTGCCCTTGTCGCCGTAGGACTATACGCTTGGCAGTCGCAGCCCGTACCCGAGGCGGGCGCTTCGGTTACGACGGCCGAGGGCAAAACGCGTCAGGAAATCCAAGATGAGCTCGACGCTATCGTCCGCGACAACATGATGACGATTTCGGTCGCGCCGGTCGCTCAGCTGCAGGAGGACGGCAAGCTGCGCGTCAACGTGCAAAACGTCCAAGACAATAAATTTCCCCAGCGATTCCGCGTCATCCAAAACGACGAGACCATGTACGAATCCGGTGTGGTCGAGACCGGCAAGACAATCGAGACGTGCCCCGCCGGCGACATCAAAGAAGGCGAGGCGTACATCGAGATCCAGGCACTCGATGCCAAGACCCTCGACAGCCACGGCAATCCGACACGTGTCAAGGTGCGGGTTGAGCAAGCCGAGAACTAGCTTTTCCGGCCGACGCGGCACCGCACGCAATTCACCAGCATTCGTCCAATCATCGCGGGGACGGCCCGCGGCGAATAGAAAGGAACGACCATGGACATCACCAGGAACATGAACGGAGCCAGAGCGCTCGTCGTGGGCGCAGGGCTCGCGCTCGCGCTCGCAATGGGCGCTGCCCCGACGCCAGCTATGGCGGCCGGGCGCATTGGAACCACGAAAGTAATGGTCAGGACCGAGATCGACAACGTTGAGTTCAAAGTTCCGACGGTTATTCCCTTCGTCGCCAAGGCCGACGGCACGCTCCAGGGCCCCTCAGAAGACGCGACCACCATCGATAATCATTCGGCCTACGGCATCCATGTCACCAACATGAAGATCGACGCCATGAACACCTGGACCATTGCTGCCGACGCCAAGGCCGGAACCGCGCAGAACTCCATCGACTTTAAGGTCGGCCCCGACGGCGCACTCCAGAACGCCAGCGCCGCAATGCAGGGGACGGGCCTCGATCTTTCCAAGAACGCAGCCTTCGACATGGGCTACCAGGGCATTGCCGGCGGCAAGGACAAAATTAAGCTCAAGACAAGCGGAAACGTCGCCCGCGTCACGCGCGACATCTTCCACGTAACCGGCGAAGGCGATCAGGTTGCAACGATCACCTGGACGGTCGAGCCCGGTGCGCACACGGCATAAGGCCGTCGCCCTGGCCGCCGCCGTCAGCATCCTAGCGTTTGGCCCAGCCATGGCCTTTGCCCAGCAAGAACAGGCGCAGGCCGCCACGCAAGTGACGGTCGACCTCTCGGGGCTCGACCGCGGCGACCGCGAGGAACCATTGGCGCAGACAGGCGATGGACGATGGCTCTTGGCAGCAGGCGCCACAGCAGCAGGCGCAGGAACCGCCGGCCTCGGTCTGCACATCAAACGCAGCCAGAAACAAAACATGGACAGGCCGCACTAAATTAGCTAAGGAGACCCCATGGCATCGAAGAACCTTTTGCCCGTCGTCGCACTCTGCGGCGCGCTCGCAACCGGAACGCCTGTCGCCGCTTGGGCGACTCCCGCCATGGCGGACTCCTTACCAGCAGCCCTAAGTTCCGCACCAAATCCGTCGAGCGCCATTGCGTGCGAGCGTTTTTCGATCGCACAGGCCGCGATCTCAACCTCGGGATGCCTTCGTCGTAATACGGACGGCTCGATAGTCGTGGATATCAAGCGTTCGAACAAGGCAAACGGCTCCCAGGCGGGGTGCGCCGTCTGCATGTGGCGCTCGGTTGTGCTCGATGCGGATGGCGATCCATGCAATTTAGAGCTGCGCATCGACATCGCTTCGGTCGATGACTCGGCGAACGGAGCGAAGGTCGCCTTCGACGGTACGTTTTTTGAGAAAGGAGGCGGTATATGTCTGGGCTGCGCCGCCGCGAATGCAGACGGCACGCAGCCCACCCTCTCATTCACGACATCGTTGCGACTGACCAAAGCCGACACCGATGCCATCGCGGCGGGAGAAGCGTCCCTGCTGTTCTACGCCGTCAGCACCAAAGACACAGACGCTCATTTCGAGAAGCCAGCCGGATCACTCAGCCTTACACGAGGGATAGAGACAGGCCCTATTGAAATCGATGCCCACGCGCAAAGCAGGCAACGCATTCTTGCCGACCCGGCGCTTCTCGAAATGGAGTGGAACGGATCCGGAGCCATCGGAATTCTTCCCTCCGCGCTTGACGCCAAGACGCTCCCCTCAAACGACGAACCCATCAACGCAACCATACAAGAAGAGAGCGCGGACAAAGAAGCAGGTGCGGGCGACACGCCGTCGCCGACAAACGGCATCCCAGCTTCTCTCGAAGCACCGAATGAGCCCGCTAACGATCCAAACGATCCCGAGCTCGCGGACAGTCTGGGGCTTGCTGATCCTCAAGAGATCGATGAAGGTAACTGCTGCGTGCTTGCCGCGCTCGACCACACAGAGGTCATCGACGCTGCGGACATCGAAGTTGCCGCCGCCAATCAACCCGTCCGCAAGTCGGCCATCATCGCATTTCCCGAATCCATCGAAGTCGTCTTTTTGCCATCGGGCGAGGTCGTGGCCCCAACACTGCTCACCTTGTTGGGCGCCAAGAATACTCGAAACGAAATTAAAAAGGTCACGGTTGTCGACCCTGCAACCACCGCCAAGCTGCGTCTATACGCCGTTGCTCCAGATGGAGGCAAGACCTTGGAATTCGATGGCGACACACTCCTAGCCTGGCGACGTCTGGACATTATGCAAGACGTCTCGTATCAGATCGAACTCGAAGGGTTTGATCGTGCCCGCGATGCCAATATCATCGCCGCGGCTATTGAATCCCCACAGCGGCTTATGACACTGCGCTTTGACTACTATCCCTATGTCCCGACAACCACCTGAGGCTTACATGCCGCGCATCATTCCTAACACCACTTATATAACGTATTAGATGAGTCGCGATGTGCCTCGCATTTCGTTCTGCTACGATTGCCACGTTGGCATCAATACAGGAGGGCTCATGCCGGGCTTGGGAACAATCATCAACGTTGTGCTTTTAGTTGCGGGCGGTCTTTTGGGATTAGCGGGCGGCCGCTTCATTACACCGCGCATCCAAGACACGCTCATGAAAGCATCGGGGCTGTGCGTTCTGTTTATCGGCCTTGGCGGCACCATGCAAAAGATGCTCGTTATCGATGGAGAGACGTTGGCGACCACCGGCACCACCATGCTTATCGTCTCATTTGCCCTCGGTTCGCTCATCGGCGAGGCCATCAACCTGGAGGCCGCCATCGAGAACCTCGGCGAATGGCTCAAGCGCAAAACCGGCAGCGAAGGCGACAACGAGTTCACCAACGCCTTTGTCTCGGCATCGCTCACCGTGTGTATCGGCGCCATGGCCATCGTGGGATCGATTCAGGACGGTCTGCTCGGCGACTGGTCCACGCTTGCTCTGAAGGGCGCGCTGGACTGCATCATCGTCTGCACCATGACGGCCTCGCTTGGCCGCGGCTGCATCTTCTCTGCCCTGCCCGTTGCCGTATTCCAGGGTACGATCACGCTTTTTGCCGGTGCACTCTCCCCCATCATGACCACCGCAGCCCTCGACAGCCTTTCGCTTGTGGGCTCCATGCTCATCTTCTGTGTTGGCGTTAACCTTATTCGACCTCAGACCTTCCGCACGGCCAACATGCTCCCCTCCGTCGTCGTGGCGGTCATCTACGCCCTCCTGTTCTAAATCTATCTACGCAGCGGTATCTCGAACATCTGTTTGATGCTGTGCTATGATATGAGGTCACCGAAGCTGCGTTAGGAGAGGAGAAGCGGTGGCCGACCAGGACGTCAAGATGCTCATCGAGCGCATTATGGCCGAGGCCCGGACCCATCAGTCCGCCCGCTTCTCAAACGAAATCTATGCTGACGAGCCGATTCTCAAGACCGGTCGTCAGATGCAGAACTTCCTCCCCGACCAGTACCGCAAGATGCGCGAGATATCACGCTGGCAAGATGATCCCAAAGGCGGCGCGGGGCGTTGGCTATCGGAGGCGGAGCTCTTTTACCGCCAAGGCCTGCTGATGGCCGACTTCGAGGACGATTGTCCCTACAACGGCACCTTTAAGTCGTACTTTCCCACCTACAATGCCATGAGCGATCGACAGTTGCGCGGCTACTTTACCTGGCGTGCCCAAGTGCGCCGCGGCAATATCGAGGAGACATCGACCTCGTTTGCTTTTCTGTATCTCTACGAATTGATCTGCGGCATTGGCGTCGACAATCCGCGCGACGGCTATGACAAGATCAAGGCATTTTGGGATGCCTATCGCGCCTTTGAACCCGGCATCGACCGGTTCGCACGCGTATGGCTGCAGGACTACGCCGTGTTCCATGAGCTCGACCCCAAGCTGCTTCGCGACTCTAAAACCGTCGCATTCGACAACGCCCTCATCGAGCTGCGCCGCGCAGCGCGAGACCTTGCACCCGCGCCGGCGCCGTCGGCCCTGTCCCCCAAACGTCGCAAGACCTCCGAGCCCACGCTTCCCCTTCCGCCCGATGAGGCGCATGAGGAGCGGCTCATGGCTGCCATCGACGCGCTCTCGACGTACAACCTGAATAACTCACGGCTCGACCGTTCCCACCATCGCGACCTGCGCCACGTGGCATGCGCCGTGTATGTCCGTATGGCGCGCTACTATGACACGCACCGAAAGACCGGCATCGTAGCGAGCTTGTTTGGGGAGGAGACGGCCATGCCCTACACCATGTTTGCCTCGGCCGTGTTCTTTGCGCCCGAGCGCCACGAGGACTGCGAATATCGCCTGGACCCCATTCACATCTACCGCTGCCAAAATGGCTTTTGGGAATGTATGCGCATCCACGGCAGCAGACAAAAAAGTAGCAAGCTCGGTGAGATAATGCGCGCTTGTGATCAGCGTCTGCGCTTGGCACTGGATCCCGGCCATCCCCTTAAGGAAGAGAGGGTCCCCAAATACCTGGCTAAGATTATCGATGAAGAGATCACAGCATGGCTTTCATGGGATGCTGCACATCAGCCCATCAAGATCGATATCGACCTGAGCCAGCTGGGGCACATTCGGAGCGCCGCCGCACAAACGCGCGAGGCGCTTTTGATCGACGAGGAGCGCGAGGACGGCACGCTTGTGGATGTCGAGGTGGCAGTTGCCGAACGACGGGAAGCCGAGCCCATGGCCGACACGATTGCCGAACCAGTCGCGACGACCACGCAGCAGGACGAGGCTAGCGAGCCGATCATCTCCACCGAGCAGTTTGGCGTCGTAGCCCCGCTCCTCGCACCAACGCCCACGCCCGCAGACACCGCGTCCGCACTCGATCCCGCCGCAGACGCCTATCTTCGAGCACTCCTTGAGCAAAACGCAGCGCAGACGGCATCGGCGGTGGCACAGTCGGGCAAGAGCGAGGACATGCTCGTCGATACCATCAACGAGGCGCTCTTTGACCTGGTGGGCGACACCGTAATTGAATTTAGCGCGGCAAGGCCGCAAATTATCGAGGACTACGAAGCAGACGTGAGAGGATACTTAGACCATGAGTGATACCGCACCCGCAGCACCCCGTGTGCCCAAGCGCGTCGCCGCCGTCATTCTCAACTCGCTCAAGGGCGGCGTTGTCCCGCGCATTGGCCTTCCCTATATCACCGTGGGGCGAGAGGTCGAAATCCGCGCCCTGCTCACCGACCTAAGCCTCATCGCCGATGGCGGCGCAAGCTTCCGTTTCCTAGTCGGTCGCTACGGCGCCGGCAAGAGCTTTTTGCTCCAGACCATCCGAACGCATGCCATGGGCGAGGGCTTTGTGGTCGCCGATGCCGACCTTTCCCCTGAGCGCCGCCTACAGGGCGGCCAGGGCCAGGGCCTCGCCACCTATCGCGAGCTCATCCGCAACATATCGACCAAGACGCGCCCCGAGGGCGGCGCGCTCAACCTTATCCTGGATCGCTGGGTCGCCTCGTGTGCCGACGCCGACGAGTCTGCCGTTAATGCCCAACTCGCTCCACTCGAAGAGATGGTCCACGGCTTCGACTTCACCCGCGTGCTCCGCCGCTACCGCACGGCCGTCTCGGAGGGTGACGAAGACGCCATGAGCCGCGTGACCAAATGGATTCGCGGCGAGTACCGCACCAAGAGTGAGGCACGCGCCGAACTAGGCTCCTCGACCATCATCAGCGACGACGACTGGTACGACTACGTTAAGCTCATCGCACGTTTTTTGGTCTGCAGCGGTTACAAGGGCATGCTGGTGCTCATCGACGAGCTCGTAAATCTGTACAAGATTCCCAACGCCATCACGCGACAGTACAACTACGAGAAAATCCTAACGATGTACAACGACACGCTGCAGGGCAAGGCGCAGTACTTGGGCATGATCATGGGCGGCACGCCGACCTCTATCGAGGACCGCCGCCGCGGCGTCTTTTCCTACGAGGCCCTTCGGAGCCGTCTCGCTCAGGGCCGTTTTGCGCGTGATGATCTCAAAGACATGCTCGCGCCCATCATCCGACTGCAGCCGCTCACCTACGAGGAGCTGCTGGTGCTCATCGAAAAGCTCATGCAGATTCATGCCGGCTACTTTGGCTGGACGCCCACGCTTACCGAGAACGACTTGGTGGACTTCCTCAAAATTGAGTTTGGCCGCGTGGGGGCCGACACGCATCTGACGCCCCGCGAGGTCATCCGCGACTTTATCGAGCTGCTCGATATCCTGTGTCAGAACCCCGACGCCAACGTAGCCGAGCTGCTGCAAAGCGTTGGTGGCGACGCGCTGGCGCCGGCAGCCGCAACAGATGACACCGGCACCGCAGACGACGACCGCAACTTCGCCGAATTCACCATCTAACCTGCCAAAAAGGGACAGGTTTATTTTGGCAGGTTTTATCATGGCAAACGCCGATGTTGCAAGATATCGAGCCGTTGCCCGTTGCGTTGATCAGCCCGTTGATGAGAGGAGGTCCCATGAACGCTTTTGACCGATATGCCCCGTTTATCCAGGATTTCATCTACTCCCACGATTGGGAGAGCCTGCGCTCTATCCAGGTTGCGGCGGCAGACGCCATCTTTAACACACAAGACAATGTGCTCCTAACGGCATCCACAGCTTCCGGCAAAACCGAAGCGGCCTTCTTTCCCATCCTGACCGAGTTTTGGGAGAACCCGCCCGCAAGCGTTGGTGCCCTCTACATTGGCCCCCTCAAGGCACTCATCAATGATCAGTTCGTCCGTCTCAATGACCTGTGCGAAGAGGCCGATATCCCTGTCTGGCACTGGCATGGCGATGTCTCGCAGTCGCACAAGGCTAAGCTCATCAAAAAACCGAACGGCATCTTGCAGATTACGCCCGAGTCACTCGAGGCGCTCTTAATCCATAAGCACATGGCGATCCCGCGCATGTTTTGCGACCTGCGCTATGTGGTCATCGATGAGGTCCACTCGCTCATGCGCGGCGACCGTGGCGGGCAGACGCTCTGCCTTATCGAGCGACTCTCGCGCATGGCCGGCGTGCAACCTCGACGCATTGGCCTTTCGGCCACCATCGGCGACCCCGAGCGCACGGGTGCCTTTCTCTCACAGGGAACGGGGCGCGACTGCGTTATCCCACGCTTTGAAGAGCCGCGCCGCGTGTGGCGCATCTCCATGGAGCACTTCTACAACTCGGGCCCCCAGGCACAGCAACGGGGATTCATGGGCACAGGTCCTCAAGAGGCCGAAGTGCTTGCGTGCGAGCGCATCGAGGCGGCGGCATCCGCGGCACTGCCCGCCGGCGCCCAAGACATGCGTCACAGCGGACAGCTCACACAAGAGGAGCGCCGTCAACGTCGTGAGCGGGCACGGGGCAAGGCCACTCCCAAGGACCGCCAAACTTCCTCGGCCCCCGAGGGCGAAGTCGACATCCCGCGAGCGACCGAGCAGGCGCTTCTCAGCCCCACCGACACAGCACCAGACAACGCCGACCCCGGCATGGGCTACATCTTCGAACACACCCGCGGCCGCAAGTGCCTGGTCTTTGCCAACTCGCGCGAAGAGGCAGAGGCCGTATGCTCCATGCTGCGTTGCTACTGTGAGAGCCGGCACGAGCCCGACCGCTTTCTCATCCACCACGGCAATCTTTCGGCATCGCTGCGCGAGACGGCAGAAGAGCTCATGCGCGACGAGGAACAGGCACAAACGACCGTCACCACCTCTACGCTGGAGCTCGGTATCGATATCGGCCGTCTGGAGCGTGCGTTTCAGATCGACGCGCCGTTTACCGTCAGCTCTTTGTTGCAGCGAATGGGCCGCACGGGACGCCGCGATCTTCCGCCCGAGATGTGGTTTGTCATGCGCGAGGAAGAGCCCGAGCCGCGCACGATGATGCCCGAGACCATTCCGTGGAAGCTCCTGCAGGGCATCGCGCTCGTACAACTCTATCGCGAGGAAAAGTGGGTCGAGCCGCCCGAGCTCGATCGACTCCCTTACAGTCTGCTCTACCACCAGACTATGTCGACACTTGCCAGCACCGGCGAGCTCACGCCGGCAGAGCTTGCCCAGCGCGTGCTCACACTCAGCTATTTCCATCGCATCTCGGCCGATGACTATCGCGTATTGCTGCGTCACCTCATTAAGATCGACCATATCCAGGTCACCGAAGGTGGCGGGCTCATCGTGGGTCTCGCGGGCGAGCGCATCATCAACAACTTTAAGTTCTACGCCGTGTTCCAGGAAAACGAGGAGTTTACCGTCCGGAGCGAATCGGCCGAGCTGGGCACGATCGTTAATCCGCCCCCGCCCGGTGAGCGCATCGCCATCGCCGGACACTGCTGGATTGTCGAGGAAGTGGACTGGAAGCGCCACACTGTCTTTGCCACGCAGGTCAAGGGCCGGGTGCCGGCCTACTTTGGCGACTGCCCCGGCGACATTAACACGCATGTGCTCGAGCGCATGCGCAAGGCGCTCAACGAGCACGCGACATATCCGTACCTTATGGGTAACGCACGGGCCCGCTTGGCGCAGGCTCGTCATACGGCCGAGATTTCGGGCGCGGGAACTAAACCGCTCATCAACCTGGGCGGCGATACCTGGGTGCTCTTCCCCTGGTTGGGCAGCTACGCCTTTTTGGCGCTCGAGCGCATGCTCAAGATTAAATGTGCCGCGGAGCTGGGCCTTCGCGGGCTCGATCCGTCACGCCCGTACTTTATGCAGTTTAAGATGAAGGCCGACGAGGAGACGTTCTTTGAGGTGCTCGCCGACGAGGCCGAGAAGGACTTCGATCCCATCGAGCTCGTCTATCCTGGCGAGGTGCCTTACTTTGACCGCTACGACGAGTTTGTTCCCGAAGAGCTCGTGCGCAAGGGGTTTGCCGAAGGCGTGCTCGACATCGAGGGTATGAAGCAGCGCGTTCTCGGCTGGCGCGACCACGCCTAAGACCAGTCTTTTTTGGGACGGGGAGACTTACTTGTCGTGAAGGACGGTGCCGAGGAAGTCGGTGTCGAAGGGCACGGCTTCGGCAAAGGCGTAGTCGCCGTCGCTGGCGATGAGCAGGTAGTTTTCCTCGCCGCCGAACTTCGCATCGCCGCATGGGACCACCCAGGCGTGGACGAATACCTCGAGCGCCGTGGCAGCGCAGTCGCGAAGGAACGTCACATCGCTCCCCTCGTTTGCGCTCACGATATTGGCCACGTAGATACCCCCGGGGTTCAGGCTGCCCCGCACCAGGCGCAGCGCCTCAACGGTCGCCAGCTCGCGAACGGGCTCGGCACCGCCAAAGCAATCGCTCACGACCACGTCGTAGCGACGATGACCCACGCTCGTCACACCCAGATACGAGCGAGCCTCGGCGGTAATCACCCGCAGGCGGTCGCCCACCGCGCGCTCCAGCTCGTCCAGGTAGAACCAACGGCGCGCCAAGCGCGTTATCTCTCCGTCATACTCGATAACGTCCATACGCAAGCCCTCGTGCGACACCAGCGCATATTTGGGATAGGCAAACCCGCCGCCACCTAGCATAAGCATACGGCTGATACCGTGACCATAAGCGTCGCGCATCGCATCCTCGGCCTCAAACACGTCGTCAAACGCGCGATAGTACACAAAGACGGGCTCCGCCCAGCGCTCGCCAACGTAACTCGCGCTTTGGTAGACGCCGCCTTGAACCAATACGCGAACTTCGTCGCCGCCCTCATCGTGCACGCGCTTTACACGCGCCAGCCCATTGCGGGTCCTCGCGACCTGCAGACAGGCAGCGCGAACAGCGACGGCGGCCGCACCAAGTGCCGCGGCTCCCAGGGCAACGCCGGCAACGACACCAGCAGAAACACTCGGCTTGTTCATCTAGAGCTCCTTTTGCAGATAGAGTCCATGGTCGTAAAAACCCAAATGACGATAGTACTCACGCGTGCCGATCGCGCTGATCACGTTGATGCGCGCATAGCCCGCGTCCCGCGCCATCTGGCACGCATGCTCCACCAGCGACCGCCCCAGTCCATGATGCTGAGCCGCCTGGCCTTGATCTCCCATGCGCGCCGCCATGCCGTACACGTGCACCTCGCGAATCATCGCCTCGTCCGGCGCCGTCGGCAACTCGTCCGCATGCGCGGCAACAAACGCGCGATCGGGCAGCGACAGGCGCAAAAAACCCGCGATTTTGCCCTGCGGCGTCACCCACTGCAAAAAGCGCTCGTGCGTCACCGGCGTCTCGTACGCCACGCCCTCGTCAAGGGTCAACTCGCCCAGGTCGGCGCCCGCCGTGCTGATCTCGCGATAGCGGATCTCACGCACCGTCGCACCGTCACCCCGAGCAGCCAGGCGGTTCTCGACGAGCTGACGCAGGTTGGGCTTCTTGTTGCCCACCATGATGTCATCGGAACTAAAGTCGCGAATCATGCGGCTGATGCGGCAGAACGCCGGCGTCACCACGATGTCATCGGCCAGCACATCGAGCAGTTCTTCCTCGGTATAGGGGCGCCACTCGCCGCGCTCGTAGCAGCCCACCAGGCGCGAGCCCTCGATGAGCGCGCACGGGTAGACCTTGACCTCGTCGGGCATAAAGGCGCCCTCGGTCACAAAGTGCTCGTAGTCGCGCTTGTCCCCCTCCGGCGTAGCGCCAAGCAAGTTGAGCATAAAATGCGCGTGGATCTTAAAGCCAAACAGGCGCGCAAACGAAAACGCCCGCTCGACCTGAGCCACCGAAATGTGGCGCTCGTTGATATCGAGCAGGTGCTGGTCGAGGCTCTGGATGCCCATCTGGATCTTGGTGCAGCCCAGGCGGCGGATAAGTGTGAGGGCCTGCGGCGTTACGGCATCGGGGCGCGTCTCGATAACGAGCCCCACCACGCGATGCTTCGCCGTCTCGTTGATGCGCTGCTGGCGCTCAAGCTCCTCCATCGTTGCTGTCTGCCACTCGGCGACCTCGCCCCACGGCGTGCCAGGGCCGTATAGACGACGCACCGCGCGGTTATAGCCGCCCACGGCAGCATCCACACGCCCCTGCTCGTCGGCAACGCCGGCAGCGAGCTCGGCCTCGTCTGTCGCAATGCCGGCGGCCCGATAGCGCTCGCGACGCTCCGCTACCACCGGCGGCAGCGCATCGGCGGGAGCGTCATCGAGCAGGCGCCCTGCCTCGGCACGGCTGATGCCCGGACGCGCCAACATGGGGTTGGCCGCCACGCCGGCGACGGCATCGTCATTGAGCGCACGGAAGAGCTCCGACATAAACCATGTCTGATAGCCTTCCGGATAGTCGCTCCAGGTACCGCCAAGCACAATGAGCTCGATCTTATCGGTCGCATGTCCCATCTGCGAAAGCGCCGTCAAACGGGCGCTCACCTGCAGATACGGATCGAAGCAGTTTTGCTCCGCACGGGCGCACGCTGGCTCAGCATGCAGATAGCTTTTGGGCATGCGCAGGTCGTTGGGGCAAAACAGGCAATCGCCCGAACAGGGCCAGGGCTTGGTGATGACGGTAATGGTCGCCACGCCCGAAGCCGTGCGACGAGGCTTCATGCGTAGCACCTGCAGCAGTTGACGCTCTAGCTCGGCGTCGACATTCCATGCCGTCCAACGAGCCGGCTCCTCGCGTTTCACCCGCTGGTAAAACGGCAGCAGGCGACGCTTGGCCAAATCGCGCTTGTCGGCACCCTCGCGGCGCGCCTCGGCATGTATCAGTTTGACGAGCGCTTTGTCGTCCACGGTCTCGCCGCGACGCAGAGCCTCGAGTATGTTCAAGATAATCTGTTCCATGCCCCCATTGTAAAGGCAAAGGCGCCGAAGCCGACCACGGCCCCGGCGCCTCCATCAAAGAGCATGCCTATATGTACCAATCTCCGAAAACCGCATGTCACTCCGGATCAAACGACATGTCGCCCGAACCGACCTTAAAACGATACGTGGCAGACTTATCACCGTTATCGAATTCAAGATTCAAAATGGTCTCGCCATCGTAGCCAAGCGGAAGGAAATCGCTCTCGAAGTCGCCGCTGCCCACAGTAAGGCTCGCCTTAAAGCCCGTAGAATTCGGAACCGTCATCTCCACATCGCCCGAGTCCACGCTCACGTCCATCGACTTCGCGGGGGCCTGGTAGAGCTCGAACGTCGCATCGCCCAAACCGACCTCGGCATTCAGAGTGTCGGTCACGGTGCCCGCAAACGCGACGTCTCCCGAATCCAACGTCAAATCAAAGTCGTGGCACGCAATGTCCGCGACCGTCAGGTCTCCCAACCCCACATTTGCCGTAATGCCCATCATGTTATCGGCAAGCTCACGCGGCAGTTCAATGGTGACCTTACGGTCATGGGCGCGCTCGTCATCGCAACCGAACTGGCGGAGCTTGAGCGTAGAGCCCTTGACCTCGGCCAGATTTTGGGTTGCCGCATCGTAAGCAGCTACTCCTTTTGCGACGCGGCCACTCTCGATGACACGTACCGGCCCGTCGGAAACGCACTTGACCTCAACCGTACCCGACGTCACATCCAAGTCAAGGGATGTGAACGCGTCGGCATCAAACGTTTCGCTCGAAAGCTGTTGAGGCCGAGCGGAATAGTTACCGCTATTCAAGGAATCGTCCTCGTCGAACGCATCGCCCATACCAGACAAGCCGGATACAACATCGTCGAGATCCCACGGGCCATCAAAATGAATCAAAGTCCGCGAAATGCCAAAAACAAGCCCGATGATGAGCACAAACGCTCCGATGCCAATGCCCAAGCGCCTCTTAGACTCATGCGAGAGCTTCATCATTCATCACCCTCTTTGGCACTCGACTCAGCGGTGGTCGCGGCAGCCGTGTCAGCGTCAACCGCTGTGGAAACGTCCTCCCCCTTAGTCCTAGCGACCGCCGGCGCCGGACCAACCTGGATATCCCCGCGCGCCCAATCGCCATCGAGCGCACGCGCCACCCAGTGATAGATGGGGATCGTAAAGAAGATCAGCGCGGCAAAGGGGCCGGCACCAAACAGGAACATCAGCAAAAAGAACAGCAGCCAGCACACAGCCCAATACGGGAACGACTGGAACGGGCCCTTCACCGGAGTCGAGCCAACCGCGGTGCCACTCGTCGCCTGCGCCGTAGCGGCATTAGCGGCCTGTGCACTCCAGCTTGCCGCTTGCGCCGCCTTGGCGGCGGCGTCACTCGCCTGTGTTGCCGCCTCGGTAGCTCGTGCCGCCGCCTCATGGGTGCGTGCGCGCTCTGCCGCCTCGGCCTCGCGCTGACGAGCGCGGTCCTCGTTCTCAAACTCGATATCGTCCTCGATCTCGTCGCTCGGATTGAGCAGCTCGTCCAGGCTCACACCATAGAGTTTGGCGAGCGAGATCAGGTTCTCGGTATCGGGCGAGCTCTCCGCGCGCTCCCATTTACTGACCGCCTGGCGCGACAGTCCCAGCTTTCGTGCCAGCCCTTCTTGACTAAAGCCTTTGCTGCGGCGAAGGTCGGCGAGCCGCTGCGCAGTTTCTACATTCATGGTTCCTCCTATGTGATGCCAGCCGTACCGCCGGACCGCTTTTGTTCTTAAGGCGCCTTGCACAGTTAAAAATCTATCCGCCACCGCCAAAAGCATGCCACCTATTCTAGTGAGATTTTTGACAACCGGCGGTTGCGGGCGCATATGAGCTGCGGAAATGTGTCCAAACAAAGCAATGACCCGTAGCTTGGTTGTCCCCGTTGCGGCGTTAACGGTAGTATGGTCGTACTGTTTATTCCGCACCGCCAACGGAGGGAGTTCCGCGCCGTGAACCGCGATTTCGCCTCATCGCTCATCCAGCTCAACAACACGTTCTATCGCGAGCACTCCGCTTCCTTTTCCGATACGCGCCAGGCCCCGTGGCCCGGCTGGGTACGCACCATGGATATCGCGCTCGAACAGCTCGACGTCGCCACGATCGAGCATCCCGTCCGCGTCTTCGATCTTGCCTGTGGCAATATGCGATTCGAGAACTTTGCCGCCGGCGGCGCACTTGCCGCCAAGGGCGTCGATGGCGCAAACCCCTCGGCAGATGCCAGCTGCCCGTTTGAGTTCTATGGTGTCGACTCGTGCCAAGACCTGGCCATCGATGCACATGGCCACGCGCTGCGCATTCCCAACCTGCACTTCCAGGAACTCGACGTGCTCGACGCCCTTATGAAGCTCAACCCCGCCGAGACGCCCGACGTGCTTTTCGACGCCCCGCTCGCCGACATCTCGGTCTGCTTTGGCTTTATGCACCATGTGCCGTCGTGCGAGTACCGTGTACGCGTGCTCGACGCCCTGGTGCGCCAGACGCGCCCGGGCGGCATCATCGCCATCAGCTTTTGGGAGTTTATGAACGACGAGCGCATGGCGCGCAAGGCTGTTCGCGCCGAAGCCCGCGCCGAGCTCACCCCGCCGTTTGAGGGTTACGATTCCGCACAGTTTGAAGCCGGCGACCACCTCATCGGCTGGCAAAACGACCGCCACGCCTACCGCTATTGCCATCACTTTGACGATCAGCAGATCACCGACCTGGTGCGCGGCGTCCGTACGTTCTACAAGAGCGGCGAGGTCCCCGTGCGCGAGCTTGAGCGCTTCCATGCCGACGGTCGTAGCGGCGAGCTCAACCGCTATGTGATTCTCAAGCGCCTGTAGGCACCGACGACTCGCCGCCGAGCCGCACCACATCTTTCGGGCAATCTATGCCCGCCCTTTTCAACCCATTGACGGAACGCGTAGCTATGCGTTCCATACTTATGACCAAGGAGCCTCATGGGAGCCGTCCACGTTCGCACGCCTAAGAACTTTGTGCTCGAGGAGCGCCTGGAGCGCTACGCCGATGCGATCGAGACGAACCCCGAGGCTTATGCCGGAGATTGGCGCGAGGCTTGTGCGCCAGTTGGCAGCAAGCCCTTCGAGCACCTTCACCTGGATCTTGGCTGTGGCAAGGGAACGTACCTTGTAGAGCGCGCAGTCCGCGAGCCAAACACCCTCTTTATCGGTATGGACCAGGAGCCCATCTGCATCGCCTATGCCGCGCAGAAAATCTGCGAGCAGGAGCTGCCCAATGCGCTTGTGCTGCCCCGAGGCGCTGCATCGCTGCCGCAGCTGTTTGCCGCAGGCGAGCTCGATGCCATCACCATCAACTTTCCCACGCCGCAGCCCAAGGCCAAGTACGCCAAAAAACGACTCGTCCATGTCGAGCATTTGATGCTCTACCGCCCGCTCTTTGCAGCCGGCGCCACCGTCACACTGCGAACCGACAGCAAGCCATTGCGCGACTACGCCCTGGGGCAGTTTGCCGCGGCAGGCTACGACACACTTTGGACAAGTGACGACGTTCGCCGCGACCATCCCGAGCATCCCGAGACCGAGTATGAGTGCCGCACGCGCGAGATGGGCGCCGCCGTCTATGGCATTTGCGCCACACCCGGCGAGAAGCCTACCGAAGAGCAACTCGTAGCAGGCCGAGCGCAGGAGCAAAGCCTTGCCTGCTACCTGCCCGATAACCTCGATGAGCTCACCTATGTACCTCTGGGCATGGAAGAGGCCGTCGAGAACTTTAGAAACCGCGCCCGCAAGGGCAAGAAGCGTCTGCCGCAAGAGTCCTAGGGGCTTCTTATGGTCGCGGCGTCGGCAAACAAGCGCAAGTAGGCGCCAGCGAACGACCCTCAAAACCTAAGTGAGTAGACTTTTTTGCAATAGCCAAGCACAACCCGCATAACGAAAACTAAAACCGCAGATAGAGCCCTTGCGCAAAAACCATGTGCTCGCGATATTGCAAAAAGTCTACTCACTTAGCTGGCAACTGCACCAAACGGCTGGGCAGAACGCCCATTTCCTGCATTTTCTTGCCTGCGAACGCATCGATGCGACGCTACGCCATAATAGTTGGCGGACAATCGCGAGAGAAAGCAACCACATGGCACAGACCACGACAGATACCGCCGCCGGCACCGTCTCCGGCGCCGGGGCCGCCAGCTCATTCTCGGGCGGCACGGGAACCGAAGCCGAGTTCGGCTCGCTCGGTACGCTCTCCCCCACCTGGTGGGAGCCCGAGGATGGCAGTGAGCCCGAACCGTGGCTCACGCCCGATCAGGCCTTCGAACGTTTCTTTGAATGGACGAGCGACCGCGGCATTGAGCTGTGGGACCACCAAGAAGAGGCCCTCATGGATCTAGCCGCCGGTGACCATGTCATTTTGGGAACACCGACCGGATCGGGCAAGTCGCTTGTCGCGCTGGGCATGCTCTTTATGGGCATGGCGCAGGGCAAGCGCTGCTACTACACGGCTCCTATCAAGGCTCTGGTCAGTGAGAAGTTTTTCGATCTTGTGCAGGTGCTCGGCCGCGATAACGTCGGTATGATCACCGGCGACACGCATATCAACACCAAGGCTCCCGTCATCTGCTGCACGGCAGAGATCCTTGCCAACGACGCGCTGCGCGAGGGCGAAGATGCCGATGTTGGCTGCGTCGCCATGGACGAGTTCCACTACTTTGCCGACCCCGATCGCGGTTGGGCCTGGCAGGTGCCGCTGCTCACCCTGCCTCACACGCAATTCATGCTCATGAGCGCCACGCTCGGCGATGTCACTGCCATCGCCGCCTCACTCGAGGAGCACACCGGCGCTGCTTGCGACTTGGTTGTCGACGCCCCGCGTCCTGTTCCGCTGAGCTACGACTACGTGACGACCTCCCTCGAGGGCACGGTCGAGCTCGCCATGCGCCGCGGCGAGGCCCCGCTCTATATCGTGCACTTTAGCCAGGATGCCGCCCTTGCGACGGCACAGTCGCTCGCCAATTTTGGCATCGCCAGCAAGGAGCAGCGCGAAGCCATCAAAGAAGCGGCAAAGGGAACGAGCTTCTCGACGGCCTTCGGCAAGATCCTCAAGCGCTTGCTCGGCTGCGGCGTCGGCGTGCACCACGCCGGTATGCTGCCGCGCTATCGTCTACTGGTCGAGCGCCTGGCGCAGCAGGGCCTGCTGCCCGTCATCTGCGGCACCGATACGCTCGGCGTCGGCATCAACGTACCCATCCACACCGTGGTACTCACCGCGCTCACCAAGTTCGACGGCTACAAGATGCGTCGTCTGCGCGCCCGCGAGTTCCATCAGATTGCCGGTCGTGCCGGCCGCTCGGGCTTCGATACCGAGGGCATGGTCATCGCCGAGGCACCCGAACACGAGATCGAAAACGCCAAGCTTATGGCCAAAGCGGGCGACGACCCCAAAAAGCTCCGTAAGATTAAAAAGAAAAAGGCCCCCGAGGGCTTTGTCACCTGGAACAAGCAGACCTTTGAGCGCCTGATCGAGACGCAGCCCGAAACGCTCAAGCCGCGCCTTCGCATCACACATTCCATGGTGATTAGCGTGGTCGAGCAGGGCGGCGATGCCCGAGCCCGCGTACACGACCTCATCGAGACAAGCCTGCAGACCCCCGAGGAAAAGGCCAAGCTCGAGGTTCGTGCCGACGAGATTTTCGCCACGCTCATCGACTCCGGCGTCGTCGTGCGCACCGAGGTGCCGCCCGCACCCGATGCACCGGCTGACGCCGCGCCGGACATCGACTACGCGCTGACGGTCGACCTGCCCGAGGACTTTGCGCTCGACCAGCCGCTCTCGCCGTTTTTGCTTGCCGCGCTGGAGTTGCTCGATCCCGAGAGCGAGACCTATACCATGGATCTAATCTCAATGGTCGAGGCAACGCTCGAGGATCCCAAGCAGGTGTTGCGCGCACAGGAGCGCGCCGCACGCGATCGCGCGATGGCCGAGATGAAGGCCGACGGCATCGAATATGAGGAGCGCTTGGAGCGCATTCAAGACGTCACGTACGAAAAGCCGCTCGAGGATTTGCTCGATGCCGCCTTTGACAAGTACTGCCAGGAAGTACCCTGGGCAAACGACTACCAGCTCTCTCCCAAGAGCGTCCTGCGCGATATGCTGGAAAGCGCGAGCGATTTTAAGGGTTACATTCAAAAGCTCGGCATCGCCCGCTCCGAGGGCATTTTACTGCGCTACCTGGCAGAGGCTTACCGTTCGCTCGACCGCACCGTGCCCATCGAGAAGCGCGACGAGCGCCTGCGCGACATTATCTCGTGGCTGGGCTTTGTGGTGCGCTCGGTGGACTCGAGCCTGGTGGACGAGTGGGAAAACGCCGGCAACCCGGCAGCCCTCGATGCCGCACCGCCGCAGGGCATCGACGAGGTCGTGGCGGACCGCCGCGGCTGCACGCTGCTGGTGCGCAACGCGCTCTTCCGCCGCGTGACCCTTGCCGCCCGCGGGCACGTGCGCGACCTAGGCGAGCTCGACGAAGACTGGGGCATGAGCGAAATCCGCTGGCAAAAAGCGCTCGACGCCTATCACGAGCAACACGAGGTAATTCTCACCGACGGAGATGCCCGCAGCTCCGCGATGTTTTCCATCGACGAGAGCGACGAGAAGACGCAGCGCGTGTGGCATGTGCACCAGATTTTTGCCGACGAGGATGGCGACCACGACTTTGGCATCATGGGCGATGTCGACCTGGACGCCACGCAAGACGGCGGCGAGGTCATCTTCAAGAACTACCGTGTCGGCTTTATCGAGGACCTGCTCGAGGACTAGCCGGGCGCAATGGAACGAAACGAAGCGGGGCCGCTGGCAACATCGCCAGCGGCCCCGCTTTTTGCGCGATACGCTATCCTCTACTCGGCATCCTCGACCTCATACGAATCCGCTTCGGCGGGCTCATCGTTTGTCTCTGGCGCAGCCCCGCGCGCCTCGTCAAACGCCGCCTTCATGGTCTTGTTGCCCCACGTGAGCTTGCGAATGGTAAGATCGTCGGCCTTCTTGTTGGCTAGGCGCAGGTTGTTCTCGGAAGACAGCAACGCCTCCTTGGTTTTCTGCAGATGGCTAATCGTCTTGTCGATCTCATCGATCGCCGTTTGGAACTTGCGGCTCGCGATCTCGTAGTTGCGACCGAAATCATTCTTGAACTTTTCCATCTTGGCTTCGAAGTTCGTGACGTCGATATTCTGCTGCTTGTACTCCGCCAGCTCCTGCTTATAGCGCAGCGAGCCCATAGCGGCGTTGCGCAGCAGCGTGATCATGGGAATGAAGAACTGCGGGCGGATCACGTACATCTTCTCATAGCGGTAACTCACGTCCACGATTCCCGCGTTATAGAGCTCGCTCTCGGGCTCCAGCAGGGTGCAGAGCACCGCATACTCGCAGCCTTTCTGGCGACGATCGTGATCGAGCTTCTTAAAGAAGTCCTCGTTTTTATGCTTGGTCGCGGTCTCATCGTTCTCGTTTTTCATCTCGAACATAATCGAAATGACCTCGTTGCCGCTCGCATCGCACTCGCGGAAGATAAAGTCGCCCTTGGTGCCCTCGGACGCATCGTTATCTTTCTCGAAGTACGCATTAGGAAACGCCGTCATGCGCAGACGGTTAAACTCGGTCTCGCAGTGCTGCTCGAGCGACTCGCCCACCATCTTGGTGGACAGGCGGACCTTCATGTCCTTAAGGCGCTCAATCTCTTCGTCCTTGTAGCGAATCAACTCGTCGCTCACGCGCTTGGCCTGCGCAAGCTCGAGCTCGTGTGCTGCTCTGGCCTGTTCCTCGCGCGAATCGCGCACCGCCAGCTCGCTCGTCAGTTTGGCACGTGCCTCGTCACGCTCACGCTCTGCCGCGGCGACCGCCTCCGATAGGTTCATTTTGGCCGTCAGCTCCTGTTCGCGCAGCTGCGCACGCAGGCCCTCGGCCTCTTGCTCGGACTGAGCCTTTGCGGCGGAAAACTTCTCTTGTACTTTCGCCTGATAGTCGGCAAGTGTGCGCTCAGCCTCGCTGCGAGCGGCATCGAGCTCACGCTGCGACTCGGCCGCAGCGGTGGCAAGCGCCATCTCCTGGGCCTTGTCCGCCGCGGAGAGCTTTGCCTGCAATTCTGCAATCTGCGCATCGCGTGCAGCCAAATCGTTCTGAGCAGCATTGCGCGCCGAAGCCTCGGCAAGCTTAGCTTCGTCATCTTTGCGCTCCAGCTGCGCACGCAAATTGTCAATCTCGCGCTGGAGCTCTGCGTTTTCCTTCTGCGCATCCGCACGGGCCTCAACAGCTGCACGCTGGCTTGCACTCTCACGCTCTGCGGCAGCGCCCTCGAGCTTGGCGTGCAGCTCGGCAAGCTCGGCATCGCGCTTGGCAACCTCTTGTGCCAACTGCTGAGCTGCAGCATTCTTCTGCTCGACAAGCTGAGCATTGCGCTGAGACTCTGCCTTTTGCAAGGCAGCCGTCGAACGCGAGCGCTCAAGTTCCAGCGCCTGCTCGCCCTCGCGCTGGACTGCCTTCACACGCTCATCCAGGTCGCGCGAAAACTCAGCATCGCGCACTTGTTTGACGATATCCGCATAACCGGACGCATCGACCTTAAAAACTTCGCCGCAATGCGGGCACTTGATCTCGTTCATAGCAGCTCCTCGATGGACGCAAATTTCAACCGCCTACACTCTACCGCGCCGCACGGACAAAAAAGGCGCCGCCGCCATAATGGCAACGGCGCCAGAACCACCACAAAGGTGCCTGTCCCCTTTGTGGTGGTTCGAGCATTACAGTCCAAAGAAGCCCAGGATTTGATCGCGGCTTACGGGTCTGTAGTCGTTGGCATCAAGGCCAACGTCATAGCGCAGGATCGGGCGCTCGCGATCGCGGTTGCGTGCGTTGGTGCGGTCACCCCTGCTGTGGATATGCCCATGCAGCATAATGGCGCCACGTGCCTTGCCGTTCCAGCTGAGCATGGGGTAGTGGCTCATAACCAGACGATGGCCCTTGGCATAGCCGGGAGCAATCTCCAGGTAATCGCGCACGTCTTCCCAAATTTGCGGGGCGTCGGAATCTTCCCAGTCGCCGTCATGGTTACCACGGATGAGCGTCACGTTCTGGCATTCGATACGCTCGCGCAGGCGCACCGCCTCCGCCAGGGGCAAACGATAGGTAAAGTCACCCAGAATATAGAGACGGTCATCCGCAGCCACGCACTCATTGATGGCATCGATGACCTTGCGATTCATCTCCTCGACCGAGCCAAACGGCCGGTCCATGTCGTGCAAGATATTCGTATCGCCCAGGTGCAGGTCGGCGGTAAACCACATCATCGTCTCTGTCCTCATTTCGCAACGCGTTCAACTCGTGCTAAGTATACAGACGCAGCGATGCGGCGGTTATCCAAAGAACCCGCCGAACAGTCCGCGGCGGCTCTTGTCTTGCTTTTTCGAAGCGCCACCCTGGGTGTTCTTGTCCTGCCGCTTCTTACGATCCCGCTCCAACTCATCATCATCGAGTAGCATATCCCACTCAAACGGATCGTCTGTCAGATCGAACTGGTCGTCGTCATCAAACATGGCAGTCTCCCTTACCGATTAGCGAGCATCCACCACGTAGAGTCCAACACGCACCTGATGCCACGGGCTGTGCTCTGGGGCAACTTGCTGCACGCGCGCCTCAAATACACCCTCATGTCCGTAATACATCATCAAGGACAACGGGCCGACCTCGTTTCCCGGAACATAACCGAGCTTGGTCTTGTCGTAATAGATCGCAACCGCCTCGGGATCATGGGGGTTATCGTGCTCGGCACACAGCGTCAGCTTATCGCCCGCTTTAAGATCGCCCAGGACCAAGGCACCGTCGGCATACTGAAATCCCGCAATATGAAACGACAGAAGAACACGCGAAGGCTCGTACATAGCAACTCCTCTAACGGCCGGATAAACCGACGCTTAACCTTACTGAGAAGTCTACGAACTCGTGCGGACACAAATTCATCCTGCCCGCGTCTTTCAATCGCTCGCCGCAACGCTTGCGAGACAGAGCGCTTGCAGATAAGATAGAGGCACGGATGGCACCCGTGGCAGCGGGTCTTGCCAACTCCGATACACGTTTTCATCGTGAGAAGTGGCCGTCTTCGCTTACGCGGGGACGGCTATTTCATTCGGCCGATAAACAGGCCGAGTTCGATAGCCGCGATCAACAACGCCAATAACGAAATAACATCGCTTACGTTCATACCAATTCCCTTCTAAAGGGAGTTGGCCCATCCGTACCCCATAGCAGTAGTCTAACGTAAATGGCAGGTAATAGGAACACTTGTTCGTATTACCTGCCATTTCCTAATGCACAAACATGCGCACGAATTTGTGCTTCCAGCTTGCGTAGGGCGCATACCGAAACGGCACGTCGAGCCAGGTTGCCTTGTTCACGATGCTCTTCTTGTGGCTAAACGTATCGAAGCTCTCCCGGCCATGGTACTGCCCCATACCGCTCGCGCCCATGCCGCCAAAGCCCATATGGCTCGTAGCCAGATGCATGATGGTGTCGTTGACGCAGCCGCCGCCAAAGGGCACGTAGCGCACAAAGCGCTGCTGAACCGCGCGATCCTGGCTAAAGATATACAGGGCCAGCGGCGTCGGACGATCCGTAATAAACGTCTCGGCCTCGTCTAGGCTCTCAAACGTCAGCACCGGCAAGATGGGGCCGAAAATCTCCTCCTGCATCACGGCGTCATCGGGGGTCACGCCGTCCAAAATCGTCGGCTCAATCTTGAGCGATGACTCGCGCGCCGTGCCTCCAAGCACAACCTTATCGGGATCGATCAGCCCACGCACGCGCGCAAAATGCTTGGCGTTGACGATATGCCCATAATCCTCGTTGTCGAGCGGGTACTCGCCAAACATGCGACGGACCTCCTCCTTGATAAGGCCCAGCAGCTCGTCGTGCACGCGCGTATCGACCAGCAGATAGTCGGGCGCCACACAGGTCTGTCCCACGTTGAGCCATTTACCAAAGGCGATACGCCGCGCCGCGACCTTCAAGTTTGCCGTCGCATCCACGATGCAGGGACTCTTGCCGCCCAGCTCAAGCGTCACGGGCGTAAGGTTTTTACTTGCGCGCTCCATGACGAGCTTACCGACCGGAACGCTACCGGTAAAGAAGATCTTGTCCCAGCACTCGTCGAGCAGCGCTTCGTTCTCAGCGCGCCCGCCCTCGACAACCGTCACCAGGCGCGGATCAAATGCCTCTTCGCAGATTTGCCTGAGCACCGCACTCGATGCCGGAGCATAGGCGCTCGGCTTGATGACCACAGTATTGCCCGCGGCAAGGGCGCCGGCGAGCGGCTCGAGTGTTAGCAAAAACGGGTAGTTCCACGGAGCCATGATGAGCGTGACGCCATAGGGCACGGCTTGCGTTTTGCAAACGCTCACGGCATTGGCGAGATCACACGGATGCAGGCGAGGACGACTCCATCGAGCCGCATGCGCGATCTGATGACGAATCTCGGAAAGCGACGTGCCGATCTCGCACATATACGCCTCATCATGGGACTTTCCCAAATCGGTCTTGAGCGCATGGGCAATATCGGCCTCGTGGGCCCGTACCGCATCGCGCAAACTCACGAGCGCGCGACGTCGAACATCGACATCAAACGTGGCATGCGTCTTAAAATAGGCGCGCTGATCGGCAACGATGCGCGCGATTTCCTCGGTGTTCATGGACCCTCCTAGTTCTCGACCTCAAACATACCACCCGCGACGACCTCGTACATACGCTCGAGTTCCAACCGATCCATCAAAAGTGGAACGGGGTATAGCGGATTGGCCTCGGCATCGGCATGGGCCGCCATTTGCGGAATATCGGAGCGGCGAATGCCCGTCACATATTTTGGAATGCCCAAGGCGGCATTCATGCGGTCGACCCAATCGATAAAGGCCTCGGCCGCAAGACTGTCCTGCGCGTTAGCCGGCGCGAGACCGGCCATGCGAGCAAGATCGGCAAGCTTGGGGGCGGCGGCGTCACCATAAGCGCGAAGCATGTGCGGCAGGATGATCGCGTTGGCCAAACCGTGCGGAATTCCGTATCGGCCGCCCAGACTGTGCGCGATGGCATGCACATATCCGACATAGGAGCGGGTAAATGCAACACCCGCTTTATACGCCGCCGAAAGCATATTGCGACGAGCGCGCATGTCGTCGCCATGCTCATAGGCCTCGGGCAAATTGTCGTGGATGAGCTGGACCGCCTGACGCGCCATCTTGCGCGTGTAGGGCGTGGTGCTACGGCCGATAAAGGCCTCGACGGCATGCGTCAGGGCATCCATGCCCGTCTGCCCCGTAATGGAGGCGGGCAGGCCGCGTGTAAACTCGGGGTCGTGCACCGCAAAGCGCGGGATAAGCACAAAGTCGTTAATGGGGTATTTATAGTGCGTCTCGTCATCGGTGATAACCGCCGCGAGTGTGACTTCGCTTCCCGTACCGGAGGTAGTGGGAACCGCAATAAGCAGCGGCAAGAGACGGTGGACGCGCAGCAGGCCGCGCATCTTGTTGATGGGCTTATTTGGCTGTGCGATGCGTGCGCCCACGCCCTTGGCGCAGTCCATGGCCGAACCGCCGCCAAAACCGATAATGGCCCGGCAGTCGTTCTCGCGATACAGCGCCGCCGCTTCCTCCACATTCGAGACCGTGGGGTTCGCACGCGTTTCGGCATAGACCGTAACGCCAATCCCCTGAGCCGCAAGCGCACGCTCGAGTGATGCCGTGAGTCCCAAACGAGCAATACCAGGGTCTGTCACGATAAGGACCTTCTGGATCGAGCGCTTTTGAAGCATCGCGGGCACATCCTCGGCATGCTCCAAAATGCGCGGCTCGGTATAGGGCAGGATCGGCAATGCGATGCGAAAAACCGTCTGATATGTTCGGCACCAGGCACGACGGGCTAGATGCATAAAGGAAACTCCTTCATTTGTTGATAGGTCAACATTTGCTCGCCCGATTGTACTCATCGGAGGTCGTACGAGGTCTAACAATCGTTAATCAATCAACATCTTCACATGCCCATAATTGTTTTATTAAAAATCATTCCTAATAGGCTTCACATTCGGTCTCATTTATGGATAATAGAACTCGTCAAGACGCACGTCCGGAGAGGGCCCTTACGGGACCGGACGAGCGCGCCATCGCCATCGATCGAAAGGATCGAATCATGAAGTTTGTTTGCCCCGTTTGCGGTTATGTGGAAGAGTTCGACGGCGACCAGCTGCCCGAGGATTTCAAGTGCCCCCAGTGCGGCGTTCCTGGTTCTCGTTTCCTGAAGCAGGAGGAGGGCCAGCTCGAGTGGGCTGCCGAGCACGTCGTGGGCGTCGCCAAGATGGAGGGCGTCTCCGAGGACATCGTTGCCGACCTGCGCGCCAACTTTGAGGGCGAGTGCTCCGAGGTCGGTATGTACCTGGCCATGGCTCGCGTCGCCCATCGCGAGGGTTATCCCGAGATCGGCCTGTACTGGGAGAAGGCTGCCCACGAGGAGGCCGAGCACGCCGCCAAGTTCGCCGAGCTCCTGGGCGAGGTCGTGACCGACTCCACCAAGAAGAACCTCGAGATGCGCGTTGAGGCCGAGAATGGCGCCACCGCCGGCAAGACCGATCTTGCCAAGCGCGCCAAGGCCGCTGGCCTCGATGCCATCCACGACACCGTGCACGAGATGGCTCGCGACGAGGCTCGCCACGGCAAGGCTTTCGCCGGTCTGCTCAAGCGCTACTTTGGCTAAGTCAGCCGCCTGAGAGATAATCTTTAGCACAAAAAAGGCCCGGACCGTATCGGTTCGGGCCTTTTTTGTGCCTCGAGGACTCGTTAACACTCTGAAATAGGACTGCCTTAGGCATCGGCTTCTCGTCAAAAACTAAGTGAGTAGGCTTTTTGGAACTTACCAAGCACTCCGTCCATATTGCTTTAAAAAGCCGCAGGTAAATGACTTGTTGCAAAACGGCCCGGTCGCCAAAGCGCCAAAAGTCTACTCACTTAGAACCGCAGCCGTCCACGATCGAGCTGTTTTGTGTCTAACGGGCATCTTTCCGTCGATTACTCCCAATTTTGACCAGTCCACGAATAGCTCAGACCGGAGTAATGTCTCAGCCCTTTGCTCATCTGGGCTTTTATCACGATATTCAGCATCGAGCATCCTGCATACGGCCTTAACGATCGCGCGGAATCTATCCTCATCGGATATCTGTCTGTGTGTCAGGAGAAGTACATCGTAGCCCATGGCCTGAAGGGCCGTCATGCGGTCAGCGTCACGCAAGCCATCCCCTGCTCGTCCGTGCGAGGCCTTTCCCTGACATTCAATGGCCACCTGTCGCCTGCCGTCCGGCGAAGACAGAAGTAGGTCGATATATACACGGGACTTTCCCACAATCGATCGAGCACTTGCGCTTAGCGTCACTTCGACATTGAGCTCTATGCTGCAAAAACCTTCACCTCCCAGGGATCGCGGCAGTCCAAGCAACAAATACACCTCGACCTCAAAAGGCGACGCGGCGCCCAATGGAACGAGCTGCGATACCGCCATAAATCTATTGCCGTAACGCATCCCGCAAACATCTGAACAAAAACGGTCAAGGTCTCTGCCCAAAACCAAAGCGTCTCGACGCCATAAATTTGAAGCGGTACCGTCCTCGGACGGGCAGCGCACCCAACCGAACGTTGTCGAAATCGCGCCCGAATCAATTGCACGCGTAAGCTCCGCCTCAAGTGCCGCCGGCAGAGCGCACACCGCAAACAGGCCGCACATCTCCGCCAATACCAAAAGAAGCTGAAGATCCGTCAGATGCCGCGACATGATGAATGCCGTCAGCAGAGGAGACGTAACCAAAAATCCATGCTCCGTTTCCAGCACGGATTCCCTGGGAAGCTCACCAAGGAACAGCCGCTGCCTAATGCTGGCAGGACATGTCCGTTTGTTTCTTGTCCGAACCAATGTATACAACGGAAAACCGAGCGCAACCGCAGCCGTCGGGTTACGGGCGAGGTCATATCGCTGCCGGTCTTCTTCCGGTCGCGGAAGCGGCGGACACAAAGCACGCACTTGAGGGGGCAAACGCCAGTACCTAAAAGCCGATATGTCACAAAGTAGATCCTTCATAGGCACAGGAAAACACGAATTTCAACCCATCCGGTCTCGCATTGGCGCGAACGCACCGAAAATGGCGCCAAACGGACCGCTAAGTTTTCAACAGCCCTCCCCAACTGGCCAAAAGCTTGCCAAGAACTGGACGAAGCTCTGTTGAAAACCCCCCTTTTTTTTCTCGTGCGGAAGCTTTGCGCGGCAAGTGAGTAGACTTTTTGGAACATCCCGAGCAGACCGGTCATCTTGCTTTTCAAAACCGCAGGTAGACAACTTGCTACAAAACCGTCTGGTCGCCAAAGTTCCAAAAGCCTACTCACTTAGGTTGCAGAGTGCCCCCATTAGCTGCAATTCCAAGGTTGTTAGCACTTTTGGACTCAGATCGTCATACTGAACAAGAATTTGACTTGAGTTTTCAGGAACATATGCGCCATCGGCACACCAATAACAGTCACTGATATCGATGAACGGGATGCTTAAGCGCGTAAGGGTCCGCATAAAAGAGCTTCCGCCCGTTCTACGCTCCGCAACCACGATACAGTAAAGGCCCGCGTCTGCATGCTCGATCGAGACTTCCCCTGCCGGAAACGCTTTCCGTACAAGCGCTGCCAGGCCATCGCGTGCCTCGCGAGCACGCACGCGCACGCGGTTAACATGCCGCTCGTAATCACCCGATTCCAGCAAGCGCGCTAAAGCGACCTGGTCAACAGAGCTCACCGACGAAGCGTAAAAACCAAGGTCGCGCCCAAACCGTTCCATCAGCTCATCGGGCAACACCATGTACGCCAAACGCAACGCCGATGAAAGGCTCTTCGAAAACGTGTTGGTATAGATGACCGATTGAGCGGCATCGATCGACGCGAGCGCGGGAATCGGCTTGCCGGCAAGGCGAAACTCACAATCAAAGTCGTCTTCGATGAGATACCGACCCGGCCGCTCGGCGGCCCAGCTCAGCAACGCATAGCGACGTGCAATGCTCGTCACAAGACCGGTCGGATACTGATGAGACGGCATCAGGTGAAGGACATCGGTCCCGGTTTTCTGCAGCGCGCTCAAGTCCACGCCCTCAGCATCCAACGGGACATGCCGCACTTCGCAACCCATGGCCTGATAGATGCGCGTCAAGCGCAAATAGCCTGGATCCTCGACGGCATACACCTTGTCCGCGCCAAGCAACTGAACCAACATGGTATCGAGCAGCTGGGCGCCCGCACCGATAACGATATTGTCGGGATTGACATTCATGCCCCTTGTCCCGCGCAGATGGTGCGCAATCGCACGTCGCAGTCGAGCGGTGCCCTGCGCCGGTGCGGGCGAAAAGATTTCACGCTCGTCTTCGGACGTCAGCGTCGCCCGTAGCGCACTTTGCCAAAGCCGCGCCGCCTCCAAAGCGGAAGGAGAAAGTGCATCGAATCGCTCTGCCTGCCCCATGGCATCATGCGCGCTGGGACCAACAGGGACAGCATCTCGGTCGATATCCCCCGCAGCCAAAGCCAAAACCGGCGCATCCGGAAGCTCGCACGCGTAGTAGCCACGACGCGGCATTGAGCAAATATAACCCTCGGCAAGCAACTGGCTATATGCATTCTCGATGGTAATGACACTGATACCCAGATGACTCGCAAAGGCGCGCTTAGACGGCAGATGCTCCCCCGCCGCAATACGGCCAGCAACAATATCATCTCGAATTTGCTGGTAAACATACTCATAGAGCGATGCTTCGCCGCGTTTTTCCAAATTGTAGTCAAGCATGAGTTTATCACCTGACCATATCGAACCGTTTAATCTGGTATTAACCTGACCTTGTTATTATCTCAAAAACTGAGTATTTCGCCATACCCAGCTCCCCGATAGGATGTTCCGTCAAGCAATGCACATGCCAACCAAGGGAGCAACCATGGCAGAACAGACCAACAAGGCCGATCGCGTCAAACTCAATCGCGAACTCGCGCAGATGCTCAAGGGCGGCGTCATCATGGACGTCACCACACCCGAGCAGGCGCGCATCGCCGAGGAGGCGGGCGCCTGCGCCGTCATGGCACTCGAGCGCATTCCGGCCGATATCCGTGCCGCAGGCGGCGTCTCGCGCATGAGCGACCCCAAGATGATCAAGGGCATCCAGGAGGCCGTCTCCATCCCCGTTATGGCCAAGTGCCGCATCGGCCACATTGTCGAGGCGCAGGTCCTGCAGGCCATCGAAATCGATTACATCGACGAATCCGAGGTCCTCTCCCCCGCCGATGATGTCTATCACATCGACAAGACCCAGTTTGACGTGCCGTTTGTCTGCGGCGCCCGCGATCTGGGCGAGGCGTTGCGCCGTGTTGCCGAGGGCGCCACGATGATTCGTACCAAGGGCGAGCCGGGCACGGGCGACGTCGTTCAGGCCGTGCGTCACATGCGCAAGATCCAAAAGCAGATCAGCGACGTTGTTGCTCTGCGCGACGACGAACTCTTTGAGGCAGCCAAGCAGCTGCAGGTTCCGGTTGAGCTGGTGCGCGAGGTCCATACCACGGGCAAGCTTCCCGTCGTAAACTTTGCCGCCGGCGGAGTCGCGACCCCCGCCGACGCCGCGCTGATGATGCAGCTGGGCGCCGAGGGCGTCTTTGTTGGCTCGGGCATCTTTAAGAGCGGCGACCCCGCCAAGCGCGCCGCCGCCATCGTCAAGGCCGTGGCAAACTTCACCGACGCCAAGCTCATCGCCGAGCTTTCGGAGGACCTGGGCGAGGCCATGGTGGGCATCAACGCCGACGAAATCGAGATCATCATGGAGGAGCGCGGGCGCTAGTCCAGCAGAAAGGATCGCACATGAGCGATTATGCAGACCAAACGGTCGCCGTGCTGGCGGTCCAGGGCGCTTTTGCCGAGCACGAGGCAAGACTGTCCGAGCTGGGCGCACGTTGTATCGAGCTGAGGCAGGCGGCCGATTTGCAGCAGGACTTTGATCGCCTGGTACTTCCCGGCGGCGAGTCTACCGTTCAAGGGAAGCTGCTTGATGAGTTGGGCATGCTCGAGGAGCTTCGTGCCCGTATCGCTGAAGGTATGCCCGTCCTGGGCACCTGCGCCGGCCTGATTCTGCTGGCTCACGATCTTGCCGCCCATGACGATAAGGGCACGCCGCGTTTGGCAACCATGGATGTACTTGTCGAGCGCAATGCCTACGGCAGGCAGCTCGGCAGTTTTCGCACCAAGGGCCAGGTGTCCGGCATCGACGGTGAAGTGCCGCTGACGTTTATCCGTGCACCCCGCATCGTTGAGGTGCACGGCGATGCCGAGGCCCTGGCCGAAGTCGATGGCCGCATCGTCGCCGCCCGCCAAGGCAACCAGCTCGGCGTCACCTTCCACCCCGAGCTCGACGAAGACACCCGCCTCCACGAACTGTTCCTGCAAATGTAGGCAGAATTTAAACGAGCGTGGATTTTCGGACATACAACAAATGAGAGTGGATAATCTCCCACTTTGAGCTTGAATGCAGGCTCAAACCGGGAGATTATCCACTCTCATGCTATGTAGTCGTTGGGGACGTTCTTAAACGACTAGTCAAACCAGAACGCCCCCAATGACTATGGCAACAAAGGCAACGCCGATGTCTTGGTACCGACAGCGAAAACCCGCCAGAGCGAGCAAGGTGCCTTGAAACGAGGCGGCATTGACCTTCTGGTCATGCCGCCGAAGTTGAAAGGCAGGTTGCCGCTCTGGCGGGTTTGCAGCGTCAACTAGTTACGCGGTTCGTAGAACCGCGTAACCCCTAAAAGCGGTTGCCGCGGAAGCCGCCGCCGTTGCGGCCGCCACGATCGCCACGGTCGTTACCACGGTTGCCGCCGAAGCCGCCACGGTTGCCACCGCGGTCGCCATAGCCACCACGGTTGCCGCCAAAGCCGCCGCGACCGCCACGGTCGCCGCCACGGTCACCAAAGCCGCCACGGCCACCGCGATCGCCACCGCGACCGCCACGGTCGCCACCACGGCCACCGCGATCGCCAAAGCCGCCGCGACCGCCACGGTCGCCGCCACGACCACCGCGGTCGTCACGGCCGCCGCGAGGACCGCGGTCCTCGTCCAGGCCCATGGCGACGAGCGGAGCAATAACCTTATCGAGAGCGGCCATCAGCTCGGTGGCCTCCTCGTAAGAAAGCTCGGGCAGGAGCTTCTCCTTCTTGTTGGCAAGCTCGACCAGGCCCTCAGCGGCATCCTCGGCAGCGAAGACGACGATCTTGCGCATATCGCCCTCGGCGTCGTCGATGCGGCCGACCAGATCGGCAGCCTCGGCCTCGGCCATCAGGCCATCGAGCTCACGAAGGCGCATGCCCAGCAGGTCGGACATTTCCTTCTGCTCCATCTTGGGCTTGAGGTCAAGGAGCTTGATGGCGCGCTCGATGTTCGCCATGCGCTCGGCCTTGGCCTCCTCCTCCTTGGAAATAGCAAAGCGACGGCTACGCAGCAGGCGGGCGGCCTTCTGCATCTTGTCCATCAGCTCTTCGTCATCGTAATCAACGGCGGCCTCGACAACCTCGGCCTCCTCCTCGGCGGAAACCTCGTCAGCAGCCTCAACCTCGGCAGCTTCGGTCTCCACGGTCTCGACTGCCTCTACCTCGGCAGCCATGGTCTCGTTCTCGGTCTCGTTCATGATCTCTTCGTTCTCGGACATGAGACTCCTTCTTGGCCCTCTCGGGCATCATCGCCCCATTCGCGGGGCCCGTCGCGCACTCTTTGCGCTTTAAACATTCATGCCTCTCGGCAAAACGTCCATTAGTTTATGGTCTTGCCCGCCAATCTAGCTGCAGAATCTATGTGCACACATTAATGCGACATGTCGCGGTATCATGGCCTGAACCAAACGTGTCCACCCTAAGGAGCCCGCCATGATTAAGCCCATCATGAAATCCGAGTTCTTTTTGCGCCTGCCTTCTGAAGACGCCGGCCCAGAAGATGCCACGACCGGACAGGATCTTCTGGATACGCTCCATGAGCATGAGCACGAGTGCGTGGGCCTCGCTGCCAACATGATCGGCGTGCGCAAACGCGTCATCTGCGTAAAAGACGGCAACAGGGCGCTGCTCATGTACAACCCTCAAATTCTTGAGCAGGTCAATGCCTATCAGACGAGCGAAGGATGCCTCTCGCTGATCGGCGAGCGTCCCTGTACCCGCTATCGCCGCATTAAGGTGGAATATCTGGACGAGAACTTCGTCCACCGCATCAAGAACTTCTCGGGCTACACCGCCGAGATCATCCAACACGAAATCGACCACTGCAACGGGATAGTGATCTAGTTCCGCCGATTCAAGAAAGCTCCCTACAGCAAAACAACTGCAGGGAGCTTTTCATAGTGCGGAGCTTCTACCCCACTAGCTCTGGCGGTAATGGTCGAAGAAGTCGGCGAGGTCTTCGAGCGACTCTTTGAGCACTTCCATGCGCGGCAGGTACACGATGCGGAAGTGGTCGGGCTCAGCCCAGTTAAAGCCGCCGCCGCGCGTGATCAGGATCTTCTTCTCGTGCAGCAGGTCGAGGGCAAACTGCTCGTCATCGGTGATGTTGAACTTTTTAACATCCATCTTGGGGAAGATATAGAACGCCGCGCGCGGCTTAACCACCGAGATGCCGTCGATCTTGTTGAGCGCCTCATACACAAAGTTGCGCTGCTCGTAGACACGACCGCCGGGGCGGATGTAATCGTTGACGGACTGGTGTCCGCCGAGCGCCGTCTGAACGATCGACTGAGCCGGCACGTTGGAGCACAGGCGCATGTTGGAGAGCATGTTGATGCCCATGATAAAGTCGCTCATGCAGCGCTGGTTGCCCGAAAGCACCATCCAGCCAATGCGATAGCCCGCAATCATGTGCGACTTGGACAGACCGCTAAAGGTAACGCAGGGCAGATCGGGGGCGAGCGAGGCAATCGAGACGTGCTCGTAGCCGTCCATGCACAGGCGGTCGTAGATCTCATCGGCAAAGATCATGAGCTGGTGCCTGCGCGCAACCTCGACGATGCCCTCGAGCACCTCGCGCGGATAGACAGAGCCCGTGGGGTTGTTGGGGTTGATGATGACGAGGGCCTTGGTCGCGCTCGTGATCTTGGACTCCATATCCTCCAGGTCGGGATACCAATCCGCCTGCTCATCGCATAGATAGTGCACGGGATGTCCACCGGCAAGGGTTGCGCACGCCGTCCACAGCGGGTAGTCGGGGCTGGGGATCAGAATCTCGTCGCCGTTGTCGAGCAGCGCGTTCATCGAAAGCTGAATGAGCTCGGACACGCCGTTGCCCGTGTAGATGTGCTCCATCTGAACATTGGGCAGGCCCTTGATCTGCGAATACTGCATGATCGCCTTGCGCGCGGAGAACAGGCCACGCGAGTTGGAATAGCCTTCGCAGTCGGGCAGCTGCTGGCGCATGTCCTTGATGACCTCATCGGGTGTGCGGAAACCGAAGGGCGCCGGGTTGCCGATATTGAGCTTGAGGATGCGCTCGCCCTCATCCTCCATACGGGCAGCCTCGTCGACGACGGGACCGCGCACGTCATACAGGACGTTATCGAGTTTGGTGGATTTAGAAAAAGTACGCATGGTGGCGCTCCTTGGAATTTGAGCCGTGGGGCTAGGTTCGGATTTGGCAACGTTATGGGACGAGGACGTCTCGCCTTGATCGGCGCCACCGGCAAGCAGCCAGGTAACATCGACCTCCAAAATGCGGGCGAGCAGCTCTGCCACATCGCGCCGCGGGATCGTCTTGCCGCTCACATATTGGCTCATCTGACTCTTGCCGAGTTTTTTGCCGAGCATCTCCGATGCGCGGATTACGTCCGACTGGCGAACGTCGCGATCGGACATAGCCTGTCGCAGGCGATCGCTAAACGTCTCTTGGGCCACTAGAACCTCCTTGCTGGCAAAGTTCAATTTATAGAACACGAATTGAACCAAGGTTCAATTTAGCAAGCAGTATAGCGCGGCGCATTTTCCGGAAGTTCAATTTCACAAGAAAATGTACCGAGCCCCGAGAATTGTCCAAAAGTGGACAACAGGTACGCGCTTTTAGAGGTATTCAAGGAATCGAGCGGCGGCAAGCGAAACGTCAGCCGTGCGATATATCGCGTTGATCTGCCGATGGGGATGCCCCTCGAGCGGGCGCACGGCAACATCGAACTGGCAGCGCCGCAAGATGAGCGCCGGAAGAATGCTCACGCCCAGACCGTCCTCGACCATGGCCATAATCGCATAATCATCCCAGGTCGACAGCTTAGAGCGCACCGCCAGGCCCGCGCGGCGAAACAGCGGCGTAATCTCGTCGTCGCTACCGCGTTCCAGCAGAATAAACTGCTCGTTGGCCAAATCGGCAAGGGAAACGACCTCCGCGGTGGCAAGCGAGGAGTCCGCTGGCACCACGGCCATCAGCTCGTCTTGCACCAACGGCCGCGACGCCATGCCGGCGCCGCGTGGCTCGCGCGGAATAAAGCCCAGGTCGCAGCGACCTTCCGCCACCCATTGCTCAATCTCGGAGTAATCACCCATCAGAAGCTCGTAATCGACATCCGGGTGATCAGCGCGAAACCGCGCGATCACCGACGGCAGTACATGGGTCGCCACACTCGAAAACGTACCGATACAGATCTTGCCGCGCATGAGCCCCCGCATTTCGTCCACGCATCGCTGCAAGCGGCCAAACTCTTCGCATAACGCCTCGACTGCCGGCATGACCTGCCGCCCGTCGGCAGAAAGCACCACGCCCTCGCGGCTGCGATCAAGCACCTTGAAACCCCAGTCTGCCTCAAGGTCGCCTACCATGCGACTCACGCCCGACTGCGAATAGCTCAGCCGCTCTGCAGCACGCGTAAAGCTGCCGGCACGCACCGTCTCGAGCAGCACCTGCATCTTTTGGATATTGGTCTCCACGGCACGTCCCCACCTTTGCATGAGTATTTGTCATGTCATCCATGAATTATATTCGCTTTTCTTCTAAAGCCACCTCACCCATAGTGAACATGCTCGGATATAGAGGGGATGTCAGCACATGAACAACGGACTGTTTACGTACTTAGCAGCATTGCTATTGTTTGGCTCCAACGGCATCATCGCCGCTGCCATCGCGCTGCCGAGCTCCGATATCGTACTGTTGCGCACGTTTTTGGGCGCTCTCACCCTTGCCGCCATCCTCTTCATAACCAAGCGCCATAACCTGCAGGCTCCGTCTCGCCCCCGCGAGGCCGCAGCGCTCATCGTCTCGGGCGCCGCGCTGGGCGCCAGCTGGATTTTCCTGTTCCGCGCCTATCAGACGATCGGCGTTGGCATCTCCTCGCTGTTGTATTACTGCGGCCCCATCATCGTTATGGCCCTCTCCCCGCTCATTTTTTGCGAAAAGCTGACCGGCGGCATAATCGCCGGGTTTATCGCCGTTGCCTGCGGCGCCTTTCTCATTGCGGCACAAGGTCTAGGCGGCAATATGCCCATTGCGGGTATCGCTTGCGGCATCGCCTCGGCCTTCTGCTACGCGTTGATGGTCATCGCTAGCAAGGGTGCGCCACACGTCGAAGGCCTCGAAAACTCCGCGCTCCAGGTGAGCGCCGCCTTTATGACCGCGCTGGTCCTTACGCTCCTCACACAGGGCGCCCCCTCGTTCCTCTCCCCCAGCATTGCCGCCGGCATCGATTGGCGCGCCGTCGCCATGCTCGGCGTCGTCAACACCGGCATCGGTTGCCTGCTCTACTTTAGTGCCGTCGCCAAGCTGCCCGTCCAGACCGTCGCGGTCGTCGGCTACCTTGAGCCGCTTTCGGCCGTCGTGTTCTCCGTTGCCCTTTTGGGCGAGACCATGACGCCCATCCGCCTCATGGGCGCCGCGTTGATCATCGGCGGCGCGATCTTTTGCGAAGTCGCCGGCAAACGCGCAGACACCAAAGCAAGCATCGCCCAAGCGGCACGCGCCTAAAAGCCCCTCTTCAGCTCAAAGCAGGGACGCATCCGCGGTTATCACATTGCAGCAAACCACACAGCCGGAAGTGCCCCTGCTTTGAAATGCTACCTGCGCAAACAACTACTCCCCAGATGGGGATTATTGTCTAAAATCACCCGATGTGCCAAACTGCTCTTGTATGTATAAAGACGGCATAAAGGTTATCTGTCCTAGACAGATAACCGGATGTCTAAGGGAGTCCACGTGGCACACAACAAAATGGAGGTAAGCCCCCAAGACCAGCGTAGTCAAGGCGGGCATGGAGCCATTCCCCTCTCCGCTGGCATGCTGCTCGTAACGCTCGGCGTCGTTTATGGCGACATCGGCACGAGCCCCATGTACACCATGAAATCAATCGTCGCCAACAACGGCGGCATCGGTACCGTCAGCGAGGACATGATCCTGGGCGCGCTCTCGCTCGTCATCTGGACCATGACGCTCGTGACCACGGTCAAGTACGTGCTGATCGCCATGAAGGCAGATAACCACAACGAAGGCGGCATCTTCGCCCTGTTTAGCCTGGTGCGCAAAGTGGCACCATGGCTGATTCTGCCCGCCATGATCGGCGGTGCGGCACTGCTCGCCGACGGCATCCTCACCCCCGCCGTCACGGTCACCACGGCCATCGAGGGCTTACGCACTATCGAGTGGGGCCATGCGCTTTTGGGTGATGGCCAGACCAACGTCATCATTATCACCATCATTATTATCTGCGGCCTATTTGCCATGCAGCGCGCCGGCACCTCGTCAATCGGCAAGCTGTTCGGCCCACTCATGACGCTGTGGTTCCTGTTCCTGGCAGGCGCCGGCCTGTTCAACATGCTCGGCAACCTGTCCATCCTGCGCGCGCTCAACCCCATCCGCGGCATCATGTTCCTTTTCTCGCCCATCAACCACTCGGGCATCATGGTGCTCGGCTTTGTCTTCCTGTCGACAACCGGTGCCGAGGCGCTCTACTCGGACATGGGCCACGTGGGCAAAGCGAATATCTACGCATCCTGGCCGTTTGTTAAGGCGGCCCTCATCCTTAACTATCTGGGTCAGGGAGCCTGGCTGCTCGCCAATAACTCCAACCCCCAGATGCTCGCGATGGATATCGTCAACCCGTTCTACATGATGCTTCCCGAGCCCCTGCGCCCCTTTGCCATCGTGCTTTCGGCCGTAGCGGCCATCATCGCCTCGCAGGCGCTCATCACCGGCTCGTTCTCGCTGGTATCCGAGGCAACGCGCCTCAACCTTATGCCGCATCTGCGCATCCACTACCCCAGCGACACCAAGGGTCAGCTCTATATTCCGCTCGTCAACAACATCATGTGGGTCGGCTGCATCTTCATTGTGCTGCTGTTCCAGAACTCCGAGCGCATGGAAAGCGCCTATGGCCTCGCCATCACCGTGACCATGCTCATGACCACGACGCTTTTGACGAGCTATATCGCCGGCATTCTCAAGCACAAGCTGGGCGCCTGTGTCTTCGCCCTGCTTTTTGGCGCCATCGAGCTCTGCTTCTTTGCCTCGTGCCTCACCATGTTCTTTGACGGCGGTTACGTCATGATCTTCTTGGCCTCGCTGCTGTTTGGCCTTATGTATGTGTGGCGCCGCGGCACCGCCATCGAGCGCACGCAGACGATTCTGCTGCCCGTCTCCAAGTACATCGATCAGCTCAACCGTCTGCGTAACGACGAGACCTACCCCGTGCTCGCCGACAATCTGGTGTTCCTTACCAACAGCCCCGACCCGCTCACGCTCGACCGCGACGTGCTCTATTCCATCTTGGATAAGCATCCCAAGCGCGCCAAGGCATACTGGTTCATCAACGTGCACGTTACCGATGAGCCCTATACGCATGAGTATTCCGTTGAGACCTTTGGCACGGACTTCTTGTTCCGCGTGCGCTTGGACCTGGGCTTTAAGGTCAATCAGCGCGTTAACGCCTACCTGCGCCAGATCGTTGGCGACTTGATGGCATCGGGTGAGCTGCCGCCGCAGCATCACACCTACTCCATCTACGAGACCCGCGGCAACGTGGGCGACTTCCGTTTTTGCATGCTACGCAAGATGCTTGCCCCCGAAACGGACATCAACCGCAACGACCACCGCGTGATGGCCATCAAGTACGCCGTCCGCCGCGCCTGCGGAAGCCCGGCACGTTGGTACGGCCTAGAGAACTCGGCCATCATCATCGAGTACGTGCCCCTCTTTGCCCGCATGCGTCCGGCAGTCAAGCTTGTACGCACCCAGGTGCCACTCGAAGTTCAGATCGAGGAAGCCGAGGAAATGGAAGTCGACATCTTCTCGGACGACCTGGTCAACGGCAACGAGGCCGGTAGGAATATGAACGTCGATCCCACTGAGCTGCTCGAGAGCGTCGCCGATACGCCCGAGCAGCAACAGCTCGACGGCCTCGAGAGTGAACAACTCAACGACGCCAACTTCTAGCAACGCCGCGAATCGACGACAGCGGCCCTGCACCTCACGAGAGATGCAGGGCCGCTTTGTATCGCGACGGACTTCTCACCTACGAACGACGCGGCTCGGGAACCACGAGCCTATCGGGGCTCGCGCCCTCGGCATCCATCAGGCTCACGTAGCGAATCGACGGATCCCCATACATCGCGTAGTAATAATTGCCCGTGCGCGCGCTAAAGCATCCGGTATAGATAGTCTTCTCGAACTTGCCATCGCCCATCCTGGACGCCCCCTCAATCATCACCACGCCCTCGAGTGAACGGAACATGCGAATGACGTTTTCGGTCTCGCTCTCCTTTTGCGGGTAATTGGCATTGAGGTACGCCGCCTTTACAAAACGGCTCGGCGAATAGCAGTCACCCGGAATACCGCGCATGCCGGCACCCGCGCCATAGGGCTTGAGCTCGGCGCCACGCCATGTCGCCGTCTGCGGAAAATCGCTTGTGGCAGTGATATAGGTGCGCAGGTTTTCCATGTGCCACGGGAAGGTCGGCTGGTTGGCAAGGGTGTCGACCGGATCGTCGTATACATGCAGGCCGTCAGCCATCATCTCGACCACGATGCTGCGCTGGCTGTCGCCGATAATCCAATGGAGCAGCGACACGCCCAGCCCCTCTCCTGCAGATTTGGCGACAATCACCGTATCGCGCAGCGCGGCCTCGACCTCGTCGACCGTCGAGAACGTCGCTGCCACCCACAGGGGAAACTCATAGGCTGCGATATTGGTCTTGCCGTCGACAGGGTCCTCGGCATACTCGGCATAACCCGGGAAATTGAGACCCGCCACGGCGAGGCCCGCATCGTTGCCGCAGTCGAAGAACATAGGGTAGTTCTTGTAATCGATGCACATACCGATCACCGCGTGCGCCGCCGTCGCATCATCGATATACGAATACGGGATATGGAACCCGAGCGGCATCACGCGAACCTGTTGGCCGTAGTCAAAGCTCCAGTCGAGGTTGCGGCCCAGATACATGTGGCCAGAATTATCGGTAAATCGAATGCTCGTACACATAGCGCCTCCTAGCTTTTCGTTCTTGCTAAACTCATTGTCACCAAACAAAGAGGCGCTAAACACAAAAGCCCGGACATGACAACAATGTCATGCCCGGGCCAAAAGAGACGAAGTGCGGTGCTTTGGTCCCCTTAGACCAACTTTCCAAGACAGTGGTCAATCATGTGTTGAATCATCTGCGCCTCGAAGCCCACAAAGTCCTGCTTGCGCTCGCGCATCTTGCCGTCGACGATCACGTCATAAGCGACCTTGCACTTGATATAGCGCGTGGACTTGGTGACCTCCTCGTGCGTCAGGCAGCTCTCCTCCATCTTGCTGGCACCCAGGCCAAACACCAGACGGGGGTTGTAGAGCACGTGGGGCTCGCCGGCGTCGTCCAGGTAGACGCAGACCTTCTTGGTAACGCCAATCTGGTTAGCGGCAAGGCAGCCGGCATCGTCGAGCGACTTGATGGTATCGATCAGGTCCTGAGCAACCGACTCGTCCTCGACGGTCGCAACCTCGCAACGCTGGGACAGGATAGCCTCGTCGTGGCAAAGCTCTTTAATCATACGTTCCTCCATAGGGGTCGTTGTAACCGCTTAAGTATACGGTACCCACACATTTTCATGCGAAAAATACCGTCCGTCTGCTACAAAGCGCCGAACATCAACATGCGAGGAACAACAGCGTCGTAAAGGGGCTATAGTGGGTGAGTTCGTGTCAATCGGCCTAAACTCGGGGCCGAACAAGGAAAGGGTATGCATGGACGAACTATTTCACGTCAGTGAGCGCAAGTCCACAATCGGGACCGAACTTCGCGCTGGACTGACAACATTCCTGGCGATGGCCTACATCATCGCCGTCAACCCCGCAGTGCTCTCGGGCGCTGGCATCGATGCGGGAGCGCTCGCCTGCGCCACCTGTCTGGGCGCTGGCATCATGACCATCTGCATGGGCATCTTCGCTAACCGCCCGCTCGCCTGCGCGTCGGGCTTAGGCGTCAACGCGATGATCGCTGGAATCACCACCACCGTCTGCGGCGGTGACTGGCACGTGGCCATGAGCGTCATCTTCCTCGAGGGTATCGTCATCTTGCTGCTCGTGCTTTGTGGCCTGCGCGAGGCCATCATGGACGCCATCCCGGTTGTCCTGCGTCACGCCATCTCGGTGGGTCTGGGCCTGTTCATCGCCATGATTGGCCTGTGCGATGCCGGCATTATCACCGCTGGCGCCGGTACACTCGTCGATCTGGGCGACATCACCTCCCCCACCTTCATCGTCGGCATCATCTCCATCCTGGTGACGGTCGCCCTCGCCTGCCGCAACGTCCCCGGCTCGCTGCTCATCGGCATCGTCGTCGCCGTCATCGCCGGTATCCCCCTAGGTGTGACCCAGGCTCCGACCGGTATCATCGCCCCGCTCGACTTCTCGAGCATCGGTGGCCCCATCGCCGACGCCGGCGGCGTGCCCGCCATCGTCAAGGTCCTTACCGACCCCGCGCTCCTCGTCATCTCGTTCTCGCTGCTCATGAGTGACTTCTTCGACACCATGGGCACCGCGATGGCCGTGGCCAAGCAGGGCGAGTTCCTCACCGACGACGGCAACGTCGAGAATATCAAGGAGATCCTGATCGTCGACTCCGCCGCCGCTGCTGTGGGCGGTTTCATGGGTGTCTCCTCCATCACCACCTTCGTCGAGTCCACTTCCGGCGCCGCCGACGGTGGCCGCACGGGCCTCACCTCCGTCACCACCGGCGTGCTGTTCATTCTCGCCGCGTTCTTCTCCCCCATCGTCACCATCGTTTCCAGCGCCGCCACCTGCGGTGCTCTGGTCTACGTCGGCTACCTCATGATGAGCGAGGCCTCCGAGATCGACTGGTCCGACGTGTCGCAGGGTTTCCCGGCGTTCATGATTGTCGCCGGCGTGCCCTTCACCTACTCCATCTCTGCCGGCATTGGCCTGGGCTTTATCGCCTACGTGATCGTCGCGCTCTTTAAGGGCGAGGCCTCCAAGATCAAGCCGCTCATGTGGATCGCAGCCCTTGCCTTCCTCGTCTACTTCTTCGTAGCGTAACGGCATAGTCTGCTAAAGCAAAACAACAAGGCGCGGAGTCGCATCGAGCGGCTCCGCGCCTTTCTTTTAGCGTCTGCCCCCGTGCCAGCGTGCGACAATTGAGGCTGTCAATATCACAACACCGAGAGAAGCCTGCCTTGGAAGCGCATCATAAGCAGATAACCGTTTATTCAGAGTGTGCGGAGGGCGCGCCCGTCATCTACCTCCCCGTTGTCATGGGCGACGGTAGTGAAGTCTACGAGCGCTGCCGAGAGCTCGACTGCCCGCCGTTTACCCTTGTCGCCATTGGAGGGCTCGATTGGAATCGCGAGCTGAGCCCCTGGGCATGCGACGGAACTATACGAGATGCCGAGCCCTTTGGCGGACAGGCTGCTGGTTTTCTTGACGAGTTGTTGAAGCAGATAATCCCCCAGGCCGAATCATCGCTCCCGCAACCGCCTGCCTGGCGCGGCGTTGCCGGCTACTCGTTGGCGGGTCTTTTTGCACTGTGGGCACTTTGGCAAACAGATGTCTTTGAGCGCGCAGCGAGTGCATCGGGGTCGCTGTGGTTCCCTGGCTTTATCGACTACGCGCGCGAGCGCACGATGACAGCTACGCCCGACGCCGCCTATCTGTCGCTCGGTAAAAAGGAAACCAAGACGCCCAACCGCATGATGCGGCACGTACTCGACGATACGCACGCGATGGAAGAGTTGCTTATCGAGCGTGACATTCCAACAACGCTGGAGCTCAACCCCGGCAATCACTTTGCCCAAACTGACCTGCGCATGGCGCGCGGCATCCACTGGATACTGACGCATTAAAAATGGCGTCCACGCGCATATGTAGGCCGAGCGGGAACATGCGCGGGCGGCCGAGCGACGATGCATCGTAGATGGCATCGGTGACGGCGGGCGTCGAAGACTGGGACATGGAAGTCCTTTCGAATGGAAGGGCGATCAGGCATATCGGATAACCTGCCCGAACGATACGATCCGAACCATTGTACGTGATACGCCATGTCTCGCACGCGCCGTCACCTGCAAACGGTAGCGTTACTTCCAAACGCGCTCGGCAATGCGCCTGACCAGCGCAATCTTTGCCCACTGCTCGTCCTCGGTCAGCTTATTGCCAATCTCGCAGCTGGCAAAGCCACACTGCGGAGACAGATACAGGTTCTCGAGCGGCACGTACTTTGCCGCCTCGCGGATGCGCTCGACGATAACATCCTCGTTCTCGAGCTCTGCCGCCTTGGTGGTCACCAAGCCCAGCACGACCTTCTTGCCGGGAGCAACGTACTTGAGCGGCTCAAAACCACCGGCGCGGGGCGTGTCGAACTCCAGATAGAACGCGTCAACGTCCTCATGCGCAAACAGATACGGCGCAATGGGGTCGTAGCCGCCTTCAAAAGCGTAGGTGGAGTGGTAGTTGCCGCGGCATACATGCGTGTTGATGACCAGATCGTCGGGCTTGCCCGCGATGGCGGCATTGTTGAGCGCCACGCCCAGCTCGCTCACCTTTTGCAGGTCAACCGGGTTCATGCCGGTCTTGGACACAAAGTCGGTATCGCAATAGATGCCCCAGGTGCAGTCATCAAATTGGATGTTGCGGCAGCCCGCGGCATACAGGTCGGCAATCACGGTGCGGTATGCTGCGGCGATGGCATCGGCGAGCTCTTCGTCAGTCTTGTAGACGGCGCGCAGACTCTCCTGCTGGCCATCGCAGCGGTCGAGCGTAACCTCCGAGAACGTCTGGATCGGCGCCGGAATGGTCTGGCGCGCGACCTGGCCCTCGCCCTCGAGCGCCTTGACAAATTTGAAGTGCTCGACGAACGGATGGTTTTCGCCGCTAATGGGACCGGTCACCACGGCAGTGTCGGCGGTAGTCTCCTCATCGTGGAACATGTAGCCCGTGCGCGAGGCGCGGCGCTCAATGCCGTTGAGTCCCCACATAAAATCGAGATGCCAGTAGCTGCGGCGGAACTCGCCATCGGTGATCACCTGCAGGCCGGCGGCCTTTTGCTTTGCCACCAAATCGCGGATGGCATCGTCCTCGACGGCCTTAAGCCCCTCGGCATCAAGCGTGCCTGCCGCATAGGCAGCACGAGCGTCCTTTACGGCCTGCGGACGAAGAAAGCTGCCGACGATATCGGCGCGAAACGGCGCGTTCGGTTGAATCAAGGTGCTCATAGATATCTCCCTTTGCATTGGTTGCTTTACTGGGACAGAGTATGAGCGCTCATATAGCCATCGTAAAATATACGTTTATAACAGTTTGATATAGATGATTCCTATATCAGTCTGGACTGCCATAAAGAAATTTGACCCGCGCGGAGCACAGCAGCCTAGATGTGCTGACGAATCGCCTCGATATAGGCCTGCCCGTAGCGCGTAAGTGTCGTGTTCTTGCGCGTGATAATGCCAATCTCCATGTACTCGTCCACGTCGAGCGGAATCGAGATAATGCCGGGGCCGTTGAGCTCGTGGCTGATCACGCCCGAGCATACCGTGTAGCCGTTGAGGCCCATGGCCAAATTGAACAACGTCGCACGGTCGCGCACGCGGATATTCTTGCGGCGCTCAAAGGTCGAGGTCAGCTCCTCGGAATAGTAAAACGAGTTATAGCTGCCCTGCTCATAGGACAGGAACGGGTAGTCCTCGAGATCTTCGAGCGTCACGCTGGCATGGTCCGCCAGTGGATGGTCGGCGCACACGAAGACATGCGGCGTGGCGCAGAAGAGCCCCTCGAATACGAGCTCGTTGGCGGCAAGCATGCGCTCGATAACCTCGCGGTTATGCTCGGATAAGTACAGGATGCCCAGTTCGCTTTTCATATGCGCGACATCCTCGATAATCTCGTGAGTCTGCTCCTCACGCAGGGTGAAGTCGTAACGCGCGGCATCGAACTCGCGGATCACGTCAACAAACGCGTTAACGGCAAAGGAATAATGCTGGCAGCTCACGCTAAAGTGCGGCACCTGCTCGGATGTGCCCTTGTACTTGCCCTCGAGCAGGTCGGCTTGGTCGAGCACCTGGCGCGCGTAGCCCAAGAAGGTCTCGCCTTCCTCGGACACAATGACGCCCTTGTTGGTGCGCTCAAAGATGTGTACACCCATCTCGTTTTCGAGATCGCGAATTGACGCGGTAATCGAAGGCTGCGACACAAAGAGCCGGCGCGAGGCCTCGGTGATGCTGCCGCATTCGGCAACCTTAACAACATATCTGAGCTGCTGAAGCTTCATAGCGCCCTCCCTAGACGTTCGTGACGTCGAAACCCGTCGCGTCCATCTGACGCATAAACGACGGCATCTCCCCCGTCGCGGCGCAGGCGGCAATCTGATGTAGAGCCCCGGCGACCGCATCGTCTGCCGCAGCGCCGATATGCCAGCGCGCGGCAGCCGTGACGGCCTCGTTGGCATTGGCGACTGCAACGGAATTGGGAACGGCATCGATCATGGGCAAATCGTTATCGGAATCGCCGAATACGGCCACCTCGTCGGGCGTCAGGCCCAAAGCGCGCGCCAGCTCCAGCGCAGCACAGCCCTTGTCCCAGCCGGTCGGAAGAACGTCGAACAGGCGCACGCGGTTGTTGGGAAACACGAGCGAGAGCTCCGGCACCTCGGCGGCAACACGCTTGCGCAGCTCGGCGAGCTCCTCGCGCGAACGGGCACTCCAGATATTCGCCTTGTATACCGGGGCATCGTCAACGACAGGACGACAGGGAGCCTCTTCGCCCTTGAGCCACGCGTTGCCGCCTGACTCCATGGCGCGACGCACACGCTCGGGATCGCTTGTCACGCAATAGGCGTCGTTGTCCCAAAAGTCATCACCCAGACGGTAGACCTTCAGATAGGTATCGTCGGTCTCTTGCTCCAGGTAGTCGGCCAGGCGCATCAGGGCATCGTTATCAGTTGTGCGCGAGGCAACCGCCTCGCCATCGACAAACATCACCTGGCCGTTGCAAAACGCACCGGTCGAGAAGCACTCGGAGCGATTGCGGAACATCCAGCCCATCGCGGACGGCTGGCGACCCGAAACCGGGCCAAAATGCAGGCCCGCCGCTTGCATGGCATGAATGCCCTCGATGGCGTAGTCGCTGGCGCCATCGTGTCCAGCAGGAATCAGCGTATCGTCCATATCGGTCAGCACAAGTTTGATCATAAGGTCCCCTCGGTCATTCTTAATCCCGTCTATTGTACCGACCTGCCAAAAAGGGACAGGTTTATTTTGGCAGGTTTTATCTGGGAAAACGCAAAGCCCCAGTTGTTACCTGCCAAAATAAACCTATCCCTATTTGGCAGGTGCGCTAGTATAGGGAACAACAGATTCGATGCGGGAGTGCCGGCGGTGCAAACCACAAGGCTGAGAGGGCATGGGGGCCCAATCCTTTGAACCTGTCAGTTAATGCTGGCGTAGGGAGCATGCCGCCTTTACAGGGGCGCTGTCTATGCACAGCGCCCCTTTTCTATGCCAAGGAGGCATGTGCAGTGATTGATTCGAAACAGCTTAAGCAAAACGTGATCAAGGCCGTGGGGGAGATTCGCGCCACCAATCCGATGGCCGGCTCCATCACCAACACGGTGACGATCGACTTTGTCGCCAACGCGCAGCTCGCCGTGGGCGGTTCGGCCGCCATGGTCTATCTACCCGACGAGGGCGAGGCACTCGTTGCCGGCGGCGGCGCCATCTATCTCAACATGGGCACGCTCTTCCCCATCTACGAGCAGACGATTCCCCGCGCGGCCAAGGCGGCACACGACGCCGGCAAGCCCTGGGTGCTCGATCCGGTGGGCCTGGGCATTGGCAGCCTGCGCACCCAGTTGGTAAACGAACTCAAGCAGTACAAGCCCGCCATCGTGCGCGGCAACGCCTCCGAGATCATCGCGCTCGCCGGCCTGTGGGGTCTTGAAGGCGAGGCGGCCAATCTGAGCCGCGTGCGCGGTGTCGATACCACCGACACGGTCGACGCCGCCCGCGATGCCGCCGTGGCGCTCGCCCGCTACACTGGCGGCGCCGTGGTCGTCTCGGGCGAAGTCGACCTGATTACCGACGGCACGACCGTGGCCAAGTCCCACGGCGGCAGCCCGCTCATGTCCAAGATCACCGGCTGCGGTTGCTCGCAAGGCGGCGTACTGGCCGTGTACGCCTGTGCTGCCGATCCGTTTACGGCAGCCATCTGCGGCACCGCCGTCTACAACGTCGCCGGTACGCGTGCCGCCGCTGTCGCCGATGCCCCGGCAAGCTTTAAGGTCGCCTTTATCGACGAGCTCTACCGCGCGACCGCCCAGGATATTGCCGACAACCAACTCGAACTCGAGGAGGCATAAGCCATGTCCGAGTCCACAACCAGCGCCGGCATGAACACACTCGTCGCCGTGGCCATCGCCCCGTGCGGCACCGGCGATGAGCTGTCCGCCGAAGTCGCCGAGGTCGTGCGCGTCATTCGCGAGAGTGGCCTTCCCAACCGCACCAGCTCGATGTTCACCGAGATCGAGGGCGACTGGGACGAGGTCATGCAGGTCGTGCGCGACGCAACCTTTGTGCTGGCGAGCAAGGGCATCCGGACCGAAGTCGTGCTCAAGGCAGATATTCGACCCGGATTTACCGACACCATGACCGGCAAACTCGAGCGCATGGAAGCACAGATCAAAAAGCAGGAGGAAGCACGATGAGCATCCGCGACAACCTTGATATCTCCGCCTATCTGGTACTCGGCCCCGAAAACACCCTCGGGCGCCCCGTGGGCGATGTGGTGGCCCAGGCACTCGACGCCGGCTTTACCTGCATCCAGGTGCGCTCCAAGGTGGCAAGCGCCCGCGAGATCATCGCGCTGACGGGCGATGCCGCGCAGGCAATCGCACAGGCCGGCAAGACCGGTCAGGTCGCCCTGCTGATCGACGACCGTCTGGATTGTGTGCTTGCCGCGCGCGAGCAGGGTATTGCTGTCGACGGCGTGCACGTGGGTCAGAGCGATATTCCCGTCGAGGTCTGTCGCAAGCTGCTGGGCCCCGATGCCATCGTGGGCCTTTCGGCCCGCTGCGAGGAGATGCTCGAGTACGTCAAGACCGCCGACATGAGCCTGGTCGACTACCTGGGCATCGGCCCGCTCCACGAGACCGAGACCAAGCGCGACTGCGGACGCGCGGCCGACGGCTCCATCATCACCAAGAGCTTTGAGGACCTGGCCGCACTCCACGTGGCAAGCCCCGTGCCCATCGTGGTGGGCGGCGGCGTTAAGACGGCCGACTTGCCGCAGCTCAAGGCCACCGGCGTCGACGGCTTCTTTGTGGTGAGCGCCGTCTGCAGCGCCGACGACCCCTACGCCGCGGCCAAGGAGCTTGTCGACACCTGGCAGCAGGCATAGGCATAGGCCGAACAGCTGATTCGCAACCTCATATCTTCAATAGCGGAAAGCGCATCCCGGTTCGAACGTCCATTCCGGGATGCGCTTTCCGCATGCGACTCTTACTCCGCCAGATACGCTTCCAGCGCGGGCGAGGTCGCCTCCGCATCGTGGCGGCCGATCTGATAGATGCGCTCGAGCTCATCCGGTTCGCGGCACAGCGACGGCACCTTCACCGATTCGCTCGGCCGCACCACAAAGACCTCGCCGGCAGCCTCGCGACGCGCCAGGTCATCGAGCGTGGCATTGTAGACCTCATGCCGATGCTCAAGCGCTGCAACAAACTCCGGGTAGTGACGGAACACGCGCCGCAGCATGGGCATCACGCTGTTAGGCTGCTTCACAAAGCCCGCCGGCTGCGTGAGCACCACGATATTGCGGTCATACCCCTGCGCAAACAGCCATGCGCTGGGGATAGAATCAGCCACGCCACCATCCAGATACTTATGCCCGCCAATAGCAACGGGACGCGTCGCCACAGGAATAGCAGACGACGCCCGGATCCACTCGATATCGCGCTCGTCGCCATACGGCAAATCGTGATAGACAGCCTTGCCCGTCTCGATATCGGTACACACGCACGTAAATCGCATGGGGCAGGCGCGATACGCTTCCAAGTCGATGGGATCGCGCTCGATAGGCACCTCATGATAGGCAAAATCGGCATTGAACATGTCACCGGTTCGCAGCCAGCTTGTCACGCTCGCATAGCGCTTGTCGGCACAATAGGCCTTGTTGTAGCGAATGGCGCGCCCAATCTGCCGCGATTTAAAGTTGTAGCCAAACGCCGCGCCCGCCGAGACACCCACCATATGGTCGCAGGTCAAACCGTGCTCCATCCAAACGTCGAGCACGCCCGCCGTATACATACCGCGGTAGCCGCCTCCCTCGAGCGCAAGCCCCACCGTGCGCGTCGTATCCGGCTGTGCCATGTGACCATCTCCGTTCCTGCGTTTTAAAACGGGACAAGTATACCCGTCAACATATATCGACTCAGTCGCATTTTCATCGAACATCGCATTGTCGCGCTACCGCTTGGCGAATAGTAGCCGCCAACAGCATGGACACCCATATATAATTGCGTACTGTTGTTTACGCTACTCAGCAGTTATCAACAGCGAACATTAGCCGGCAAAGTAACTCAACAACGCAGCAAGGCGGGGGCCTGGATACACGCAAGGCGCCGAGCAACGACGCGTGTACACTACGAGCTCGCCCGACGCCATCCGCCCCGACCTCAGAAAGCCGCTTACAACATGGACACCGTCAGCAATTACACCGAAACGCTCGAAAAGACCGTCCGTGACCTTCTCGAGCGTCAGGATGATCTGATTAGGACGGCCTTTACCGACCAGCTCACCGGACTTGGCAACCGCGGTGGCTTTGCCCGTTCCCTAGAGGAAATCTGGGAGCAGGAACTGCCCGTGACCATGGCGTTTATCGACATCGATAACCTTAAGCACTGCAACGACGTCTTTGGGCATGACGAGGGCAACCGCTATATCTTGCAGGTAAGTCTCTATCTCAAGCTGTATATGAAGGTGGACGAGGCGGCGTTTCGCATAGGCGGCGACGAGTTTGCCATCCTGTCTACGATTGCGACCGAGGACGACCTCGCCGAGCGCCTGGAACACTGCCGAACGGTCCTACTCAAAAACAACGATTCCGAGATGCCTCACTCGTTTAGCTACGGAGTGTCGCACGCCGACCCCGCCCTGGGTGAAGTCTCCAATCGCATGACACTCGATGCCGACCATCGCATGTACGACTACAAGCTACGCCATGCCATGCATCTTGATCGACGCAATATCGCGCAAGTCCACACCGACGACTTCGAAATAAGCGATCGCGTTTTTGACGCCTTTTCGATGCTCAACGAAGGCCGTTATTGCTTTATCGAGAACTTGGACAAACATCGCACCCTTTGGTCACAAGGCGCCTCGCGCGATCTCGGTCTTCCTTCTGAGCATGTAGACAACTGCCACGATTACTGGAAAACGCGCGTCCACCCCGATGACCTTGAGGCCTACATCAACGACATCGACCAAATCTATAATGGCTCCAAACACCGCCGCGTCATGCAGTACCGCATGCGCAATGCCGCGGGCGACTACGTCCTCTGCCGCGCTCGCGGGTTTCGCATCGACGGCGACGGAAATACCCCCTCGCTCTATGTCGGCGAACTTGTTAACCACTCACTCGCCGAGACCGTCGACGCCGCCACGGGCCTCGGAACGCAGCGTATGCTGATCAACGCTATCGATGCCTGCCGTCGCGACCGTTGCGAGACGGGGCTTATAGCGGTCCGCGTTTGTGGCACGGCAAAGTTCAACGAGCTCTACGGGGCCGAGGCTGTCGACAACATGCTCGCCGAATACGCAGGCCGCATGTTATCGATCACCCGCGGCAGAAGTCGCGTCTTCCGCTCGCGAAACGCCCAGTTCGTCGTGCTCAGCAACGATCTGGACCACGAGGCATTCGAGCAACTGACCCATCATCTTAAAGAGGCCGTTTTCGCTCCTGTTCGAATCGCGAACGACACCATTACCCCCGTCTGTCTTGTCGTCCCGGCCTTTTACGAGCGCTTAATCAATCAAGCGACCGCTGTTTTAGGCGAACTCGACCGTCGTCTTCGCGCCGCCGGCGGGCTTGCCCCCAACGACAGCCTCCCCATACCCGAGATTGAGCGTAAAAGCGCCGTCGCCGAACGCATCGATACGCTCACGGGCCTCTATCGGCCCAGCGAGTTTATGCGGCGTGCCAACGCATTTCTTAAGACAAGGCACGGCGGCGCTTGGTGCATCGCCACCGTCGACATGGGTCATATGCGACTGTTTAACGAATGGCACGGACAGGCCGAGGGCGACCGCGTGCTCGCCGATGTGGGCACGGTCCTCAAAGACATCGAGAATGCCGAAATGGGCGTCGCAGGATACTGGGGCCAAGACGACTTTTGCATTCTCATCCCCTTTGAGCACGACACCGTCCATCAAATCTATAACCGCGTTCGCGCCGCCGTGGCCAAGCATGATGACGGCGTGGGTTTCTGGCCGTCCATGGGCGTTTGCCCCATCGACCCCAACGAGGAAATCACCATCGACGCGCAGGCCAAGGCCATGTTTACCAATCGGCGCGCAAAAAACGACTTTAAGGAGCGCGTCGCCATTTTCCGCCCCGAGGAGTACGAGCGCGAAACCGCGTTCCACCGCACGCTGACCGAATTCCAGTATGCGTTCTCAAACGGCCGCATTACCTACTACCTGCAGCCCCAGGTCGACATGGAAACTGGCGAGATCGTTGGCGCCGAGGCGCTCACGCGCTGGATTGGCAAGGACGGTTCCCTCATTTCGCCTGTAACGTTTATCCCCGCACTCGAGGAAAGCGGCTTTGTAGTGACGCTCGACAAGTACATTTGGCAGGGCGTCGCCTCGTGGCTGCGCGAGCGCATCGACCGGGGGCTTCGCGTGGTTCCGATCTCGCTCAATGTGTCGCGCGTGGATATCCTTGCCTGCGACGTTGCCGAAGATATGGGAGCACTTGCCGCCCAATACAACCTACCGCCCGAACTCATGCGCATCGAGATCACCGAGACAGCCTATACGGGAGAATCCGAGGCCGTGGACAAACTGACAGCCGACCTGCACACCCGCGGCTTCTCGACCTATATGGACGATTTTGGCACCGGCCAGTCCACGCTCGCGATGCTCAAGAACGTCAACGTCGACGTCATCAAGCTCGACCGCACGTTTGTGCCTGTCGACGGCGATCATGGCCGCAGCACGCAAATCATTTCATCAATGCTCGAGATGGCACAGTCGCTCCATCTGCCCGTCGTGGTCGAAGGCGTCGAGACAAATGAGCAGGCGAACATGCTACGACAGATGGGCGCCCGCTACGCTCAGGGCTTCCTCTACTACCGTCCCATGCCGGCGAAGGATTTTGAGGCATTGCTCGATGGCGGCAATAACAACTGATACGCTCGCGCGCAAAACGCCACCGCCGAAGGGGGGCATTTGTCCCCATTAGCTAACTTATATCCCCAATTCAAACCGATTTGGGGATATGATACAAACCATTGTTCTGCCCAAGGAGGTTATTCATCATGAACGAGTCATATCGCTTGGGCGAGCAATCGATTATTGCCTATCTTCAGCGACTTGCGAATGGTGTCTCGACCGCCGAACTCGATGTTTCCGCGCTGCCTGCTGAGCTACGCGCCGTTGGTGAGCAACTGCAAAAGACGCATGCCATCCTGCAACAAGAGCGCCAGCTACTTGAGTGCAACGCCTATATCGATCCGCTCACCAACTTGGGCAACCGCGGCGGACTCGACCGTCACGTCGAGCAGCTCTGGCGCAAAGGCGACCCCTTCACCTGCGCCTATATTGACATCGACCACCTTAAGCACTGCAACGATAAGTTTGGCCACGCCGAAGGCAACCGCTATATTCTGGGCATCTGCCGCGCGCTCACCGAGGCAATGGAGCACGATGAAATGCTGTTCCGTATCGGTGGAGATGAATTTGTACTCGTGTCCCCCACGACAGGCGAAGCCGAGCTCGAGCAGCGCTTGGAGCGGACACGCACCGATCTTGTCGAGGCAACATCAGACGGCAAGGCGCCCATGATCGCTAGCTTTAGCTTTGGCTGCTCGCGCGTCAATCCACTTGCCGGCGACACGCGTCGCCAGATGACGATGGATGCCGATCGCAAGATGTATCGCTATAAGCTTATGCATCGTGTGCAGCAACCGAAAGACAATGACGCGCCGCCACACCCAATTGCCGAGCAGCTTCCGTGCAACGACCGCGTATTCCAAGCGATCGCTATGAGCTCCGAGACGCGCTATCCGTTTATCCTCAATCTCGATACGGGCGAATCGCAATGGTCGGTTAATGCCGTACGCGATTTTGACCTGCCCTCCCAGCATCCTTACAACTCGCTCGATATGTGGCTTGCCCGCGTTCACCCCGAGGACCGCGACAACGTACGCGCCGAGCTCGATATGGTGATAAACGGTACGTGGCACTTCCACTACATGCAGTATCGCGTGATGGATGCCACCGAAGCATACGTGCTTTGCGACTGCACGGGCTACCGCTTGGACGGCACCGATACCGAGCCCAACATGTACGTGGGCATGATTATCAACCGCAGCTTGGCAGATACGACTGATTCCGTGACCGGCCTGGGCGACATCCACGCCCTGGTCAACGCCATTGGCGAAATGCGTCGCGTCGCGCGCAAGGCGGGCTTGGTCGCCATTAAAATCGACGATATCGCTCAGGTCAATGCCCGCTTTGGATTCGATGCAGGCGACCGCGTGCTCGCCGAAAGCGCCGCCTGCCTCATGGATTGTTCGCGCGGCAAGGGTCGTCTGTTCCGTTCGACGGGACCGATGTTCGTGGCGCTTTTCGACGAATTCGATCCCGAAGAGACCGACGCGATCGCAGACGAAATCGAACGGTTCTTGGGTTCTCCCGTGCTCATCGGCTCGCTTGAATATCAGCCGCCCATTCGTGTGGCGACGCTTCATCTGGACGCTGTCGATCGACAGCCTGTTTCCATTTTGAACGAGCTCAAAGCGTTGCTTAAAGAGGCGCCGCAAGTACCGGGCACCAAGCTGGACTAGCACCACGGGGCGCGATGTGAAACACAAACCGTTTCGCACCGCGCCCCACGCCATCTGCCCTCTCGTGCGATAATCCTCCGCAGAAGTCACCAAAAGCAGAGGGAGTTTGTGATGAAGGTTCTTTTAGTCAATGGCAGCCCCAAGGCAAACGGCAACACCGCCCGCGCACTCGCCGAGGTCGCCGAGCAACTCAACGCCGAGGGCATTGATACCGAGGTGTTTCAGCTGGGCGCCAAGCCCATCCGCGATTGCATCGGTTGCGGCCAGTGCGGCAAGCTTGGCGGTCGATGCACCTTTGATGACGACGTGGTGAACGAGCTCATTGCCGCCGCCGAGCAGGCCGACGGCTTTGTCTTTGGCTCCCCCGTCTACTACGCACACCCCAGCGGCCGCATCCTCTCGGCCCTCGACCGCGCGTTTTATGCTGGCAGCAAGGCCTTTGCGCACAAGCCGGGCGCCGCTGTCGCCGTCGCCCGTCGTGGCGGCACTTCGACCACGTTCGATGTACTCAACAAGTACTTCACCATCAACCAGATGCCCGTGGTCGCCTCCACGTACTGGAACAACGTCTTTGGCGCCATGCCGGGCGAGGCTGCCCAGGATGCCGAGGGCCTGGCCACCATGCGCAACATCGGCAAGAACATGGCCTGGCTCCTGCATTGTATCGAGGCAGGACAGGCCGCCGGCATCAACGCACCCGAGGCAGATCGAGCAACGACCAACTTCATCAGGTAGAACGGCGGAACAAATACATGAACGTGCAGATTTTTGGCACCAAAAAGTCCTTCGATACCAAGAAGGCCCAGCGCTATTTTAAGGAGCGCCGCATTAAGGTGCAGTTTATTGACCTTAAGGAAAAGGAGATGAGCAAGGGCGAGCTCACGAGCGTGATGCAGGCGGTCGGCGGCATCGACAAGCTGCTCAACCCCAAAGCCAAGGACGAGGAGACGCTCGCGCTCATTCAGCACCTCACCCCCAGTCAGCGCTTCGATAAACTGCTCGAGAACCAGCAGGTTCTGGCCGAGCCCATCGTGCGCAACGGCAAAAAGGCCACCGTCGGTTATTGCCCCGATGTATGGGGAGCCTGGGAGTAGCTTGTGTTATTTGCCGGCGCGTGGGTATAAGAGCAGGCGTTTGGCATATGATTCAGCTGTAAGCCATGTCTAACAAAGGAGGGCACATGCCCAACAAACCCGTGAAGATCATCATGCTTACCGGATACCTCGGTGCCGGCAAGACCACGCTGCTCAACCACATCCTCGCTAACGACGGCGGCATCCGCGCCGCCGTGATTGTCAACGACATCGGCGAAATCAACGTCGATGCCAGCCTCATCGCTGACGGCGGCCTTTCCGAGACCGACGACCTCATCCCGCTCACCAACGGCTGCATCTGCTGCACGCTTTCGGATGACCTGGCCAACCAGCTGCAGGGCATCGCAGATTCGGGCAACTTCGACTACATCATCATCGAGGCATCGGGCATTTGCGAGCCCATCCCCATCGCCTACACCATCTCGAGCTTCTGCGACGAGGCCAAGGTGGGCGGCGAGCCCAAGCTCGCGCTCGACAACATCGTGGCCGTAGTCGACTGCGCCCGCATGTACGACGAGTTCAACGGCGGTCGCGACCTGCTGGCCGAGGATATCGACGAGGACGACATCGAAAGCCTGCTCATCCAGCAGATCGAGTTCTGCTCCACGCTGATCCTCAACAAGACCGATACCGTGACGCCTGAGCAGATCGCCGAGCTCAAGGCCATCGTGCGCAGCCTGCAGAAGGACGCCGTGATCGTCGAGGCCCAAAACGGCGAGGTCCCCATGGAGGAACTGCTCGATACCGACCGCTTCGACTTTATGCGCGCCTACAACTCCGCCGCCTGGATCGAGGCCATGGAGCACCCCGAGGAGCACGACGACCCCGAGGTGCTCGAGTACGACATCGAGACCTTTGTGTACTCGCGCCGCAAGCCGTTTGACCTGCAGAAGTTCACCGATTTTGTTGAGCAGGAGTGGCCCGACGAGGTCATCCGCGTCAAGGGCCCGCTGTGGCAAGCCAGCAATCCGGACATGTGCTACATGTTTGAGCAGGCCGGCCACCAGATGCGCCTGATGGAGAACGGCTTGTTCGTTGACTCCGCGCCCGAGGGCGAGAAGCAGAAGATCATCGACGAGAACCCCGAGATCATGCAAATTTGGGACGACGAGACAGGCGACCGCATGACGAGCCTGTGCATCATCGGCCGTCACATGGACAAGGATGCGCTCATCGCCTCCCTCGATGCCTGCCTGACTGACTGGCACCGCGCCTAGGTTATCCAAACGGGCGTTTTTCGCCCACGTAACCGCCAAACCACCACGAAGGTGCCTGTCCCCTTCGTGGTGGTTTTTCGTTCTGAGCCAAGGAGATTCATGTTCAATATCGTGCTGTATGCACCCGAGATTCCGGCCAATACGGGCAATATCGGCCGTACTTGCGTGGTCACCGGCGCCCATCTGCATCTGGTGGAGCCACTGGGCTTTTCGCTCGACGACAAGACGGTGCGCCGCGCCGGTCTGGGCTACTGGCAAAACTTGGACGTGACGACCTATGCCGGCTGGGAGGATTTCCTTACGCGCAACGGTCTCTCCCCCGCCGATGGTCGCCTGCATCTGCTGACCAAAAAGGCACGCCGCACCTACGCTCAGAGTACCTACCGCGATGGCGACTACTTGGTCTTTGGCAGCGAGAGCTCGGGCATTCCCGAGGAGTTGCTCGCCGCGGCGCCCGAGCGCTGCGAGCGCATCCCGATGCTGCGCGATTGCGACTCACTCGATAACGCCGAGGCATGGGAAGCCCACGAGGAATCACTCGGGCATATCGAGGACGGCCACGAGACCATCCTTCAACAGGACATCTGCGGCAACTTCGTCAATCCGGACGACTACCGCATCAGCGCACTCAATCTCTCCAACAGCGCTGCCATCGTCCTCTACGAGGCCCTGCGCCAAACAGGCTTTCCGGGAATGTGACAAAGGGATTGTCCCTTTGTCACATTCGGTTAGAGGTAGCGACCGGTGATGCTTGCGGAGCAGGCTGCAATGTCGCCAGGCGTGCCGGCGCAGACGATTTGCCCGCCCGCGTCACCGCCGCCCGGGCCTATGTCGATCACATAATCGGCGTTACGGATAAGGTCGAGATCGTGCTCGATCACGACAACTGTGGCGCCCTTGGCAACGAGGCCGTCAAACACACTCAGCAACACCTGGACATCGAGCGGATGCAGGCCGATCGTGGGCTCGTCGAACACGAATACGGCATCATCCTGCACGCGGCCCATCTCGCTCGCAAGCTTAAGGCGCTGCGCTTCACCGCCCGAGAGCGCCGGCGTGGGCTCACCGAGCGTGAGATAGCCCAAGCCCAGGTCATGCAAGGTCTGCAAGCGCGTCTGAACCTTCTTGAGCCCCAGCGTGGCGTCGAGAGCCTCGTCCACACTCATATCCATGAGCTGCGGCAACGTAAGCAGACTCCCGTCCTTGCCCTCGCGATGGATATGCGAAGCAGCGTCTGCATAGCGTGAGCCACGGCACGTGGGGCAGACGATCTCGACATCGGGCAGAAACTGTACGTCGAGCGATATCGAGCCCGTGCCATCGCACGTAGGGCAGCGCAGAGTGCCAGTGTTGTAGCTAAAGGCGCCCGCCTTGTAGCCGGCCACCTTGGCCTCGGGCGTACGGGCGAAGGCGCGACGCAGCTCATCATGGATGTCGGCATAAGTTGCCACCGTCGAGCGCACGTTGGCGCCGATAGGCGTAGCGTCAATCAGGTTTGCGCGGGCAATGCCTTCGGCATCGACCCAACGCACGTGCCCCGGCAGGCGCTCGCCGGCCGCCTGCGCCTTGAGTGCCGGGATGAGCGTCTCGAGCACCAACGTCGTCTTGCCCGAACCCGAAACACCCGTAACCGCAACGAGACGGCCGCGCGGGATATCGACTTCAAGCGACTTGACGGTATGGATGGTATCGGTCGCCATGCGGATATGGCCCTGGTCGAACATTTCGTCGTCAGTCACCTGCGGACGCATGCGCTTGGGGTCTGCGCGCAAAAACGGGGCGATGCGGCTGCCCTGCGATTGCTCGACCTCGTCCACCGTACCTGCAGCGATCACATTACCGCCGCCTGCTCCGGCAACGGGGCCCATCTCGACCAGATAGTCAGCTTCCGCTAGAACGCGCGTATCGTGGTCAACAACAACCACGGTGTTGCCGTCATCCACCAGATCGCGCATTACGCCCACCAAGCCGTCGACATTGGCAGGATGCAAGCCAATCGAAGGCTCGTCCAGCACATAAAGCACACCTGTCGAGCGGTTGCGCACCACGCGGGCAAGCTGCACGCGCTGGCGCTCGCCTGTGGACAGCGTGGCGCCGGCGCGGTCGAGCGAAAGGTAATCGAGACCCAGGTCAACCAGGCGACGGGCCGCGCCCAAAAACGAATCGCAGATATCCGTCGCCATGGGCCGCATTTCGGTCGGCAAGGATGCGGGCACGCCGTGCACCCACCCAATCGCCTCGCCCAGCGTCATGGCAGCCGCCTGCGCCAGATTGATACCGCGCACCTGGGGCTGACGCGCAGCCTCGGAGAGGCGCGTGCCGCCGCAGTCACGGCACGGCCCCTCGCGTAAAAAGCGTGCAACGCGCTTAAGCCCCTTATCGTCCTTAACCTTGGCGAGCGCATTCTCGACGGTATAGACGGCGTTGTAATAGGTAAAGTCAAGCGGCGTGGCGCCCTCGCCGTTTTTGGGAACGTAGAGGATGTGCTTCTTAACCGCCGGACCATGGAACACGATGTCGCGCTCTTTAGGCGTGAGCTGGTTAAACGGCACGTCGGTGCGCACGCCCATCTCGCCAGCCACCTGCTTCATCAGGTCCCACATGAGCGTGCCCCAGGGAAGCACCGCACCCTCGTTGATAGTCTTCGACTCGTCGGGCACCAGGCTCGCCTCGTCCACCTCGCGCATAACGCCCGTGCCGCCGCAGGTAGGGCACGCACCGCCGCTGTTGAAGGCAAGGTCCTCGGCACTTGGCGCATAGAACTCGCGGCCGCATGCGGGGCATGCGAGCGACAGGCCTGCAGCCACATTAAGGCTCGGCTCCACACGCGCCCCGCAGTGCGGGCACACGTGATGGGCGCAGCGGCTAAAGAGCAGACGCAGGCTGTTGTTGAGCTCGGTCATGGTGCCAAAGGTCGAGCGCACACCCGGTACGCTGGGGCGCTGATGCAACGCGAGCGCCGCCGGCACGTGCAATACCTCATCCACCTGGGCGTGCTCGGCCTGCGTCAGACGGCGACGTGTATAGGTGCTGAGCGCCTCCAGGTAACGGCGCGAGCCCTCGGCATAAAGAACTCCCAGCGCCAGCGAGCTCTTGCCCGAACCCGATACGCCGGCAATACCCACGAGCCTTCCCAGCGGAATATCGATATCGATGTCCTTAAGGTTATGGACGCGCGCGCCACGCACCTCGATAGCTTGCGGGCTCATCTTCTGTTCCGTCACCTTTATCACCCTACTCATGCCATAAAATGCGGTCGCGAATGTACTCGCCCAGCATGGGCACGGTAAACCGGACGAGGCCGTATCCGGCAGCCTCGATGACGCGCTCGCGAATCAGGCTTGCGCGATATTTACTCGCCCAGCTCTGGGTACGGTCGCAGCGCTCAATGATGTCCGCCATGCGCGTCGGTTTGCCACCGTCAGCCGCCATGGCCTCGATAAAGAGGCGCTGCGGACTGCGCAACCCGTAATACAAGGGAGCGTCGACTGCTTCATAGAACTCGGAGATGGCATCGGCGTAGCCAGCCTCGACATCGCACACTTCAATGACCTGCGAGCCACGCCGGACAGCAGAGCGCCACATGTAATATCCCACGAGCTGAACCATATAGGGATGTCCCATGCTCTTGTGTGCCGCAAGGTCCGCCGTCTCCACATCAACGCAAAGGCCAGCGCCTTTGACCGTCTGGATATATGAATCGCGCACCTTGGGCAAAGAAATCGCTCCCAGCGTACGCTGCTGGGCACGGCGCAAAAACGTCACGCTCGGCTCTTCGAGCAGATCGTCAACCATACTGGGCAATCCAGCGAACACCAGCGCAAGACCGCACTGGTCGCTATCGGGCAATCCCGTAGCATCCTGATCTCCGAGCACTTGCTGATAGAGAACGGCAAGAGCCGCCAGCTCTTCGATAGACGCAGATTGCGCCTCGTCAATCGCAAACAGTATGCCCTTGCCTGGACCGAGCTTCTTGAGGCGCTCGTTGACCAGCCCTCGCAACGTCTCGCCCTTTGCTCGCGCCGCCTCGACCGACATCCGGCCAAACGACGGACCGAACTCCATTGACGTCACAACGAGTTTATTCGAGCGAAGCGCGTCGGCCAGGCGATCGCACAAGCCAAGCGAAGCGGAATCGGAGACAACCGCCCATCCGCGCTCGCTGGCTAGACGTTGCAGCTCCCGCAGGAGAACCGTTTTACCGCAGCCGCGGTTTCCCGTAATGAGCATGAGCCTGCCCGGCGCTCCGGCGCCGTTGTCGAGCCCTTCCTCAAAATCTTCGATGACCGACTCGCGACCGATGAGTATCGGGGGCCGCTTACCAGCTGTGGGCTTAAAGGGATTTGGATTCATATCGGCCTCCTCGGATTGGCAAACCCTGGTAACAGTTATACCAACTTATACCGAGTTATACCAACAGGATGCGACAAAGAGACTGAACCTCTATCACCTATGGCCGAAAAACTCGGCGTCCGCCGCCCGCCAGGGGCGGAAGGTGGCGGGATCGACCTTTACGTGGGCTGCGGCGGGTACGTCGTACCATTTGACCGTGTAGCCGGCGCCGTGAGAGCAAAAGACCGAGTCGGGCGTGTTGGGCAGATCGGCCTCGGGCTCATAGGCGGCCGCCTCGATTACGCGCTCGGTATCATGACAGGCCGCATAACCGGCGAACTCCAGGTACAGATGCCCGCGACCGCTCGTGTAGGCAGCCACCTCCAGCGCATAATCCTGCACCTCGGATGCCGGAACGCGACCCACAAGCTTCGCCCGGTCTCCCGCCATCGTGGGCGGCTCGTACTCGGCACTCATGCGCGTGGCATCTGAGAGCGCCCGGCCCACGCACTCCCCCGGCACCTCGAGCTCAAAGTGGTACCACGGCTCCAACAGCACGGCTGCGCCTGCCTCGCACGCCTGCATCAAGCCCTGGCGAATCGCGCGGTACGTGGCCTGGCGAAAATCACCGCCCTCGGTGTGCTTGGCGTGCGCACGCCCGCCCGTGAGCGTAATGCGCACATCGGTGATGGGCGAGCCCGTCAACACGCCCAGGTGATCGCGCTCCATAGCGTTGGTGAGCGCCAAACGCTGCCAGTTAAGATCGAGCTCGTCGGTCAAGGTCACGGTGCCAAACTGCACGCCCGAACCCGCCGGCAACGGCTCCAAGCGCAAATGCACCTCGGCATAGTGGCGCAGTGGCTCAAAATGGCCCACACCCTCGACCAGCTGCGAAATAGTCTCCTTATAGAGAATGCCGCCGGGCTCAAACTCGACCGCAAGGCCAAAACGATCGGCCAGCACACGCTGCACGACCTCGAGCTGCACGGCGCCCATCAACTGCAGGTGAATCTGCTCAAGATGCGTATTCCAGCTTACGCCGAGCATGGGATCTTCGTCCGCCAAATCAGTCAATGCTTTGAACACCGTATGGACGTCGTGTTCGCCCGGCAGCACCGTATAGGTGAGGACTGGCGCAATGACGGGCGCATCGCCCGCGGGCTCCGCGCCCAGGGCGTCCCCTGGGCGAACGTGCGCAAGACCCGTCACGGCGCAAATTCCACCAGCGGCAACCTCTTGGGCAAGCTCATACTTCTCGCCGTTATAGATGCGCACTTGATCGACCTTCTGCTCCCATGCCTCGGCACCGAAGTGTCCATCGATCATCTGTTTTGCACGCAGCGTGCCGCCGGTCACTTTAACCCAAGCCAAACGCTCGCCGCGATCCCCGCGACTGACACGATAGACGCGCGCGGCAAACTCCGGGAGCCATGCCTGCTCGCGCATCAGCGTGCACATGCCATCCAACAGCTCGTCCACGCCTTGGTCCTTGAGCGCCGAGCCGGCAAAGCAGGGAAAGAGCTTGCGCTCGGCAACCATGCGCGACAGCGTTGCGACAGAAAGCTCACCCGCTTCAAAAAACTCCTCGAGCGCCGCCTCGTCCAACGCAGCAGCGTCCTCCTGAACGGCCCCGCCCGCCAGCAGTTCGCTAGCATCCAAGCAGCCTTCGGAAAGACGTTGCCTCAGCTGTGCCAGCAAAACATCGCGACCGGGATTCTCCAAATCGATCTTGTTGATAAAGATGAACGTCGGAATGTCATAGCGCGCGAGCAGGCGCCACAGGGTCTCGGTATGCCCCTGCACGCCGTCGTTGGCGCCCACCAGCAGAATCGCGTAGTCCAGGGCACGCAGCGTGCGCTCCGCCTCGGCAGAAAAATCGACATGTCCCGGCGCATCCACGAGCATGACGTGGGTATCGCCATGGTCGAGCACGGCCTGCGACGAGAAGATCGTAATGCCACGCTCACGCTCGATCGCATTCGTGTCCAGATGCGAATCGCCATCGTCCACGCGGCCGCGCTTGCGAATGCGACCCGCGTTGAACAACATGGCCTCGGCCAGCGTGGTCTTGCCGGCATCGACATGCGCCAAGATTCCAACGACCGCTTGCTTCGACATGGCTCTCCCCTTATTGCAAGCCCATCGCACGCGGCAACGGGCATCCTCGTTCCACACTGGATGATACAATTTACAGGCCGGCGGGCGAAGCGGGCCCTACCCCCCGACCGAGCTCATCGCCCCGCGTTGCCGCGCGGCGATTTTCGTAGGTTCGCGCCTTGCGAAAGCCGGCACCTCCCCTTTTTGTCTGCCCGGGCTCATCTGGGGCAGTAACAACGCGAGCCCCACAACGACGCGTTTTACCAAAAATGGCCCCACTCGGGGCCATTTTTTATTTGAGCTGGGTGATGATACGTGCCTTGGCTCCTACGCCTCGCGCAGCCAATCAAACGCGACACGCGGCGTACCGTCCGACACATATACGATACCGGCGCGCTTAAACCCGGCCTTGGCGATGGCGCCCTGCATGGGCAGATTGTCTTGGTGCGTGTCGATACGCAGATGGTCGGTGCGTTCCTTGGCAAAGGCAAACATCGCAGCAGCGACGCCATGCGTGGTGCCGCCCGACGCCACGCGGTGCAGCACGGCATACGGAGTGTCGCTGCGCCATTGACCGTCCTCAATCACGTCATAGCACTCGTCCGGACCCGGTAAAAAGGCAAACGTCGCCACCACGCGGCCGTCGACTTCGCACACATAGCTGCCACCAGCGGCGATATCGACAGCCAGCTGCTCGGCAGAAGGCGTGCCCTCGGGCCACTGCGTGGCGTTGCCATGCGCGCGCATAAAGGCGCGGGCAGCGTCGTAGATAGCCATGACGGCGGGAATGTCGGTATCGAGGGTTTTTCTGATCATCACGCGGCGACCTCATGTTTATTGGTATCACTTTGATTGAGCAATGATACCAGCGTTTGGAGAGGGGCGCGAAGCGGATGGGAAGCAAAAAGCGAGCCGCCTGGTCAAAGGCCAAAAGCGAGTTTTTGGGCGCTGCCACCGGCGGCGATATGAGCGACCTGTTTGCGCGCGAAGACGAGCGCCGCGACGCCCTGGACGCCGAGCGCGATGAAGCCTGGCGCTACAAATCGTGCGAGCGCAAAAACCGTTACGACACACGCGCCGAGGCCGAGGCCGTTATGGCCGACTGCGAAAACCGCGGGCGGCGTGGTTTGGCCTGCTACAAATGCGAATACTGCGGTGGCTGGCACCTGACGTCGCATCCATGGAAATAGGCGCCGTATCGGCACGGTGTTGACGGGACGCCAGTCATCGTGCGCAAGCTAAGGGCGCGGCGGCACCAAAACATCGTAACGAACGGCCTTGCCCGCAAGCTGATAGCTCGGCTTAACGCCGGCAAGCAGAGGCCCCTTCACCGGCCGCTTGATAACAACCTTGCGTGGGCGCACCGCAAGCGCGGCTTCGACCAGCGTTTCCTCATCGGTACACGGCTGTTCCAAATGGTGCAAAAGTTGGAACTTCTTTTTCACCGCCGCGCTCTTGGTGCGCTCGGGAAACATGGGGTCCAGATACACTACGTCGGGAGCCGCAAGCTCGCCCCGCCCGATCAGCTCAGCTACATGGCGAAGGCCGGCAATGCTGTCCTCGCCCGCATGTAAGCGCATGCGCGCCACGGCAGCTGCAAGCGCCGGATCATCTGCCGCGCGATCCAAGGCATCCTTGAGGAGCGCCGCGATCACGCAATCCTGTTCATACAGGTCGACGGTAAAGCCCGCGGCCGCCAGCAGCAGCGAATCCTCGCCAAAGCCCGCCGTGGCGTCAATCGCCCATGGGCGCTCGATGCCTTTTGCGCGCGCAGCCTTTACCAGCAGCTCTTGCTGCAGACGGCCCTGCTTGAGCCGTGGAAGCATGCGGCCAAAATCGGCGCGCAGCTCCATCGTGCCGCCGGTGAGCGTGAGGCCCTCGGACTTCCCGATCAACTCAAGCCCCGCGGCCCGAGCAACAGAAAAGGGATCGACGACACCCATGGACACTCCTTAACAAGCAAAACGAATGCGTGAGCGCCGTTCATGACGACACCCAACCGTCCGCTATTGTCCCACATGCGACATGGTCCACAGCATCGCAATGCAAAGCACCGCCATCAATCCCGTGCACACGGCAGCGATCACAGAATCACTCATGCGCCTTCCCAACGACCGCGGCTCACCCACTTGCTTGGCTCCGTACATCATGGCTCCTCCTTGAGACCAGCCCCTTGTTACGGCCTCATCATCGCAGCGCCGCACATGGGCTGCCATCGATTTGGCTTACGTCCAGCTTTCCTTTTTGAAAGGTTGGACCGTACAGGCAAGAGACGCTTTCAGGCGCATGCATCGCCCCGTTGAACTACAATGTGCTTCACGATATGTGCCGCAACCTGGGTGCGACAGATTCTCCGCGCCCGCATCGAAAGGACCAGCTATGAGCGCCGCTCGCAAGACACTCAAAATCCTTGCCCTGATTTATTTTGTTCTGGGCATCGCCAGTCTCGTCATTGGAATCGCCGGCATCGCGACCGGCAAGCTCGATTCCACGTACGGGTCGAACGCCATGCTCGCCGCGGTCGTGCTTGTCGCCAAGGGCATTGTCGATCTTGCTGCAGGTGTTGCAGGCATCAAGGGCGCCAACAAGCCTTCGCAGGTGGATGGCGCGTTTAAGCTCGGTATCGTTGCCGCGGTCGCTACGCTCGTCCAAGCCGTGCTTACCCTTCCCGCGCTCGGCGGCAGCTCCGTCAACATCGTTGCCTTTGTCATCGTGGTGTACGACCTGTTCTTTGTTCAGCAGGCACACGCCGTTAAGGCCGAGAACAAGGACCGCCTGTAAGCGCTCACGTCTCATAACCTCTGCAGCCAAGCAACTAAAAAGGGCCGATCGCGCATCTCCGCGGTCGGCCCTTTACGTTTGCCAGGATAAAACCTGCCAAAATAAACCGTCCCTTTTTGACAGCTTGTTAGCTGTGACGGTACTCAGCGATGATGAAGTCGATGTCGGTTTGAAGGGTGTCCAGGTTTGCCAGGCGCTCTTTGTCGGCAGGGCGCGTGCGGTAATAGTACGGCGTCATCTGGAACACCGCCTCGATGTCAGCCTGGGCCTGAAGCGTAATGTTCGCAGACACCCGCTGCGTTCCGACCAACTCGAGCTCGGTGGTCTTCGGCAGCTTCTCATCGTTAAGGTACGGTGTGTCGTAGAGCACCTCTTTAAGCCCAAAGAGATGACGGGCACCCGGCACCACGGTGTAGAGCGAGCCCTCTGGCGCCAGCACGCGGGCAAACTCACGCTCGTTAAAGGGAGCGAAGAGCTCGGTCACCATATCGAAGGCGCCATCGGCCACGGGGATGTCCTTCATGTTGGCCACGAAGTAGGTCGCATCGCCGCGCTTGGCGGCCAGGCGCACCATCTCTTTACCCAGGTCAAAGCCGTAAGCATCCACGCCCGAAACCGCGCCCATGGCACTGGTGTAGTAGCCCTCGCCGCAGCAAATATCGAGCAACGTCATGGGGCAGTTCGTTGACACGGCACGACCAGACACCCGCTCGCGCACCAGCTCGACCATCGCATCGCGCAACGGCGCATAGTATCCGCAGTTCAGAAAGTCACGACGGCTGCGCGCCTGCGACTTGGGATCACCCATGGAGTCACCGCTCTTGGACGAGCGCAGGAGATATAGATAGCCCTCGCGCGCACGGTCAAACCGGTGCCCACCCGCGCATGCAGCACCGCGTTCGTCATCCACCAGCAGCTCATGGCAAACGGGACACAACAACATGGCAACTCCTTAGCGCGAACAACACAACGCCCACCATTGTCGCACGCCTTCCCCGCCTAGTCATTGGGGACGTTCTTGAATGAGTAATCGTTTTAGAACGTCCCCAATGACTAGTCGATTAGGAGTATCATCGTCTGCGCAAATAAGCACAAAAGAGCATATTAGAGATTGAGAGCATATGGCTGACACCGTATCTAAGCACATTGACATGACCACCGGCTCGCTGTGGCGCAATATTCCCCTGTTCGCCTTCCCCGTGGCCGCCACGAGCATCTTGGAGCAGCTGTCGAACCTCATCGCCACGGTCATCATCGGTAACTTCTCGGGCGACCAGGGAACCCTCGCCATGGCAGCGGTCGGCTCCAATGTTCCGCTTACCAGTCTTATGCTCAACCTGTTTATCGGCATGTCGCTTGGCTCCAACGTGGTCATCGCCAACGCTATCGGCCGCAACGATCAGAACATGGTCAAACGCGCCGTCCACACCTCGATTCTCATGGCGCTTGTGGGCTTTGTCGTCATCGCGCTGGGCGAGATCTTTGCCGAGCCCATGCTCGCCGCGCTCAACGTCCCTGCCGAAACCATGCCGCTCGCATCGCTCTACCTGCGCGTCTTTTTGCTCAGCATGCCCTCGATCCTGCTCTACAACTTTGAGGCCGCGATCTTCCGCTCCGTCGGTATCACCCGCATGCCGCTGCAGGCGCTTGCCGTGTCCACCGTCCTCAACATTGGCCTGGACCTCATCTTTGTCCCCGTACTCCACTGGGGCGTCGCGGGCGTCGCCATCGCCACCGCCATCGCCTACACCGTCAGCGCCGCCACACTCTTTATCCGCCTGCTCAAGACCGACTCCGTCGTCCATGTCACCCCGCGCGACCTGGCAATCGATCCCGTCGCCCTCAAGCGCATCGTCAAGATTGGCCTGCCCGCCGGTATCCAAAGCGCCGTCTTTGCCGTCGCCAATATCATCATCCAGTCCGCCATCAACAGCTTGGGCACCGAGGTCATGGCGGCATCCAGCGCTGCCATGAGCCTGGAGTACGTGTGCTACAACCTGCTCAACAGCTTTAGCCAGGCCTGCACCACCTTTGTGGGGCAAAACCACGGTGCCCGCCAGATCGACCGTTGCACTAAGACGCTCAAGGTCTGCCTGGTCGAAGGCGGCATCGTCGCGCTCACCACCATCGTCATCATCGTCGGTCTGGGGCGCGAGATCCTGGCGCTCTTTAACAGCGACCCCAACATCGTCTCGATCGGCTATATCCGCGTGTGCTCGATCTTCCCGGCATACGCCTTTAGCATGTTCTACGAAAACATGTCCGGTTACCTACGCGGCTTTGGCATCTCGCTTATGCCCGCCCTCATCACCATGATCTGCGTCTGCGGCATTCGCTTCTATTGGGTCTTCTGCGTGTTCCCGCACTTCCGCACCTTTGCGAACATCATGATGGTCTACCCCATCAGCCTGGGCACCACGGCGTTCTTTATGGTCGCGGCGGTACTACTCTGCCACCCGGCACGCACCTATCGCGCCGCCCAAGCCAAAGCGACAGCCCGCTAAACACCGCACTCAACGTCACGCCAGTCATTAATTGACAATATGCGAGCTCATATAGTCGATAAAACGCCTCGTGGCGATAGGCATGGTGTCCCAGCTGCGCCAAGCTGCCACTACGTCGCGCGAGGGAGCGTGCACGATAGGACGTACGCGAAAATCGGCCCTCATGCCCTCGACGGTACGACGATACAGCATGCTCACGCCTAGGCCCTCCTCCACCATCGCCATGATGGTGTAGTCGTCGGTCACCTCGCTCGTCACGTGCGGCGACAGCCCATGTGCCGCGAATGCGTCGAGCACCAAGCTCTGCTCGCCCTCGTCCAGCAGCACAAACGGCTCGGACGCCAGGTCGGCAAGCGTAACCTTTTCCTTTGCCGTCAGCGGATGCGCGGTCGGCAACAATGCCACCAACTCGTCGTGATAAACCACGCGCTTCTCGAGCCCTGCGGTAAACCCGCGCGCCGTAAAGCAAAAATCCACCACGCCGTCGTGCACCCATTGAGCGTTGCGCGTGTAATCGCCCTGCTTGAGGGTAAAGCGTACGCCAGGATGCAGAGCCCCAAAGTCGCGGATCACGCGCGGCAACACGGTTCGACTCACGTTGGTAAACGTCGCAATGCGAATATCGGTCGACGAAAGCCCCAGCAGCTCCTGGCGCTTGCCCTCGAGCTCGGCCTCGGCAGTCACGATCTGGCGCAGGTACGGCAGATATTGTTTACCGTCGCGCGTAAGCGTAACGCCCTGCTTTCCGCGCTCGATAAGCGTGGTACCCAGCTCGCGCTCGAGCGCCTTGACGGCCTGGCTCACCGCACTTTGCGTATAGCCCAGCTCGTCCGCCGCGCCCTTAAGACTGCCGCGATCGACCACCATACAAACAATCTGATACCGCGATGCCATCGTGCCTCCACATCGATGTAGCTGTAAAACGTTTTGCCAGGGCTTTTTCTACCTACATTAGTATCTCTTAATCATACTGAAGATACATTCGCTTTACTACATCCACATCTGGGAGCAGAATCCTTTTTGCGAAACCGTTCTGTAACAAAAGGAGTCCCATGGATCGCAAAAAAGCAATCGCGCTCTCATTTTCCGTTCCCATCGCATGGGGCTTTTCGTACCCCCTCATGAAGATCGGCATGGACAGCATGAACGCCACGAGCATCGTTGCGCTGCGCTGCATCATCGCCTTTGTGGCCTGTCTGCTACTCTTCCACAAGCACGCACTGCGCATCAACCGTGACCTGATGGTTCGCGCCGCCATCATCGGCGCCATTATGGCAACCGAGCTCACCTGCATGTGCCTGGGCTCCAGCCTTACCTCCGCCTCCACCGCCGGCTTTTTGCAGAGCCTGACGGTCGTGATCGTGCCGTTTGCCAATGCGGCCCTGCTGCGTCGTGCCCCCGAGCGCAAGGTGCTCGTCGGCACTGCCATCGTCACCTGCGGTATGCTGCTGCTCTCGGGTGCCGACTTTACCAGCCTGAATCCCGGCGCGATTATCATGTTGCTCTCTGCCTTTATCTATGCCAGCCACATTATCGTAGCCAAGCGCTTTGTCGAAGAAGTCGACCCACTGGCCCTGGGCGTTTGGCAGCTGGGCTTTGGCGGTCTGTTCTCGGGCATCGCCGCGTGCACCTTTGGCGACTTCACGCTTCCCAGCACGCCCAACGAAATCGTCGTTGTCGTCGCACTCGCACTCATCTGCTCTGCCTACGGCTTTATCACCCAGACGCTCGTGCAGCCCCACGTGCCCGCCGAGACCACCGGCTTTGCCTTCTCGCTCGAGCCGGTCTGCTCCGCCGTCTTCTCGTTCTTCCTGGTCGGCGAGGTCCTAAGCCCCATCGCCTTCTTTGGCGCCGCCCTCATCCTCACCGGCGTCATGGTGGCAACCGTCGAGCTCCCGCGCCTTCGTTCGCAAGTACACGCTCACATGGAAGGAGCGCCCGAGCACGTCTCGTAGGCCCCACTCTTCATACAGCCGCGGCATAAAGGTCTCCGGTACGCCTTTACAATAGATGCCAACACAGCATCTGCCATAAAGGAGCCCCATGGACACCGCAACCCGCGACCGCAACATAGCAACTTGGTTGGGCGATGCGCCGCAGCCGGTACGTGACACGACGGACCAGCTGCTCGAGCGCATCGCCCTTTTGCGTGCCGAGCAGACTATCTACCCGGTACAAGACGACATCCTCAATGCCCTCGCCTACACGCCGGCAGACCAGGTCAAAGTTGTCATCTTGGGCCAAGACCCCTATCACGGACCCAACCAGGCCATGGGACTGTCGTTCTCGGTTCCCGCGACGCAAACCAAACTGCCGCCGAGCCTGCGCAACATCTATAAGGAACTCAACGCCGACCTAGGCTGCCCCATCCCCGCCACGGGAGACCTAACCCCCTGGGCGCAACAGGGCGTCCTGCTCCTCAACACCACGCTCACCGTGCGTGAGCATGCCGCCAATTCGCACGCCAAGCTGGGCTGGAGCACGCTGACCGACTACGTTATCGAGCGCTGCTGCCAGCTGCCCCAGCCGGTAGTCTTTTTGGCATGGGGCCGCTTTGCCCAGCAGATGGTCGAGGGCAAGCTCGCCGCGACCGGCGCGGGCAAGGCAACCGACAAGTTCTGCTTGGCCTCCACACACCCCTCGCCGCTTTCAGCTAACCGTGCCACGGCAGAACTCCCCGCCTTTATGGGGTCGCGCCCCTTCTCGGCAGCCAATCGGCTACTCGAACAGCATGGCTCGACCCCCGTCAACTGGACTTGCCTCGACTAAAAATCGAGACATCAAAAACGCGCCCGACGGCTTTCCATCGGGCGCGTTTCCTATTCGGGCCAAATAAATTGTGTGCGGCCGGCCTCGCCGCCATCGATCAGCAAGCTCTGCCCGGTCATAAACCGGTTGGTTACGCCCACAAAGTAGATCCACTCGGCGATCTCTTGGGCGGTGGCCCAGCGTTTAAGCGGCGTGAGCTCCATAATCTGGTTCCACAGGTGTTCGTCTTCCATCACGCAACGGTTGAGCGGCGTGATAACGCCGCCCGGGTCCACACTGTTGGCGATGGCCTGCGGTGCCAGGCGGTTTGCAAGGTTTTTGGTATAGGCGATAACGCCACCCTTGCTGGCGGCATAGGCGGGAAACTCCGATCCCGTATGCCCGCTCGCCGACCCCACATTGACCACGGATTTGATTGCCGGCGCCGGCTTGGCGGCAAGCCCCTCCCCCACAAAGGCGTAGCGCTCGGTCACGTTGATGGTGCCACACAGGTTGGCGGCGATGTCATCGGCCGAATCCTGCGTACCGGCAACGTTCACGATTACCTGGGGTTCAAGGTCGCCTGGAAACGAGTCCGGCTCGCGGACATCAACGATCAGATGGCGGTAGCGCTCATGTTCGATCGCCGCCGGCAGCAGATCAAAGCCCACGACCTCGTGGCCCTCGTCCAAAAAGCGCTGCACACACGCGGTTCCGATACCGCCCGAAGCGCCCGTGATCAAAACCCGCATACTTGCTCCTTAGGCGGTTGCGTGGCGCTCGAGGTACTCGGCGCCCACGTTCTCGCGCTCCCAGCCACGCACGACCTTGTAGCCCACGGGGCTCAGGAAGACCTCGCACAGCAGCTCGGCAACAGCGCCGGTCAGCGAGCACATAAGGACCTGCACCCAGGTCCAACCAAAGAACGTGTGGCTCACCACAATGGCAAAGACCAGGTTGTCGATAAACTGGCCAACACCCGTGGACACATAGGAGCGGAAGGCAAAGCTCGCAAAGTTATTCTTTTTGAGCATACGACCGAGCGACTGGTTGAGCGTGGAGTTAACCACGGCAGAAACGAGCATTGCCAGCGAAGAGCCCAGCACCACGTACCAGGTGCCGCCGATGGTGGCGTTAAGGGCGGTGTTGACCTCGATCATACCCGTGTCGTAGTAGGCGCCCCACATGCCGGGCGTGAGCGAGCATGCCCAAAAGCACAGGCTCACGGCCAGGTTGACCAGCAGCGCGAGGATAGAGATTTTGATGGATGCCTTGGCGCCAAAGCGCTTACAGATCATGTCCTGGCACAAAAACGAAACCCAGCTCACCACAAAGCCGCAATCGAGTGCCAGATACGGCAGGCTGATGAGCTCTTTGTTGGCCAGCAGGTTCATCATGATGACGCTCACGAAAAACAGCGAAACCGTTGCCGCGGGAATGCTCCGCAACAGGACCTTGTAGTCCTCCATGACCTTCTTGATCATTATGTACTCCTTTGGTTTTAGGTTTAACGAGCAGGATATCGGACCCGAACTGCTCGGACGTCACGGTCTTGAGACGACGGTGGGTATGATAGCCGCTCACACGGCATCAGGCAAGCAAACGACGCGGCAGCCCCGCAGGGCCACCGCGCCGATGCATTAAAAGGCTACGTTGCCAAACTCCGACAGGATAAGGTCGGGGTTGTGGTCGGTAGCCCAATCCACGTTCCACGGGCTCGTGAACAGCAACAGCTTACCGCCGCGCATGTCCTCGACGCGCAGCGTGTCGCGCGTGAGCGAAAGGCCCGGGATATCGATGGTGTCGGGGTCGTTCTGGATCCAGCGGATGTCCGTATAGGGCAGTGGCTGGCGACGAACCTCAACACGGTACTCGGCCTTGAGGCGGCGCTCGAGTACCTCAAACTGCAGCACACCGACCACGCCCACGATGACGCTCTCCATGCCGGCACCCAACTCGCGGAAGATCTGGATAGCACCCTCCTGGGCAAGCTCCTCCATACCCTTCACAAACTGCTTGCGCTTGAGCGTGTCGACCTGCGTAATGCGAGCGAACATCTCGGGGGCAAACGTCGGGATCTGCGGATACTGCACGTGGTGCTTGCCAGAGCACACAGTGTCGCCGATGCTAAAGATACCCGGATCGAACAGGCCCACGATATCGCCCGCGTACGCCTCGTCCACGATGGCGCGGTCGTCGGCCATCATCGACGTGCCCGTGGCCAGCTTGAGCTTGCGGTTGCCCTGCACGTGGAAGGCATCCATGCCGCGCTCGAACTTGCCCGAACAAATGCGCACAAAGGCGATGCGGTCGCGGTGGTTCTTGTCCATGTTGGCCTGGATCTTAAACACAAAGCCGCTAAAGTCGTCACGGCAGGGATCGACCGGCTCGCTGGTAAGCGTATCGGTATAGGCGCGCGGCGTCGGGGCCAGACGCAGGAACTCCTTGAGGAAGGGCTCCACGCCAAAGTTGGTGAGCGCCGAGCCAAAGAACGCCGGGCTCAGCTTGCCACAGGCCACGGCATCCAAGTCGAGCTCGTCGCCGGCACCATCAAGCAGCTCGATGTCGTCCATCAGGTTCTTATGGTTCTCCTCGCCGATAAGCTCATCCATGGCGGGGTCGCCCAGCTCGGCCTCGACCTCGGCGACCTTCTTGGTGGCGTTGGCGTGGCCATCGCCCTCAAAGGCGATAACGCGACGGGTCTGACGGTCGAACACGCCGCGGAAGTTGCGGCCGCTGCCGATCGGCCAGTTCATGGGATACGTATTGATACCCAGAACGTTCTCGATCTCTTCCATGAGCTCAAACGGATCGCGAGCCTCGTGGTCGAGCTTGTTCACAAAGGTGAAGATGGGAATATGGCGCAGCGTACAGACCTTAAAGAGCTTTTTGGTCTGGGCCTCGACGCCCTTAGCGCCGTCGATGACCATGACTGCGGCGTCGGCGGCCATAAGGGTACGGTAGGTATCCTCCGAGAAGTCCTGGTGGCCGGGGGTATCGAGGATGTTGACGCAGGCGCCGTTGTAGGTGAACTGCAGTACCGAGGAGGTAACGGAAATGCCGCGCTCCTTCTCGATGTCCATCCAGTCCGAGACGGCATGCTTGGCCGAGCTCTTGCCCTTAACCGAGCCGGCGGTCTGGATACTGCCGGTATAGAGCAGCAGCTTCTCGGTAAGTGTGGTCTTACCGGCGTCCGGGTGGCTGATGATCGCGAATGTGCGGCGCGACGAGATTTCATCCGACAGGCTTGCCATGCGGATCCTTTCTTGCATTGAGTGCATTACGTCGATGTAACCGCCCTATTGTAGCCGCGAAACCTCGCCATAGGGCACCTATCAGGACAAATTCATCAGTTAAGGCCCGGGTAGCCGGCCCAATCCGAATTTGTCTCTTGCGTAACTGTGCATAGTGTATATATACTGTGCTTACCGGTTATATACACGTGTAGCCCATCAGCTAAGGAGCCGCTGTGGACATCATCCTATCCAATTCGAGCGACAAGCCCATCTACGAGCAAATAGCCTCGCAAGTCAAAGCTCAGATCCTTTCGGGCACGCTCGCGGCGGGAGCCAAACTCCCCAGTATCCGTGCACTCGCGAGCGATCTTGGCGTGAGTGTCATCACCACCAAGCGCGCCTACGCCGACCTGGAGCAACTCGGCTTCATCTGCACCGTGCAGGGCAAGGGCTGTTTTGTCGCCGAGGGCAACCAGGAGCTCTTGCGCGAAAACCAGCTCTGCCATATCGAAAAACTGCTTGCGAAAGCGGCGAGCCAAGCCGAAGCCCTGGGCGTTACGCGCGACAAGCTGCACGAGATGCTCGACCTGGTAGCCCCCGAAACCATGCAGTAGCCATCTGCAAGAAAGGCTATACCATGCAAAACCTTTTAGAACTCAAAGGCATCTCACGCCGTGTGAGCGACCGTTTTTCGTTGCGAGAGGTCACACTCGCCGTGGAGCCCGGCCAGATCGTTGGCTTTGTGGGCGCAAATGGCGCCGGCAAGACGACGACCATTCGCGCCGCGCTTGGGCTTATAAAGCTCGATGCCGGCGAGGTGCATCTGCTTGGACAGCGCTGCGACGCCAACGCGCCCGACGAGACGCAGCGCCACCTGCGCTCCCGCATCGGGCTTGTCCTGGACACGTGTCCCTTCCCCTCCACGCTCAAGGTGGGCCAGGTCGAGAGGCTCGTAGGCCCGGCATACCCCACGTGGAGCTGCGAAACGTTCGCCGGATTCATCGACCGATTTGGCCTCGATCCCAAGACGAAGGTCAAGGACCTCTCCCGCGGCATGGGCATGAAGCTGCAGCTCGCCTGTGCGCTCAGTCACAATGCTAAGCTGCTCGTTTTGGACGAAGCCACCGCGGGCCTCGATCCCATGGCGCGCGAGGAACTGCTCGACGAGTTGCTTGCCTTTGTCGCCGACGGCCAGCACAGCGTGCTGCTCTCAAGCCACATTACATCCGACCTCGATCGCACTGCCGACCGCGTCATCTGCATCGATAACGGCTCGATTGTGTTTGACCTGCCGCGCGAGGACATTACCGACCGAGCCGGCATCGCCCACTGCACCCAAGCACAGGCGTCCGAGCTCATGGCTTGCGTCGAAGGCGCCCGTGCCGCCCACCACGCCTATAGCGTGGACGTGCTCGTGCCCAACCGTCGCGAGGCGCTCGAGGCCTTCCCCGAGATTCCCTGCGACCGGGCAACAATTGATGACTATCTTCGCCTCATGCTGAAAGGGGCTTCGAAATGAAACGCGCCTTTATGTCTGAGCTCGCCATCGTCCGCACGCTTGTCCCGAGCATCGCGGGCGTCGGCCTGTTCATCTTCGTCGTACTGACCCTCGCCAACGCATCGGATGGCGATTCCGGTATGAGCGCCGGCGCCTGTGCGGTCAGTGCCATGTCGCCCATCGTGGTTATGAACTCGCTGGCCGGCTACGACAATCAAAACGGATGGGAGCGCTATCGGGCAACGCTGCCCATCTCGCGCAAAGACATCATCTGCGCACGCTACCTGAGCATCATTGTCTTCTCGGCCGTCATGGCGTGCGCCGCCGCGCTTCTGAGCATCGTCTCCATCCCGCTCTTCAACAGCGTGGGTATCCCCTCGACGGGACAGACCGTCTTTGAGACCGCAATCGCTTCGACCGCGTCCATGCTCATTTCCCTCATGATGGTGTTTCTGGCACAGCCGCTGTTCTTTCGATTTGGACACATGGAGGCGCTGCGCCTTTCCGTCGGCCTGTTTGCCCTGCTCGGATGCCTTGCCATGGCCACACTGAGCTCCTCCAGCCCCATCAGCAACTGGCTCATGTCGATTGCTGGGGCGAATCCCGATCCCGCCGTCCTCGGCTGCCTGTGCGCAGGAATTGCCGTACTGGCCCTCGCGCTATGTGCACTTAGCTGCATCGTCAGCACCAAGGTCTATCGGGCACGCGACCTGTAGGCGGGCGAATCTCGACCCACGCAGGTCGTAATCGGCCACAATCGCGCCCCTCAAATCCGTGACAAATGGCATTTCCCCGGCCCGTGCGCAACGTTCTATAATCAAAGCGTCACGGGCCTCGGCCCAATTTCGATCATCCAAGGGGATGTCTTTTTGGTCATTGTTCTTTAGGGAACGGTCAATCGCATACAAATTGAAAACGGCCGTCCAACGGCCGCGGTTTGTTGCGCCGTTCCGCCTCCGTCATCTGCCACATATGCACCTGATAGGAAAGAACAATGAACTCTGCGAAATCTCAATCCTTCCCAAAAGCCACCAGCTTCGACGCGGCACTTGTGCACTCTAAGATTATGGGCCCCAATCCCCTCAAACTCTGCGAAGAGCTGCTTCACGATGTGCATATCCCCTGCGGCGTCCGCGTCTGCGACCTTGGATCGGGCACCGGTATCACCAGCGCCCTACTTGCCCGCGAATACGGGTTTGACACGTATGCTGTCGACCTGTGGAGCGATCCCGTCGAAAACCGCGCGTTCTTCGATTCGCTCGGTATTCCCCGCAACACGATTCACCTGTTAAGGCGGACGCCTCACAGGGGCTCCCGTTTGAGCACGACTATTTTGATGCGGTCGTGAGCATCGACTCGTACAACTACTACGGCCGCGACCCGCACTATCTGAGCGAGCGCTTGCTCCCCTATGTCAGGCGCGGGGGCATGCTGTATTTGAGCATCCCTGGCATGGCCTGCGACTGCCACGACAACCTGCCCGTTTGCCTGCTCAAATCCTGGACACCCGAGCAGCTCGACTATGTGCACGACATAGCCTGGTGGCGTGCCATGATCGAGCCGACCCCCGGCGTCGAAATTATCTCGATGCAGCCTATGCTCTGCACCGACGAAGCGTGGGAAGACTGGCTCGCCTGCGACAACGAGTACGCAGCAGGCGACCGCGCTGCCGTTGAAGCCGGCGCGCTCGAATACCTCAACACCATCGCCATTGTGCTGAGGAAGCTCTAAACAATAGCCGCGCGAGGCCGTAAACAAACGGCCTCGCGCGGCTTCTTTAAAACAAGTTCTGAACAACCGTAAAGCGCAATACGCTACTTGCGCAGCGGCTTGGGCAGCGGAATGCCGGCGGCGATAACGGCGGCGATGATCATGCAGACGATACCCTTGAGCGGGAAGCACATGAGCAGCAGGCCCACGACCATGACCGGCTGACGCATGACCGCACCCATCGTCGATGCCGTGCAGATGGCGACGCAAAAGACCGGATCGGCACCGGTGAGGATGGCAAGGCCGTAGCCCAGGCTTACGCCCGAGAAGATAACCGGGAAGAAGTGGCCGCCGCGCCAACCAAGGTTGATGAGGGCGGGCGTCAGCATGGCCTTAACAAGACCGGTCGCGATAAGCACGCCGGCGGGAATGGTGAGGTAGGTCTCCATAAGTACATCGGCCTGGGTCTCACCGGCAAACATGGTGTAGGGCAGGACCGTTCCGCAGATGGCGAGCGCCAGACCAGCCAGCATTGCCTTGACGACAGGGTGCTCCCCTATGGCATGGGACAGTACCTCGCTTGCATGCTCAGAGACAAAGTACAGCCAGCCGCATACGGTACCGACCAACGCCAGCGGAATGAGCCAGGCAAGCTCCAGGTTGCCCACCTCGGCGGACTCGAACCTGGGCATGCACATGCCGCCGCCCACAAGCTGGCCAAGCAGCAGGTAGGTACCCAGACCGCCGGCAATCGCAATGCCGTAGACCACAGTCTTTTGCGCCTTGGGGAGCTTGATGGTGATCTCATCGGATGCGGGGTCCCCGTCGCCGTCGGCGCTACCGGCAAGCGGTGCCACAAAGCCAAAGACGGGCGCGGTAAAGAGCGCCGTCAGGGCAGCCTGGGTGCCCAGCAGCGTGAGCTCCCTAAACTCGGCGCCAAAGCGACGCATGCGGTCGCCGACCCAGCTGCACAGACCCGCGATAACACCGGTCAGGCCGGCCTCCGGTCCAATGCTTCCGCCAAACAGCAGCGGCAGCAATGCCGCAAGCGAAAGCTTGCCGAGGTTGTCGTACGGGTAGCGACCGTCTTGCTTAACCTTGGCCATCACCTGGTTGAGGTCATCGGTCTTGGTGCCCGTCATCTTTTCGTACAGACCGATCAGCAGGCCGCCCAGCAGGCAGACGAAAAACGGGTACGGCAAAAAACCGAACGGACCGCTCGCGAGCTCGGGCGAAGCGACGCCCAGCATATGAGGGATCTCGGTCCATAGATAGTCGATACCGTACTCCATCGCAAAGAAAAACAGCCAGACCGCGGCGCCTGCGAACGCACCGGTCACGGCAACGCTCACTAAAAACAGCGCACGGTTTTTGGGTTTTGCAAGACTATTCATCGGGTCCTCCCGCGGTCAAAATCGACAAGGATACGTTTTATTGTAGGGCGAGCGTTGCCCGAACGAGCCAACCGTCTGCGCCGCAAACGGCACCATTGGGAGTCATAGTGGGGCAGGCTCAAGACTTATCCGTTAATAATCGAGGCAATCTCGCGCAAATCGTCGGCAAAGTAGATGCCGTGCTGGCGCTGCGGGCTCGATAAGCCCTTATCGATCATGTGTCCGAGCAGTGCCTTGAGGTCGTTGTAGTAACCGTCCAGGTTATACAGGATGCACGGAGCACTCAGGTGCCCCAACGACACCGCGGACATGACCTCGGCAATCTCCTCGAGCGTGCCCGTCCCGCCGGGAAAGGCAATGAAGGCATCGCCAAGCTCGATCATCTTGGCTTTGCGCTCGGCCATATCGCTCGTCACGATGAGGTCGTCGATACCGTCATGTTGAAACTCGGCCTCGATAAAAAAGCTCGGCTCAACACCCGTCACGTGTCCACCTGCCTCGAGTACGTTATCGGCAAGCGAACCCATCAGGCCCGATTTGGACCCGCCGTATACCAGCGCGTGGCCGTTGGAGCCAATCCAGTTGCCCAGTTCTTGCACCGCAGGCAGAAATGCTGGGTCGTTACCAACGCTGGCGCCCAGGTATACCGTGATATTCATATTCAGTCCCCCTCGTCGTGACGCGCGGCGCCCGTTCTAGCGCTGGCGTCGACGATACTCGCGCACGCGACGCGAAAGATCGGCAAGCTCGTCGCGATCGAGCTCTTCCAAATGCTCAAGATCGTCCATAAAGCGCGCCATGGTGTCCTTTTGACGCATCTTGATAAGCGTATTGCAGTAGTTCACCGCCACGCCCGTGAGCATGGCGATGTAGAAGATGCTGATGACGCTCAAAATGACGGTGATGGCGCGGGCAACCGGTGTCTCGGCCGGAATATCGCCAAAGCCGATCGTCGATACGGTCTCAAAGCTAAACCAGAGGCCGTCGCCAAACGTAAGGGTCGTGGGCTCGGACAGCCAGACGGCCGTCGAGCACAGCAGATAGAAAACAAGAAACAGGCCCGTGATGCGTGCAAAGCCAGCCTGGCGCAACACGTCGGCAAGCGTCCTCAACTTGTTCATCGCGACCCCTTTTCCCAGACGCCCCATCACATTCGCTCGGTATTGTCCCACAACCGGCACTTGGGCAACCGGCAGTTAGGGACGTTCCTTATGTGCCGGCAGAAAGGGACTGTCCCCAACTGCCGGGAGTGACCGTTTAGCGGTGCAGCTGCCGACGAGGCAGGCTGTGCTGGTATCCTTATGCGAAACTGTCTCGACTCGATAGGATTTCATGTGAAACCTTCCGCCGTCCTTCGCTTAGCCCTACGTCGCACCCTGGCTGTCGCGCTTGCCGCACTCGCCATACTGAGCACCATCATGCCCGCCCCCGCTTTTGCCGCCGACTCCGACCAGCAGGTCAAGACGGTCCGCGTTGGCTGGCTCGTCAACAACAGAGGCTTCCAGGAAGGCACACCGGGCGAGCGCCTCTCGGGATGGGGCTACGAGTACCTCCAGACCCTCTCGTATTACACAAAGGGCTGGCAATACGAATACGTTAGCGGCACCTTCTCCGAGCTTATGGACATGCTCGAGGCAGGCGAAATCGACCTCATGCCCAACATCTCGTATTCGGCAGAACGCGAGCAGAAGCTGCTCTTTTCCTCGAACCCCGAGGGCACCGAGCGCTACTACATCTACGCCAGGCCCGACCGCGACGACCTGGCCAAGGGTGACCCCCAGGCGCTCCAAGGCCTCACCATCGGCTGCAACTCTGGCGTTATGCAAACTATCGTCGGCCAACAGTGGCTCACCAACGAAGGCATCACCTGCACCTATAAAGAAATCAGCACCGGCGGCGCCCTCTTTGAGGCGCTTGCAGACGGCGAGGTCGACGCCGTCATTATGAACGACACCATCTCGTCGCCCGATGCGTCGCCCATGTTCTACGTTGGCTCGAGCGACTACTATTTTGCCGTTCCCAAAAGCCGCCCTGATCTGATGAACGACATCAACGCCGCCATGACGACCATCGCTCGCGATAACCCGCGCTATAACGAGGAAGTCAAATCGAGTCACTCGGCCCAAAACAGTGGCTCGTCATCGCTCACCGGCACCGAGACCACCTGGCTCAAAGAAAACGGCAATACCATCACGCTCGGCTATCTTAAAAACCAACTTCCCTACTGTACGCAAAATGACGACGGCGAGATGGAAGGGTCGCTCGCCTCGCTTGCAACGACGTTGCACGACAAGTTTGGCATTACGGTCAAAACAATCGCACTCTCGAACAACAAGCAAATGATCAAAGCCCTTTCCAACGGAACCATCGATGTCGCCCTGCCGTTGTTTCGCGACTACTGGCTCGCCGAGCAGACAGGGGTCATCCAGTCAAACTCGATGGGAACGGTTTCGCTGACCGCCATTCACAGTGGCAAAAACCTGAACAGCGACCTTAAGAACATCGCTTGTACAAAGAGCACAATCGTTAACCGTTTTGAGCTCGAAAGTCTCTTTCCGAACGCAACGGTAACCGAGTATTCGAATGACGGCGAGGTGCTCAAAGCCCTCAATGAGGGGAAGGCACGTTGCATCATTGTCCCCAGCACGCGCCTGGAAACTCTCCGCGACATCTACGACATCGAGGATTTCGAAACACAGGAACTCACCAACACGGCGCAACTATCGTGTTTAATTTCGCGCGGCAAGCCCGAGCTGCTGGGAATCATCAATAAGGGCATCGTCAATGCAGGTGAATCGCTCTCTGCAAACAGCTATTTCCCCACATCGTACTCGGCGCAAGAATCGGATGCGTTCCGACTTCTCTACCGCAACCGCATCGTCATTGCGGCAGTTGTCATCTGCATTTTGCTCACCGGCATCGTCATCCTTGTCTGGTCGCTTTACCGCGCACAGAAAGAACAGCAGAAAGCCGATGCCGCCAACGCCGCTAAGACAGCATTCCTCACGCGCATGAGTCACGACATCCGCACGCCGCTCAACGGCATCCTGGGTCTTATCGAAATTGAGGAATTGAAAGACGGCGATATGCAAGTCGCCCGCGAAAGCCGCGCCAAGGCGCGTGTTGCCGCCAATCACCTGCTCTCGCTGATCAACGACATCCTCGAGATGGGCAAAATCGAGGACCGCAAGCTAACACTGGAACATGCTCCTTTTAACCTCAAAGAGCTCTGTGACGATGCGCTGGTGCTGTGCAAGCTCCGCGCGTCCGGTAACGGCATCACAATGCAGGACAATAGCCTGCCGTACGCCACGGGGCCATACATGATCGGCAGTCCCACCCATATCCGACGGATCATAATCAACCTGCTAGACAACAGTATTAAGTACAACAAGCGCGGCGGCTCCGTCACCTTTAGCTCACAGACCAAGCCACTCGATGATGGGCGCGCGCTCTTTTGCTTTAGCGTTTTGGATACCGGCATTGGCATGGCTCCCGAGTTTTTAAAGCATATCTATGAGCCGTTTGCCCAAGAAGGTAACGATGCGCGCAGCAAGTTCCAAGGAACCGGCATGGGCATGCCAATCGTCAAGTCGCTTATTGAACTGATGGGCGGCACGATCGAGATTTCGAGTGAGGTTGGCGTGGGAAGCACGTTCAACGTCCAGATTCCGCTCGATATCGACAAGAACCCTCAGGCTAAAGAACGTGCGGACGGCCAGGCAAACAGTTGCTCGCTTGCCGGCATGAACGTTCTTTTGGCAGAAGATAACGAGCTCAATGCCGAGATTGCCCAGGCTCTGCTCGAAAGCGAGGGCATCGTCGTAACTCGCGCCGCCGACGGCAACGAAGCGGTCGACCTATACGTTGGCCGTCCCGCGGGTAGCTTCGATGCGATTCTAATGGACATCATGATGCCTGGCATGGACGGCTACGAGGCAACCCGCGCGATTCGTCTAAGCGAGAAGGCCGATGCGGCCGATATCCCCATCATCGCGCTCACCGCCAACGCCTTTGCCGAGGATGCCCAGGCGGCACACGATGCCGGCATGAACGCTCACCTGCCCAAGCCGCTCGACTTTAACAAGCTCAAAAACATGCTCGCCCGCATCAAGAAATACGGATCAGTTTCGCTATAGTTTGTGCTCAACCACCATGCACGGCCAGAAAGGAAACCAACGATGTTTAGGCCCTTACGTCGAAAGAAACGCGCCATCACCGACGAGGAAGCGCGCGAGTTGCTCGCCACCTGCAAGCGCGGCGTCTTTGCCGTCAACGGCGACGATGGCTACCCGTACGCCATTCCCGTCAACTACTTCTTCGACGCCGAGCACGACAAGATTTATTTCCATGGCGCCAAAGCCGGCCACAAGGTCGACGCACTCAAGCGCGATGACAAGATCTGCTTTACCGTTTACGGCAACGAGTGGTACAAGGACGATGACTGGGCTCCCTACGTTATGAGTACCGTGGTCTTTGGCCGTTGTCGCCTGGTAGATGAAGCGCCCGCGTTTATCGAGGACAAAGTCCGCCAGCTCGCGCTTAAGTACTACCCTTCCGCCGAAGAAGTCGAGGAGGAAATCGCCAAAGACATCAAGGGCGTCCAACTCTACGAGATTACGATTGAGCATCTTTGCGGCAAGCAGATTCAGGAAAAGTAGCGAATGCGAAAAACGCGCTCGCTACCCTCTGCGCCCCATGCGCCCACGCATTTTGACGGCGTGGGCGCATGGGGCAGCACTCGAATCGAGCGCCCCCTATACCCCAAAAACGTAGCGGTCCAGGCGCTCACACGCCTCCTTTACCCGCGAAAGGGGCAGTGCCAGATTCACGCGAATGTGGCAGGGCCCGTGGAACGGGCGGCCGTCCTGATACCCCACGCCCACACGAGCGCCCTCGTCGAGCAGCCACTGAATATCGCGGCCATGCTCGCGGCACCACGCTGTGCAGTCCAGGAACACCATGTACGTGCCCTGCGGACGCGAATAGGACACGCCCGCAAAATGCTTGTCCACGTAACTGCAGAAGTAGTCGATATTACCGGAAAGCACCTGGTTGAGCTCGTCCACCCACTCGTAGCCTTGCGGCTGGTAGGCACCGATAAGCGCATGCATGGAGAGGACGTTCATCTCGTTGTAGTGCGTCTTGTTGGACACGGCGCACACGCGGTCGCGCAGCGTCTCGTTATAGATGATGTGGTAGCTGCCGGCCAAGCCCGCCAGGTTGAACGTCTTGCTCGGCGCATAGAGGGCAACCGTGCGCATGCGGGCATCCTCACTCACCGACTGCGTCGGGATATGCTTGTGCCCCGGCAGGATGATATCGGACCAAATCTCATCCGAAATCACCACGCAATCGTGCTGGCGATAGATATCCATGGTGCGCTCGATCTCGTCGCGCTCCCATACGCGGCCGCAGGGATTGTGCGGCGAGCAGAACACCGCGGCATGGATGTGGTTTTGGGCGAGCTTTCGCTCCATGTCCTCAAAGTCCATGCGCCACACGCCTCGATCGTCGAGCTTAAGCGGGCTGTGGACAATGCGATAGCCCGCGGCTTCGATAGACTTGGTAAAGCCGATGTAGGTGGGACTGTGGACCAGTACCGCATCGCCCGGCTGGACATATGCGCGCAGCGTCGACACGACACCGCCCAGCACGCCGTTTTCGTAGCCGATATGCTCCGGCGCCAAGCCCTCAACGCCGTTGCGACGGCTTTGCCATTCGATGATGCGGTCGAAGTACTCGTCACGCGGATTGAAATAGCCAAACATGGGATGCTGGGCGCGCTGAATGATGTGTTCCTGAACCGTGGGCACCGTGGCAAAATTCATATCCGCCACCCACATGGGGATGCGGTCGAAGCCCTCGTCGGGTGCGTTCGGAGCCATGTCGGGAATTTCTCCCCAGGAGTCAACGGCGATGGCGTCCATACCGTGGCGGTCGATAAGCGAGGTAAAGTCGTATTTCATGCTGAGCTCCCGTGCAAAGCGGATTGTTTCGGTAGGCGTTATTGTCCACCAGCGTGGGCGGTTTTGACATGGGGTTTGGCGCTTAATTTGACGGGTGCGGACGAATGGCTGGTTAGTCTTGCGCGTCGTTGATAGCGGTTACCGTCAGCCTTGTTCCGTCGACCGTAAACGATATGTCGAGCCCGGCGTAGGCCAAGTGGTAAACGCGGTTGGGCTCGTGCTTGCTACCCGCACGGCGCGGATCTTGGCGAAGGACCTCGACCAAGCCGGGGAGCTTTGCAGGCGGGACCGTATCTTTCAGCGCTTGTGGGAACTCAACATCGAGCTCTTGCCACGGCGCGTCCTCAATCCAGCCGCCCGTCGCATCCGGGTGACAGTCGGCAAATGGAATGTAGGGCTTGATGTCGTAGATGGGCGTGCCGTCGCGCAGGTCGGCCCCCAGTATATGGATGATCGGGCCATCATCGGTGAGCTCAACACGGCTGAGCTTGACGCAGGTGAGCCCGATGGGATTAGGGCGAAACGGACTGCGTGTGGCAAACACGCCCACACGCTCGGCTCCACCCAGACGCGGCGGGCGCACGGTTTTCGACCATTTTGCGTTGGTGCCGGACCTGTCCTGCGTTTTGGCATCGGCGGCTATGTCCTTAGCCGTGCCGCCGGGCGTTCCGTTTTCGAAGCACCACAGCAGCCATAGGTGAGAGAAGGAGTCCAGACCCTCAACTGCAGCGTTGGAGGCAAATTCCGGCTCAAAGACGATGCGACCCTGCAGATGGGGCGCCAAAAAGCTGTTGCGTGGGATGCCGAACTTCTGCGGCAGGTCGGTATGTATGTGTGCAATAGGTTCCATGCCGGTCATTGTACGGCATGGAGGCGTGGGGTGTTGCGCGCAATTCTTCGCCGCGGTCCCCGTCGTGCAACCAACGGTTGCTTGGAAGGGTGCCGGCCGCCGCGTATGCTTAAAGCAACAAACAGCAGAAAGGAGCCGTCATGGCCTTTGCAGAAAAGCTCATCGCCATCCGCCGCGACAACAATCTCACCCAAGAGCAGCTTGCCGCCAAGCTCTTCGTCACACGCCAAGCCGTCAGCCGTTGGGAGCGCGACGAGGTCACACCGGGCATCGACATGATGAAGCTCATCGCCGCCGTAACCGGGGAGCCGCTGTCTCACCTGCTCGAAATGCCCGAGCACTATTGCCAGAGCTGCGGCATGATACTCACGCCCGACGTCTGCGGCACCGACGCCACGGGCGCCACGACCGACCATTACTGCAAGTGGTGCTACGACCACGGCAAGTACACCTACGACACCACCATGGAGGCAATGATCGAGGATTGTGCCCCGCGGCTGGCACAAAACACCGGCATGTCGCTCGACGAAGCCGTCTCGCTCATGGGAGCCGTCCTGCCACAACTGGAGCGCTGGCGCACCGTGCAGGAAAACGAGGAGCGCTACGGCGCCGAAGCACGGGCGCGCTATGGCGATGAGGCTATCGATGCAGCAAACGAAACGTTACTGGACATGGATCCTCAGACATGGAACGACATGAAAGAACTCGAGCGCGCTATTCTGGGTCAGCTCTCGATTGCCATGGGCGACGGCGATCCAAAGAGCAGCGAGGCCCAAAAACTTGTTGCGATGCATCGTCGTTGGATTGGCCTCAACTGGGGAAGCGAACCCCAAGACGAGGCATACCTGGGGCTCGCTCACGGCTATCTTGCCGACCAGCGCTTTGTCGACTACTACGACAAGCCCTGCGGCGCCGGGGCCACAGCGTTTCTGGTCCAGGCCATCGAGTCATCGCTGGCTTGCGCATAGACCGCGGCGGCTTTGGGTATCTCAATCGAAACCTCAACCGATTGGAGACACCATGGCTACTGATCATGAGCTCGTGTTGTACGTTATGACCGGCTGCCCGTATTGCATAAAGGTCAAGCGCTTTTTGGCCGATAACGGCGTGACCATTCCCGAGCGCAATATCTCGACCGACCCCGATGCCGAGCAGACACTCATCGCCGTCGGCGGAAAGCGCCAGGTTCCTTGCCTATTCATCGACGGCAAACCACTCTACGAATCGAGTGACATCATCGCATGGGTACAGGAGAACCTGCTCTAGCACTCATTGGGGACGTACTTAAATGAGTAGTCGTTAAAGAACGTCCCCAACGGCTACCCGATGACACGGCGATCCTATTCCTCGATCTCTTTCCAGCACTGAGGATCGGCTTCGTACATATCGCCTGTGTAACCATACGCCACAGCGGGGCAGCCTCGGCACCAGCCGAAAAGCTCGCATTTGGAGCACTTCTTGAACTTTTTAAAGTCGCGCTTTGCCTCCATCTGCGGCGAAAAGAACAGCTCCTCGAGCGTGTTCTCGGCAACGTTGCCCACCTTGCTCTCCATGCGGCGACATGCATAGACGTCGCCCGTAGGCAGCACCGTCATATGGCCCGTACCGCAATGGCAGCCGTCATAGATCATGCCGGGCTTGGCGCTCATGGGGATGGTGAATTTGCCCTGCTCCCACAAAAGAAGCGTCCACAGGTGATCTTTGAACTGGAAGAACGTTTTGCAGCCCGCAGCCTGGTGAAACTCCATACGCTCTTGCGCGCCCAGCAGCACGTCGCGATATTCCAGCGGCTCCAGATGGAACTCATCACGCTTTTGGCCCGAGGTGGGGCAGTATCGTCCAAAAGCGAACACGTCGACTTCGAGGCTTGCCACAAGGTCAATGAGCTGCGGCAGCTCGGCGGCATTCATACTCGAAACCGTGTTCATAACGGCAACCCAGATACCCGCGCGCTTAAGGCACCCAATCGCACGCAAGGTCTCGACAAACGAGCCGGGCTTACGGAAGTAATCGTGCGTTTTCTCGAGTCCATCGAGCGAGAGCTGGTATTTGCGGCATCCCAACTCTTTCATGCGGGCGCAGACCTCGTCGGTCAGATGGAACGGATTGCCCATCACGCACCACATAAAACCCCGCTCGTGCAAAAGCTTGGCAAGGCGCCAAAAATCGGGATGGAGTATGGGGTCACCGCCCGTAACGTAAAAGTACGGCTGACGACCGATGCGTTCGCAGAGGGCCTGGGCCTGATCGACGACCTCGACCATCTGCTCCCACGGCATGCGCTTAAAACCAGCGCAGGCACCGTTGGCGAAGATATAGCAATGTTTGCAACGCTGATCGCATTCATCCGTAATATGCCACTGGAAGGCAAACGCGGGCTTTTGCATCGTGGGACTCCCTTGGTCGATGTTCAAATTGATGACGATATTGGGCTACAGGCGCTCAACGGCGCCGACGGGGCAATTCTCTTCACAGGCGCCACAGTGCAAGCAGTGCTCAGGCTCTATGCGATACGAGTCACCCGGCTCGATGCACTTCTGCGGACAGTGCTCAAGACAGGTACCGCAACCGATACACGCATCGGAATCAATACGAAAACCCTTAACGGGCGCGGACGCCATGTCCTCGTCTAGGGTAAAGACAGCGCGCTCAATAGGACGAACCCCCAGGTTAAAGTAGTCGAGCACGATGTTTTCGACCTTAAAGATAATGTTGATATCACGCGTATCACCGGGATAAACGTTGGCAAGATACGGCTGCTCGGCATAAATAACGTCACGCCAGTAAACTTGCTCGGAATCCAAGGCGGGAGTGGCAACGCCGGACATGCGGATCATTTCGTTAAACCGCGTGTGGACGAGCGTTTGGACGCGCCCATCGGCCATAAGCTGGCGGGCCATCTCCTTGCCGCGCGCCGTGAGGAAGTAGATGGCGCGGGACTCGTAATGTACAGCGCTCACGCAGCGAATTTGCGGCGCGCCATTTTCGTCCACAGTTGCCAGCGAGAGCGTCCCGGCAAGCTGCATCTTTTTGAGGCAAGTCTGAGCATCCATTACGAGTCCCTTTCTAGCGATTGCTTACTGAGCGTCCGCAGCGCCGCAAGCGGTACCACAGGCCGGAGCAGCCTTGGGATCGGCAGAGCCGCAGGCAGGAGCGGCAGCAGGATCGACGGAGCCGCAAGCAGGAGCAGCCGCGGGATCGGCGGAGCCGCAGGCGGGCGCGGGATCGGAGGTACCGCAAGAAGCGAAGGCGGCAACGTTCTCGAGATTCTCGGACATGGCAATTCCTTTCGATTGGGGGCGGCTGGGCGAAGCCGCCCGGACGTAGACGCTTTTGCGCCTAAGCACATCATGCGAGGAATGCACCCCACCCAAAAGAAGGCACTAATCTATTAGCCAGTTACCAAAAAGTAAGTTGTAGCCGCGGGCGCCAGCAGCTGCGATAATGCAAGCAACCTACCCGATTGCGAGGTTACCATGCTCACCAAAGAAGAACTGCCTCCCTGCCCCGTCGCTACGTGTTTTCAGCTCTTTGGCAACAAGTGGAAAATCTATATCATCCAGCAGCTCATTGAGCAGCCCCTGGGCTTCAACGCGCTACATCGCTCTATTCCCGGCATCAGTCAAAAGGTGCTCTCGTCAAACCTAAAGGAAATGGATGCCGCGGGACTTATCACGCGCACCGTCATTCCCGAAACGCCCATCCGTACCGAATACGCGCTGAGCGAGCTGGGTCAAAGCCTTATGCCCATCATCGATTCTCTTGTGGAATGGGGCACCGACTACCAGCAGCTTGTGCGAAGCTCCTAGCAGCTACGGGCTTTTGCAAATTGAGCGCCGTGGGGCATACCGCTCCACGGCGCTTACCTTTTTGTGCCTTCTTTTGAAGAAGCGGTCCGGGTTGCACACTGCTGTCAAACACGCCCAACTCAATTGGACAGGAGGTCAGCCATGAATCAAGCCGAGCGTCGTATTTGGCTTATCGACGCATTGCTCAACGAGCGAGCGGACGGACGCGGCATTGCCGTTCCCGCCGGAGCCGGCGAGCAGCGTGATTTACTCAGGGCCCTTATGAACGTGCGGTCGCCCGAAGCGCTCGCGACAGAGGTGCTCAACGTCCAGGATGCCTACCTGCAGCAGCGGCTTGTTGAGCGCGGTGGAGCGACCGACGCCAGCACGCTCCCCTACCGCAATCGCATTGCCGTCTGGCGTGGCGACATCACGCTGCTTAAGGCCGACGCCATCGTCAACGCCGCCAACAGCCAAATGCTCGGCTGTTTTGTGCCGGGACACCGCTGCATCGACAATGCCATCCACACATACGCCGGCATGCAGCTGCGCCTAATATGCGCCGGCCTCATGTGCAAACAAGGACACGAGGAACCGACCGCACGCGTTAAGGTCACGCCAGCGTTTAACCTGCCGAGCAGCCATATCTTCCACACCGTCGGTCCCATCGTGCCCAGCCATAAGCCTGGCCCGCGCGAGGAATTACTGCTACGCCGTTGCTACACCAGCTGCCTGGAAGAAGCGACACGTCGAAAGCTCGACACGCTTGCCTTCTGCTGCATTTCGACGGGCGTCTTTGGCTATCCCCAACAAGCCGCCGCGCGCGTTGCCATCGATGCCGTTCGTCATCATCTAGACCATAACGACCCCAACCTTAAGGTGATCTTCAATGTTTTTCTCGCGTCTGACGAGTCAATCTACCGCGACCTTCTCCAAGCAGATCGCTAAGCTCCGAGCCGCACTCGATGCATCCGACGCCGTGATAATCGGCGCCGGCGCGGGTCTTTCCACCGCGGCTGGCTACGCCTACGCGGGAGAGCGCTTCGAGAAACTCTTTGGCGACTTCGCCGCACGCTACGGCTTTACCGACATGTACTCCGGCGGTTTCTACCCCTATGACTCCCTCGAGGAATACTGGGCATTTTGGAGCCGCTATATCATGTGCAACCGATATGACCCCATACCCAAGCCCATCTACGAACAGCTTTTGGGCCTGCTGCGCGACCGAGATTACTTTGTGCTGACCACAAACGTAGACCATTGCTTCCAACGCGCCGGTTTCGATAAACAGCGACTCTTTTACACGCAGGGCGACTATGGTCTATTCCAGTGCAGCAAGCCCTGCTGTCAGGAAACTTGGGACAACGAAGAGCTCGTACATTACATGGTCGCCGCCCAAGAAGACCTGCGCATTCCTTCTGCGCTAGTGCCCCGTTGCCCCCATTGCGGCTCCCCGCTCACGATGAACCTGCGCGCCGACGATACGTTTGTGCAGGATAAGGGCTGGTATGCCGCGGCCGACCGTTACCAAGATTTCCTGCGCCGCCACAGCAATATGCGCATCCTGTTCTTGGAGCTTGGTGTGGGCGGCAACACGCCCGTCATCATCAAGTACCCGTTTTGGCAGATGACCGCCAAAAACGAGCGAGCGACGTACGCATGCGTCAATTTTGGCGAGGCAGTCGCTCCGGCAGAAATCGCCGATCGCAGCATCCTGATTGACGCCGACGCAGGGCGCGCGCTGGACGCACTTGCCGTCCAAGCCGTCAGATAGCAAAGACAATACTGTCTCATAAACATGTACGTCAGCATCCAAAGTCGGCATTTTTTGACATCTTTGGATGCTGACGTACAGCTTTTACAACATGGTCGTTGGGTGTTCCTATAGTTTTGTCAACCGTCGGGGCTACTCCCGGTAGGGCACCCGGTCGCGCATCACGGCGTATATCGCCCTGAGCCGCTTCCTCGCGACGGCCTTGAGCGCCCGCCCGTGCCCCATGCCCCGCGCCCTGCAGGCCCGGTAGTACTCGCCGTAGCGCCCCGAGGACCTCACCAGGCTGTTGCACGAGAAGATCAGCAGGGACTTGAGCCTCGCGTCGCCGCGCCTGGACGCCCTGACCGACCTCACCGACGTTCCGGAGCTCCTCACCCTCGGGGCTATGCCGCAGTACGAGGCCAGGTGGTCGTGGTCCGGGAACCTCCCAATGTCGACCGACACCGCGAGCTGCGCCGCGGTCCTCGGGCCGATGCCGGGCACGGTGAGCAGGCACGCGTAGGTCTCGTCGCCCTCGAGCAGCGCCGCCGTCTCGGCCTCGAGGGCCCCGGCCTCGTCGAGGGCCTCCGATATCCGGGCGGCCAGGAACCTGACCTGCCTGTTCTCGGCCTCGACGAGCGCCGGCGGGGGCGCGGTGGAGGCGGCCGCGGCCTCCCCGGCGGCCTCGGCCCGCGGGCCCCCGGCCCCGGAGCGGGCGATCCCCCACGCCCCGCCGAACCCGGCGAGCAGCTCCAGCCACCGCCGGTCCGACAGGTCGACCGCGGCCTCGAGGGCCGGGCAGGACTCGAGCAGCACCGCGCGCGGGCGGTTCTTGCCCCTGGTCGCGCAGGCGACGACGTGGTCGCGCTGCGACGAGAGGGCGCGGGCGGCCTCGAGGGCCTCGCCGCGGCCCGGGACCCCCGACAGGGAGTCCGGCACGCCCAGGGCGGTCCGCGCGATCACCGCGGCGTCGCGCTCGTCGGTCTTGGCCTCGCCGGCGAACAGGCCGGCGGCGCGGCTGGCGGCGAGCCCGGGCAGGTGGGCGACCCCGAGCCCCGCGGCGCGGGCCCGCCTCACGGCGAGGGACCCTATGTTGCGGAACTGGTCGACGACGACGAGCGTGCCGGCGGGCGCGGAGGCGAACAGCGCGTCGAGCTCGGCCTCCCTGTTGCGGACGGGGGCGCTGGCCAGCACCTCCCCGTCGCGGTCGATCAGGCAGGCCCAGTGCGATGACTTGCCGACGTCCAGGCCGAGCACGGCCGCGGGCCTGGTGGATGGCGCTTTCACGGTGGTATCCTTCCGGTAGTCGTTCGACCGGATGGCCTCCCCCTCGGCACTCACATTACCAGCCGCGGCACCTGCCCGGCACTTTCCTATCAGCCGTCGGGGGCGGCGCGTCCCGCGCCGGCAGCACCCAACGGGCCCTCTCGGGGGCAGGGACGTTCGGCCGTGCGCGGGCGCCCGGTCGGCGGCCCGTTCTGGGCGCGCCTCAATCGTAGCCCGAGACGGTCCCGGGCTGACAATTTCGACTGTAATGGACGTTCTTTAATGACTAGTCGTTTAAGAACGTCCCCAACGACTACATTTAGCCGCAAAAGCGGGCTATGGGCGCGAGCGGCTGCTCACGAAAGACGCGATCGACGGCGGCGCGGTATTCGTCGGCCTTTTTGGTCTTACGTACGAGCTTGTGAACGGTAGTGGGGTCGGCGAAAGCGCACTTGGCGTAGAACCACCACTCCTTCATGCGGAAGACCGCGTTGCCGCCAATCTCGTCCGCATAGGCTGCGAACAGCGTGTCGTGGAAGCGCTGCAGCTCAGCTGCCGTAGCAGCAGGGCCGCCGGCAACCATGCGAGCCAGCGCGGGGTTCGCAAGCAGGCCGCGTCCCAACATTACGTGGCGCGTTCCGGGATAGGCCTCTACCAGCTCATCCATGTCCTCAAGATCAAAGATGTCACCGTTGTAGGCCACGGGAAACGGCGCCCGCTCCAGTGTCTCGCCGTAAAACTCCTTGCGCGGCGAGCCCGTATAGCGGTCCTTTTGCACGCGCGGATGCACAATCAGCTCTGCCAGCGGCATGCGGCAATACAGATCGAGCACACGCTCATACTCGTCATCGCGCTCCAACCCCAGCCTGGTCTTTACCGATACCGGCAACGGCGACCGCTCGCACACATCGCTCAAGAACACCTCGAGCTCATCGAGGTTGCGCAGAAAGCCCGAGCCCTTGCCCTTGGCGACAACCGTGCCCGAGGGGCAGCCAAGGTTGAGATTGACCTCGCGGTAACCCATGTCGGCGAGCACCTGCGCCGCCCACACAAACTCGTCCGCGTTTTTGGACATCAGTTGAGGCACCACGTTAAGCCCCTGGTTATTGGCGGGATCGACCTCTTTAAACGCCTTACCGCCAAAGCGGTTGCCCACGCGCGGCGGCGGCAAAAACGGCGTGTAATAGCAATCGAGCGCGCCAAAGCACTCCGCATGCACGCGACGGAACACGTGCCCGGTAATCCCCTCCATAGGGGCCAACGATAGAATCATCAACATCCATTCTCACATCAATATGACAAAGGGACAGTCCCTTTGTCACATGCATTATGCCTTGTGCTTGAGGCCACCCACAAGGCAGAGGCGGTTGCTTGACGTTAACCACCCCTCCAGCAGTCACTGCGCAACGATCACCAATACCACGCTGTTGGCCACTATGTTTGAACAGCAGACGCCCTCCACTCATTTATACTCAAAAGCGTGTGCGCATTGCACCCCGAAAACGATGAGAGTCGAGGACCCTATGCAGCGGCTCACCGAACAAGAACGTAAGCGCATCCAGCGATACTGCATTTGCCCCAAGGTTGCCGGCGCGGCGCTTGCCATGGCATTCGTGCTGCCCTTATCGATCATTCCTTTCGAAATGGTCGACGACATCGTCTTCCATCACGAAGGCTTCCAAGAGACAGGCATGATGACCGCCTTGGTGCTCACCTCCATCGAGCTCGTTATATTCTGCTACTGCGCTCTCGCCCCGCGCTTTGGCATGCGTGGCAAGCAGTGGAAGGAAATGCAGCGCCGGCTCGCCGTCGAGCAGAGCGAGAAAGACCGCTCGGCACAAATCGCAGGCGTTGTTGGCACGCAGGCCGCCGCGCGCCTGCTCAAGAACAGCGACAACGAGACCGCGCGCAACCTGGGCGGCGCGGCAGAAGTCGCCGCTGCCGTAGGCGCCGTCGCCACCGCGGCAGACGTGCTTACCGAGAGCCTCGCCAACGCGAAGGCTATGGCAGAGGCCTGTGGCGTGCCTGTCCCCCGTGCAAAGAAGTGGGTCATCGCGCTTGTGGCGCTGCCCCTCGCGATCGTATGCGGCGCCTATATCCCGCAGCTGGCGCAGGGAAACATCGAGATGCAGGAGAACGCCGCGGCCGCGGCTGAGCAGATCGCCATTGCTCGCAAGGCATTAGAGCCCTCATGCGAGTACGTGTCCGCCGATGACCCCTACGAGCGATATCAAGATTACGGCTACCACGTCCGCGGCTATCTGCACGACGGCGACTCCGACGCCCAAAAGACCTATACGTACCTGGATTTTGACAACAAGGGGACACTCACGGAAGTGAGCTACGCGGCAGAGGTCGACCCCGGCGCGAGCCTCGAGGACAACCTTACCCGTATCGAGCTCGACCTTGACGAGCTTTCCTCTGCCGTCCAAACCATAGACGTCAAGACCACAAGCCCCGAGCTCCTAGCAGCGCAGAAGCTCCCCGAAGAGTTCAGGCAGGCTTTTTTGAACGGCTCGCTCTACGAGAGAATCTCTATCAGGACGAATGACGGCCCCGTCAAAGCGTATTACTCGTTTGGTACGGAACCCGAGGACGAGTTTGACGAGCATACCCATCCAGCCATCCGCATCACGCTGATGGGCAAAACAAGCTAGGCGCCGGGAAAGGAATGTGACAAAGGAACAGCCCCTTTGTCACATTATTCGGAGCGCAGGGCTTCTACGGGGTCTTTTTTGGATGCGCTGCGGGCCGGCAGCAGACCGGCAACGACCGTCAGCAGCACTGAAATCGCGATGAGTACCAGCGCATCCTGCACGGGCAGGCTCATCAGGTTGGGGACCTGTTTGGCCGCAAGCGCCCAGGCATTGACTGGGAAGCTCACAAGCACCACCACGACAATAGCAAAGACGCCGGCAATGAGGCCTTCAATAAAGGTCTCGGCATTGAATACGTTGGCCACGTTGCGCTTTGACGCGCCGATCGCGCGCAGAATGCCAATCTCCTTTTTGCGCTCCAGCACGCTGATGTAGGTGATGATACCGATCATGATGGAACTCACCACCAGGCTGATGCTCACGAACGCGATGAGCACCAAGCTGATGGTATTCACGATGTCGGTCACCGAGCCCATGATGATGCCCATGTAGTCGGTGTACGAAATTGCCCGATCATCATGGCCAGCGGCTTTGACCTGCTTGTTGTACGCATCGATATGATCGAGCACGCGCTCCTTGGCCTCAAAGTCGCGCGGGAAAATCTTAACCGAGATGGGGTCTGCCTCATCCGCATAGCCCAACGTGGTCAGATTGTTATCGTAGGTGAGCTTCGAAGCCTTGGCATAGCTCATCATGAGCGAGCTCAGATCTTCGGCGTCCATGTTGAAATGGATGGCACGCGCAAAGGCGCTCGCATCCACACGCATAGCGCTCGCCAGGTTGGCAAAACTCGATGACACCTGCGTCGCCATCTGGCCCATGAGCCCTGCCGCGCCTGCCTTGAGCTGAGCTGACACCGTCGCCGCAATCTGATCGCTGATTGTCTTCGTCACCTGATCCATAGCCTGCTGCAGATACGGAGCCAGTTGCTTTTGCACATAGTCGGTCATCGCCTGCTGCAGGCGCTCGGCCAGGGCATCGCCGCCGAGCGCTTTGAGCTGGGCCAGGATTTGCTGGGCTGCTGTATCACTCTCAAGATACGTCGAGAATGCGGCGGCAAGCTTTGACGCGTCCTTAAGATCATCGGGCGTCAGCGCCTTAAACTGATCAGACTGCAAAAAGCCCTCAAACAGCTGGTTGGCAAGCGTTCCCACCTGTTGCATTTGCTCGGGCGTAAGTTCCAAACCGTCAAAGATGCCCGAGAAATCTGGGACCGGCGCTTTGGCCATGATGTCGCCGAAGTCGATGTCCTTCCCAACGCCCGAAAGGTCGATATCCAACCCGGACAAGTCAAGACCCGACAGGTCCATACCGCCGGCGACACCCGAGAGCGCGGAGGTATCAAACGAAAACGCGCTCTTGAGCGCCGCCTCGTCCACACTGAACATGCTGCCCAGATCCACTCCTTGTTTGGCCTCGCCTTGCAGTTCGTCGAAAGACTTGCCCGTAAAGACATCCGTCTCGGGGTGGGCAAGCTGCTCTTGCACAATCTGCGAATTGGCAGCGCGTTCCATAAGCTGGCGAGTCAGCGCATGCGTATAGGCAATGCCCGGGGACAACGCGCTCGCGTTGGCCGTCTCGTTCGGTCGCACCACGCCCACAATACGCACGTCAATACCGTCGGCAACCTTGGCCGTCATAAAGTCGGCGTCGCCAGACATGTCAGTCCACATGCCGGTCTCTTCGTTTTTGCGATACGCATCGGCCGGCGACAGCACCTTAAACGTCGTGGACAGCGCATCGTCGTAGGTAAAGTCGGTGCCGGTCTCGGGCGCTTCGACGCCACCGTCAGCCGTCATAGCGCTGTTAACCAGGTCGTTGAGCTCATCGATATCCAACGCACCGATGCTGTAGAGCGTGTAGTCGCCCACCGTGCCGCGGCTCGAAAGCACCATTACGGCTTCGTTAGCAGACGTAGGCCAATGGCCGGCGACGACATCGTACTGGCTGTCGAGCAAGCTCTGGTCGTCAATCATCTCGTTAAAGACCGAGGTTCCCATGGATTCCATGCTCACCGTTGCCGCCGAGCTCGCGCCCCCGCTCATGGCCTCGGTCATGGCGTTGGGCACCAGCCGGACAGGCTTCTCATCGCCCTTCCCGGCACGATAGACAACCGGCGATACACCGTAGCCGTACTGAATGGCGTTGACCTCTTTATCGATACCGTCGCCACCGGCATCGAGCCATGCCTTAAAGCTCGTCATGTCGTTGGACTTAACGCTCGCGAACATATCCTTTACGGCCGTGACCACGGGAATCTTATCGGTTCCCTTAGCCTTGCCGCCGACACTGTCGTCGGACGAATCCACGCTTTCAGGCGAGTCATTATCCGCAGCCCCCTGCCCGCCCATCATGGACGACAGGTCGTAGTCCTGCTTGGAGATGGTAAGCGGGTAGCTCGAGAGCGTGTCCTCCTCGACCTTTTTGATGTAACCGTTTACGCCGTTGGAAAGCGCCAGAATCGCCGCGATGCCGATGATGCCGATGGACCCCGCAAAGGCCGTCATGGCCGTGCGGCCCTTCTTAGTCATAAGGTTTCGGGCAGAAAGACCCAACGCCGTCACAAAACTCATCGAGGTTTTGCGCGTGGGCCTGGCTTCGCGGCGCGTGGCTTTGGCAACATCGAAGGGATCGGAATCGTCGGTGATCTTGCCGTCCGCCAGGTTGACGATGCGCGTGGCGTACTGGTACGCCAGCTCGGGATTGTGCGTGACCATGATGACCAGGCGGTCGCGCGCCACGTCTTTGAGCAAATCCATGACCTGCACGGATGTCGTTGAGTCCAAAGCGCCGGTCGGCTCGTCTGCCAGCACAATCTCGGGATCGTTGATCAGGGCGCGGGCAATGGCCACGCGCTGCATCTGCCCGCCCGAAAGCTGGCTCGGGCGCTTGTTAACGTGCTCGCCCAAGCCGACTTTCTCCAACGCCTCGCGCGCACGCTGGCGGCGCTCGGCATGCCCCACACCCGTGAGCGTGAGCGCCAGCTCCACGTTTTCCAAAATGGTCTGATGCGGAATGAGGTTATAGCTCTGGAACACAAAGCCGATGCGGTTGTTGCGGTAGGCATCCCAATCGCGATCGTGAAAGTCTTTGGTCGAAATACCGTCGATCAGCAGGTCGCCAGAATCGAAATGATCGAGCCCACCGATAACGTTGAGCATCGTAGTTTTACCCGACCCCGAAGGTCCCAGAATGGCCACGAACTCGTTATCGCGAAAAGCCAGGCTCACGTTATCGAGCGCCACCTGCGTAAACGACTGCGTGACGTACCTTTTGCAAATACCTTTGAGCTCCAGCATGGACGGCAACCTCTCCCGCGCGGGCACTCTGCCCGCTCTCCCCCGCCGTTCGTATTCGACGCGTTTGTCCTACTCTATCCCCATTTTTTACCAGCGCCAGTGAGGAATGTAACGAAGCGCATCAAAAAACGAACGGGACGGCGCCCAAAAGAAGAGGTCCCGAGCGGGACCTCTATATGGTGGAGCTTATCTTGAAAGGTAGCGGACTACTTCGCACAGCGACACGCGATCCTCGCTATGCTTTACGCGTTTTTTACTGCTCGCTATTCGCAATCGCCTGGTCGATAAGCTTGTCGAGTGCTGCACGCTGCTCGGCGGAGCTGATGGCTCCCACGATTGGGTCCCCTACGATGTTGCCATTCTGATCGATGACATACGTCGTCGGGAACGAGAACAAATTTGACGTAAACTTACCGGCCTCGCTATCCGACTTGAACCAGATGTTCTTATATGTCACGCCCTTCTTGCTCAGCACGTCCTTGGCATCTGCAATCTCGCCCTTGTTGCCATCGAGCGTAAAGGAATTGACGCCCACGACCTGGCCGCCCTTCTTGGCAAGCTCCTTATTCAGGTCCTCAAGGTCGCCCAACTCACCCACGCACGGCTTGCAAGTGGTGAACCAGAAGTTCATGACGGTGACCTTGTTCTTAGAGAACAGCTCGTCGCTGTTCACGTCGTTGCCATTCAGGTCCTTGCCCGTAAAGCTGGGGAACTTCGTCGCCTCGCTCGAAGCATTGGCACCAGCCGTCATGCCAGCGGTCGAAGCGTCGACGCTCTCGCCTGCACTCGGCGTGCTTCCACAGCCGGGGAACTCCTTCTCCAGGCTCTCGAGCTTGTCCTCGATCTCCTTGATCTGCTGTGCACCGGCCTTGAGTGTCTTAAGCTCATCCGCCATGAACTCATCCTTGGCGCCGTCGATGGTCTTGAGCAGAAAATCGCCGTAATTGCTGCCGTCCTCAATCATTGCCGAGTCTTTATTTGCCGCATTAAATACCTTTTCCCACAGCGCGTTATCACTCGAAAAGATCTCGTTCTCCTTCTGCATGAGTTTTGCATACAACTCGGCGGCCTCGTCGGCATTGGCCGGCTTCTGCGCAGTGAGTTCTGCGATCTTAGGATCGGAGCTCGCAGATTCGCTCGCATTGCCACCGGGCGCCGAACATGCCACAAGGCACAAGGCCAATACCGGCACCATAAACAGGGCCGCAATCTTAGAAAGCTTCATAGTCATTCCTCCGTTTTGTCGAAGCTTGTTTTACTTTTTATCGGCGGTCAAGGGGAGCTTTTCCGCCGACACATCCAGGCCATAGCGATAGCTGATGGCATCGACAGGACAGGCCCCGATGCACTTTCCGCACCGGATGCATTCGGCATGATTGGGCGCGCGGACCACATCAACGTCCATCTGACAAACCTTTGAGCACTTGCCGCACGAGACGCATTTGCACGCGTCAACCTGAATCCCCAGTAGGGACACCCTATTCATGAGCGCATAGAATGCGCCGAGTGGACAAATCCATTTGCAGAAGGGGCGATAGAACAAAATGCTCAGCACTACCACGGCAATGAGAACGGCAAGTTTCCAGGTAAAGAGTTGGCCCAGCGCAGATCGAATGCCGGCATTGGCAATGGCCAGCGGAATGGCACCCTCGAGCACACCCTGCGGACAGACGTATTTGCAAAAGAACGGATCGCCCATCCCCACATCGTTGACCACCAGCACAGGCAGCACCACCACGGCAAACAGCAGCACAACGTATTTGATATACGTAAGCGCCTTGAGCCTTTTTGTCGAAAGCTTTTTGCCGGGGATCTTGTGAAGCAGCTCCTGCAGCCAGCCAAACGGGCACAGAAAGCCGCATACAAAGCGACCCAGCAGCACGCCGAGCAAAATGAGCGTACCGGTAACGTAGTAGGAGAAGTTGAACTTGGATGAACCTACCACCGACTGGAACGACCCGATGGGGCACGCACCCGATGCCGCGGGGCACGAATAGCAATTAAGTCCAGGTACGCAGACTGTTTTTCCCGCGCCCTGATAGATGCCGCCTTTGGCAAAGTTTGGCAGGTGAATGTTGGTGATGAGCGTCGCCGCCGCCTGAATAAATCCGCGAAATCGGGCCAAAACATGCGACGCAGTGTTTTCTCTTTTATCCAATTCCGATACACTCCAAGCACAGCCTAATCGCTTTGGCCAGCACGGCATCCGCCTCGCCACGCATAACGCCAAAGCACACCATGGTAATTCCGACGATCAACAAAGCGACCTGTACCACGGGTTTTACCGCTTTGAACAACCCAACCACTCCTTTCGTTACGCGACCATTGGACCATATCGGCTATAAAATCCGTGTTAAGCGCGATATGGAATGTGCAAGGAGACTGTTATGCGTATTTTGATCGTCGAAGACGAGCGGGCGCTGTGCGACACAATCGCACGCAGCTTACGAAACCTGGCATACAGCGTCGACTGCTGTCACGACGGACAGGAGGCGCTCGACCTGCTGGGCGTCGAAGTCTTTGACCTCGTGGTGCTCGACCTCAATCTCCCCCGTATCGACGGCATGACCGTGCTCAGGGAACTTAGGAAAACCGACTGCGAGACCAAGGTACTGATTCTGTCCGCACGTGGCGAAGTATCCGATAAAGTCGCCGGACTCGATGCCGGCGCCAACGATTACCTTACCAAGCCGTTTCATCTGGACGAACTTGCGGCAAGGATCCGCAGCCTTACCCTCAGGCGCTTCGCACAAAGCGACATAGTATTAACCTGCGGAAAGCTCAACTTTGACACCAAGGCGCGCATCGCTTCCGTGGACAGTGAGGCTCTATCTCTTACACGCAAGGAAACGGGAATCTTGGAATACCTGATGCTTAATCAGGGGCGACCGGTAAGCCAAGAGGAGCTTATAGAGCACGTTTGGGATAGCACCGTGAACAGCTTTAGCAACGCAACCCGCGTTCACATCTCGTCGCTCCGAAAAAAGTTGCGCGGCGCTTTGGGATACGACCCGATTCGCAATCGGATTGGAGAGGGCTACGTTATGGAGGATGGCGAATGAAAGGGCTTTCGCTGCAATGGCGCATAACGATCATGACGGCACTTCTGACGTGCGCGGCGTGCGTGCTGACGAACTGCCTGGTCGGCTATACGGGTATGCGCTACATGGATGCCATCGGCAGTGACATCTCGGCCTTTAACGCAACCGGTGAAGATTCGCCCCAAGCGTTTGACCCAACGAAAGCGACCCTCGATGAAAAGGTCACGATCGTCGTAAACGACGCACAAGAGTCTTTCGGCACGACAACCTGGTACATCACGGCTGGAGTCACACTCCTTGGCGGCGCGCTGGCATACTTTGTGAGCGGCCGTGCACTTAAACCGCTACGGGCTTTTGCAGCCCAGGTTGAGCGCGTGCAGCCTGACAACCTAAGCGAAATTAAGCTCAGCAAAGATGTACCCACCGAGCTACAGCGATGCAGCGCCTCATTCAACGACATGATCGCTCGTCTTGGCGAGGGGTTCTCTGCACAGCGTCAGTTTACCGGCAACGCCGCACACGAGCTGCGCACCCCGCTCGCCCTTATGCAGGCACAGATTGAACTATTCATCTCCGAACACTCCGGTTTGCAACCCGAAACAGCCGAGCTGCTCGGCCTGCTACAAGAACAAACCGAGCGCATGTCTCGAATGGCCAAGGTATTGCTCGAGATGAGTGAGCTGCGCAGCGTTCCTTGCGAGGACGATGTGGAACTTGGTCCCTTGTCCGAAGAGGTCCTCACCGACCTTGCGCCACTTGCCGAAAATAAGGGCATAGCCCTCAATTGTGCTGGAGACGCTTTAGTAATCGGGAGCGACACGCTCCTCTATCGGCTGGTGTTTAACCTGGTCGAAAATGCCATCCGTTACAGCCGCCCCGGCTCGACTGTCAACGTCTCCATCTGCGACAACGACAGCCGCGTGTTCCTGCGAGTCGAGGACCAGGGCCCGGGAATATCCAAGCAGTACCGTGAGAGCATCTTCCAGCCGTTCTTTCGTCTAGACAACTCCCGCAGCAGGGCATACGGCGGCGCAGGACTCGGACTAGCGCTCGTTTGGGAGATTGCAGCGCTTCACGGTGGCGCTGTAGAGGTCGAAGCAAGTTCCGAGGACGGAACCGTGATGCTCGTGACCCTCTCAAAGGGGGCCACCACGTGATCCGACTGTCCAGGGGTCCCACTCGGCATTGTGAAACGCGTCCCAAAACTTGAACATGAGAAATGGGAGGCAGTTCACATCTATGCCGAGGACGAAGTCCTGGCGGGGATTCAGGATGCGCAGAGGAAGCTTACGGCAGAAAACCCCGACAGAGTCGTGACCGTCGGCGGTAACTGTATGGTGTCGCTTGCCTTCTTCGATTACCTGCACGGGAAATACGAGAACGTTGGAATCGTCTGGATCTATGCGCATCCGGATGTATCCACGCTGAATGATGGCTACCCCAACGCTCACGCCATGGTACTTGGCAGCCTTTTGGGAGAAAGTCATCCTGGTCTTCGGCGGCGAATAACGCGAATGTCCGCAGGCAGACTCCAACCTGTGCGCGGAGAAGCTGGGCGACGCAAACAAGATTCCTCGACTCGAGCATGGAGATGAATCCGTCTATCAATCTCATCGCATATTCAGAGGAGGATGCCAGATATAGATCCCATTGGGTAAAGTCGCCGTTCATGAAGGGAATCACTGCATTGCGCTCGGCGACTCTCAAGGCACTCAGGCTTTGTTCTATTTTCTCAGCTTCTTGTTTGAACTGTTCGCTATCCAAAATGCCCCCAAACGCCGGCTTCTCAACAAATCAGAAAAAGCAAGAGAGACAGAGATTAGGTTCATGCTCCACTGAACCCACGCTTCCAGTCGAGGTACTCCTCCAAAAGTTCGACAAACGTATAATACGACATCCGCCGAACAGTCGGGGGTACATACCACTACAGAAGGCCCACAGAACGGGGGGCGAGATGGTTGGCGACGGGTTCAAGGCACTCTCCGGCCCCACGCGCCGCCAGGGAGGGCGTCGGGAGGGAGGCCGTAATGGGTGAGAAGGGCGAGCGGCCGGAGCGGGTGTTCCCCGGCAGGACAGACCCGTGGTTCATAGCGGCCATGGTGATTGTGGCGGGCGGTTTATCCGCGGCGTGTATCGCGTGTTTCCTGAGCTCGAGTCCCGCGCTCCTATGGGGCTGGCTCGCGCTGCCGCCCATCCCGGCCCTCGTGGCCCTGGCTGCCCTTCCCGTCCGCAGCAATCGCCTCGAGCTCTACGGCGACCGCCTCGTCGTCGTGTACGCTGGGACGCGTTCGGTGATACCCTACGCCCACGTGCGGGGCGTCCGGCGCACCAGGACGCTCTGGGCGGGGACGGCCAACTCGCTCGATCGCGTCTACATCGAGGCGCCCTACGACGGCGACGCCATCGTCTCGGTCAGAGACAACGACGCCCTCGTGGCGGAGCTGGGGCGCAGGTGCGGCCTTGGGCCCGGCGCCTGACGCCCCGAAAGGAGGAGAGGATGGACGTCCCGCACTGGCCCTACTGGAGGAAGTATTCCCTCGGCGGCACGCAGGTCTGGTACGCGGACTGGGGCGACTGTCCCTTCGACACTGGGCTACATGAGCCCAGTTGAGTTCAGGAACGCAGGGCTGTCCCTGTAAAAATTGTTTAAGCAACCGTTGCAAATCCATTCTCCCGCGCGGAGAGCCCCGGGTAGGCCGAGCTCGCGTCGGGCATGTAGCCCATACGCCTCCGGGCGGCGGCAAGCCCGCGCGCGCCGCGCTCGCCGAACAGCTCAACCGAGCCCGAGCTGGGGCTGGCGGTGCCAGTGACGATACAGATGAGCGTTGACTTCCCGGCGCCGTTCTCGCCGATGAGCCCGTAGACGCGCCCCGCCTTGAGGGCGAGGTCGATGGGGCCGAGGACGGTCCCCCCCCCGCGGTACGCCTTCGTGACCCCGTGAAGGTGGAGAGGCACGGCTGTCGTCATTGCGTTCTTTTCTCCTCGGATGGATTTTGGGTATGCGTCATGGGCCCCCGCGCGGCGCTGAGAGCGAATCGGCGCAGGCTTGAGACCAGTTGCACTGGAGCCGAGGTTCGGGTTTCGCCGGCTTACGCAGCTTGGCGGACGGAGCGCCCGGACTCGCCGCCCCTAGGGCGCGGCGGGGTCCGCGACGTTGGAGGTGTCGATCTCGCCCAGATTGGCGAGCTGGCTGATGAACGGGATACTCTCGTGTTCGTCCACCTCGACGCCGCCGAGCACGATGGTGCTGTCGCGCGTATCGATTTGGGTTGTGAACACGGCCGGGTCGAAGCCCGAGGCGATAAAGCCAATGCCCGCGAGGACAACACCCGCGGCAACGAGCCCGCCCGCCACAGCGAGGTAGATCTTCTTCGCGCTGGTCATGGTACTCACTCCTTTCTACGCTGCGAGATGCGCGGCAGTGCCGCCCTTCTCGCCCTTACCCTTCCAGAAAGGCGAGGCGGCCTTCCTCGCCCAGAGCGCCGAGAGGCGCGCAATTTGTTTTGAGGCGGCCCAAGCGCCAGCACCAACGAAGAGCGCCACGCCGGCGAGGCCGAGCCCCGCGCCCGCCGAGGCGAGGGCGTACGGGAAGTGGCCGATGTGACGCCGCTTATGGCAAGCAGGAGCTCAACTACGCCCGCGCCCCCGAGTGCCGCCGCGACGATCCACACGCAGAGCGCCAGCACCCAGATGCAGATATAGACCGTGACGGCCACGGCGGCGAAGGCGGCGAGCAGCGGCACCCACACCGGGGAGCCCACGATGGTCAGCAACCACAGCAGCGCGGTGCTGCGCCGGCGCGTCCTCGCGATCGCGCGCGGCACGGCGGGCAGGTCGTCGAGCGTGGCCTCCGCCACCCCGCCGGGCGTGCCCATGGCGGCCACGGCCTCCTCCTCGCTCATACCGTCCTCCATGCGGTCGGCGATGGCCTCCGCATAGAACGCCTTGGTCTCTTCCACCTGCTCGGCCGGCAGGCAGGCGAGCAGCTCGCCCAACCGGCCCAGAAACTCATCGCGCGTCATGGTGCGCCCCCTCAACGTATGCGTAAATCTCCCGTACGGACGGCCACTCGGCCAGGAACTCCTCGGTGCGCGCTCGCCCGTCGTCCGTGATGCGGTAGTACCGGCGCAGCCGCCCGTTGTGCTCGGCGGAGCGTGCCGTGATGCACCCGGCCTTCTCCAGGCGCTTGAGCAGCGGGTAGAGCGTCGACTCTGTGAGCCCCATGCTCGCCGGTACGTCCTTCACGATCTGGTAGCCGTAGGACTCCTCGCCGGAGACGGCCGCGAGCACGCAGGCCTCCAGGAAGCCGCGCTTCATCTGTGCCTCCATCCGCACACCTCCTCTCGTCATATACTATGCTATACACACTATACGATGCAAGGTATTAGACGTCAACTCTCATCGCGAAGATTCTCCGGCCCCTGCGCGCTGCGAACGTGATGTCGCGGGGCGGTTGGCATTATGCATGAAACGTCAAGTAACGCTCTTTTGATCCGCTTCCGCTCGGCCCCATATGCCTTGTACAACGCCCTCTTCGACCTCGGGTTCAAGAGAGCCGCTAGGCTGGACGTGCCGGACGGTAAGGTGCTGGACGCCATGGTGGACTTCTCCGATGCCATGCGGGTCATGGGTCTACGCCGATGGAGGCCCACGCACGCGGCAGGGCTCGCCCGTCACCGCTGGTCGCCGGACGGTCCCCACGCCCCGCTCGCCAACGCGCAGGCGACAGCAGCAGTCCAGCGCTGGCTGGAGACGACGGAATGCCCAGAAGATCCGTTTCCCATCGCTGCGGCAGAGCTTTTTGCAGGGGTGGCAGTTTTTCTATATCCCAAGGTCAGCTAGGCTTCGGTAGCCACCTTGGGAGCATCGCCAATAGACTCTTCCTTTATACGTTCGGCATAATCGTGGACGATACCCACAAATTCCAGTCCTGAGCAACAGGGGTACAATTGCTGCTATTGTTGCCAGCTGTTGGGAGATGGAAGATGGACTGCGATGGCTACCCATGCGTTCCCATGCCGTTGATGTGCACTGCCTTTGCGCCGGGGCAGATTGACGCTGCAGTTGCAGGCATTTCCGACCCCAATTCACGCACCATCGCCATGGCAGAAGCGCTGTACTTTCGCGGACAGGCCGCCCTCGCCGCCGAGACAGCACGCCCCCATCTTGACGCCACCGACCCTGTACTGCGCTATTCCGCATGCTTTATCTGCGGATATGCCAGTCTGTCGCTCAACCGTATCGAGGATGCCCGCCGTTGCCTTGCGGGCATCCTCGATACGCCAACTGACGAGGAATCGCCCACCGTCCACACCACGCATATCCTGTTCGCCTCGGCCGCGAGCGTCCTGCTGCACTTGCCTTCCCCGTATTCTGCCGAAGAGTTTTATCCACTTGCGGCGCATCTGCCCGAAGGCTTGCGCCTGTTCGCCAGCTACGTGATGGCGCACGCCTTATATCTGCGCGGCGAATACGGCCGCAGCCTGGGCATGGCGGAAAACGCCCTGATCATGAAACAGGGAAGCTATCCCATCTCGGAACTGTTCCTGCACCTGGCAGCTTCCATGGCATGCATGAGCCTCAAGGACATCGACGCCGCAAAAGCGCATTTTGGAGCCGCTTGGAACATTGCGCGCCCCGACGGCCTTATCGAGCTCATCGGCGAGCACCACGGCCTTTTACAGGGGCTCATCGAGGCGTGCCTAAAAACGCAATACCCTGACGACTTCGCGCGCATCATCGAGATCACGTACCGCTTCAGCTACGGTTGGCGGCGCATCCACAACCCCGATTCGGGCGAGGACGTGGCAGACGATCTAACGACCACGGAGTTCACCATGGCCATGCTCGCCTGTCGTGGGTGGACCAACGCCGAAATCGCACGCCATATGGGAGTATCGCCGGGTACCGTTAAAAATCGGCTGTCCAACGTGTATGCAAAGCTTGGCATCGGCACGCGCGCCGAGCTGGTCGCGCATATGTTGCGTTAGCGACCGGGCTGCCAAGCGCATCGAACACGTTCCGGAACCCGACGCTTCGCTCGATCAATTTGGACATTTTGACCCTTGAACGGCACTACCGCCACGGGGCGCCTTCTCGCACAATTGGATTATTTCCACCGATATTTGCGGGATGGGAGCCCAAGATGCTTGATCGCCGTTCGTTACTTGTTGCCGGAGCGTCCTCGCTAGCGAGCATCATGTTGCCTCGCGTGCCGGGAAGCGAAAATGCCTTCCTGCTGCCGTTCGCGCCCACCGAAGCCTATGCCGACGAAAAAGACCCCTTCAGGGTGCTCGTTCTCTCGCGCACCATGTTTGGTGTGGTCGTGGTCGACGTCGCCAACAAGAATATGCCCATCAAGGGAGCGCAGGTCACGCTCACGTCGCGCTACGCCGCAGGCAAGCAGCTCGCCGCCACGACCGATGACGAAGGCACCGCCATCTTTGAGGTCGCCCCTCTTTCGGAAGGCTACGTAGACGAGGCAACGCTCCTTGACGCGTACGACTTTAACGGCGGCATCTCCATTAGCATGGCGGGCTACCGCGATGTCGAGATTCCCCTTACGCGTATCCAGGGCGGCACCGCCATAACCGCACCCACACGTCCGCTCTCCGATGGCGAGCCGTACTTCCGCCAGCTCACGTTCGACGAATGGGACATCCAGTACGCCGACGCCACGTTTATGGCAATGCCAGCGGACGAAGCGGCAAACGACCAGCCCGACACGCACGCTTTTACCGTGCAGGCTCATCTGCCGCAGGGCGGGCAGGCAACATTGCATATCAATAAAGTGATGCCCGCTGCGGGCAGCTCAACCGAAACCGTCACGCAGATTGGTCAGATCAAGGCCAGCGCATCGGGCGTGGACAATCTGGCGACATTCACGCTGGAAGACAAGTTCCTCGATGCAGCGTCGAGCCTTCTGGAAGAAGGATGCAAGTTGCGCTTTGTCCTCGACTACCAGGGCAAGACCTACACACTCTCCTCCCCCATGGCCGTTGTCACTGCGCCGGCCGCAAAGGCAGAATCGGGCTCGACCACTATCGTCCCCACTACCATGGACCAAGAGATCACTCCGTTTGATTTCCCCGCGGCGTTTCCCGGCATCGGCGGCAATAAGTTCACGTGCTGGATGCCCACATTTCCGATCCTCTTCGATTTCTCGTTTGCTGGATACGTGCTGTTTGGCGGAGGATACAAACCAGCCAGCTATATGAACGATTCGGGCAATCCGGATCCGGAGTACTGGAAGAAGTCGCCGCGCGAGTCGGGCGCCAAGCAGGCAAACCGCTACCTCGACGAGATGGAGGGGAAGTGGAATCAGTACAAGAGTATGAGTGCCGGTTCGGGCACCGATCCAAGAAACACCAAGCTCCTTCGCCACCATTGCACGCCGCTGTTCACGATGGATATCGCCACACAGCTGTACGGCTCGCTCGCCTACGATTGGGTGGGCAAAACCTGGGGTAACAACAACGACCCCGCATACGGCAATATTAAGGCCCTCTTCCAGGTAAGAACCGACCTCAATTGGACCGAGCAGTTTACCCTAGGACCGGTGCCGTTTTTCCTAAACGTCAATCCCTGGGTGCTGGCGAAGCTGGCGCTCGCCGTGGGTGCCCACACGCACGGCAGCGGCGCGGCGTTTTTTAAAAACATTTCGCTCGACTATTCAAACACGTCGGGCTCGTTCACCATCCAGATCGGGCTTGCCGTCACCTTTGGCGCCGGCGTTGCAGGCGTCGCCTCGTCTGCCGTGCGCGGCGCCGCATCCCTCACGCTGTTCATTGGGTACGAGAAGGCAGATGGACACCAGCTTCCGCGGCTGCGTGTAGGTGCAGACGTCGATGTCGATGTGATACTCCAGTTCGTAATGTTCAAGTGGACCACCAAGGCTTGGTCGGGGTCGTGGCCCACACTCATCGATTCGTGGAATATGTCGGTGAACAATGGCGACCAGCATGTGCCCCAACGCTCTGAGCTGGCATTGGGTGGAGATACGCCTTACACGCTGGATGCCTGCTTCGGCACGCCCGGCAACATCGAGGCGGGCGGCGTGCCGCAATTTATCGCATCGGCCACCATCGTCACCAACGCCGAGCTGCTCGCACGCGCCGAGGTTGCAGCCGCCGCGATAAACGTCGCGCCTACCGTACGCGATTGGGACCGGGCGGTCACGCACATTGAGCTCGAGGCGGATGCAGAAAGCGACGACACGGGACAGATCGAGCATTTCGTCCATGCACTGATAGAGGACGACGAAAACGCCGCGCCGATGTATAAGTACGCCTATATCGGGCAGGCGACGAACGCCGTTGCGGACCCCAACGCCAATTCTGCCGGTGTATCGGAGGACGAGCGTGGCGGCATCAAACCCTCGAGCGACAACGTACTGTTTACCGGCGTGCTCAGCGAAGCTCACATGAAACTGGCAATGATTGCCGGCGCAGAATGCCTATTCCGTATCGCCTCGGTGCGCTACGGCGACAATGGCCGCTCGCGCCTGGTGGTGCATACAAAGGCAAACGGCACGTGGTCCGCTCCCACGCCCGTGGACTTCCCCCTTGGGTTTGGCGAGGGCGACGTGGAGCGCGACGGCATATTCGATTACGACTTCGATGTGGTGGAATATACAGACGGGAGGGGAAACCAGGACGCCTACGTGCTGCTGGTCTCGGGCGAGCGCCCCGCCGGCGACAACACCCTTTTCGATGCGGCGAGCACATCCGGCATACTGTCCGTTGTGCGCCTGCGCATAAGCAACGGCGGAGTTCGCGTGGTGTCGCATACGTCATGGCGCAGTATCTCGCGCGGCCGCCTTCAGGAGGATGGCTACCATTGCCTGCAGTGCCCACGCATCACGGTGGGCAAGACGCTGGTCGACGGACGCCTGTCGGGTGCCTACCTCCACCGCCGCGGAACCACCGCAGAAAAGGCGCTCGGCAGCGAGGCTGAGGTTGCGCTGGAGTGCTTCACCCTGTGGTCGGACGTTTCGGGCGACAGCCTGACGTTCCGCCAAGTTCTCCGCTTTCCGCAGGCACCGTCGAGTATCGAGCTGGGCGAACCCGAGAATATCAACGGCAAAATGGTGACGCCCGTTGCGTACGAGACCGCAGACGGTTGCGGCTGCGCATCGTACGCCGTGATTGGCCAGTCCATTGCGGGCTGGGGCGTTATGCCACCAGACGCCACGGTGCCCCATGCGGTGCCGTGGCCACAACATTCGGGCTTTTTGGCCACCGTCAACGAGCAGCTGCAGCATATTACTTGGACGCGAGGCGCATCGGCATTTGCAAAGCAGCCCGTGGGTGCCGCAGGCTGTGGCCCGGCATCGTTTAGCGTAAGCAACAACGGCAGGTGCGTGCTCTATGTAGAGAACACCGATGGCAAGGTGGGACAAACCTACGACGAAGAAGGCAACCCGGTAGCAGTGATGGGCAAGCACTTCCGCATCTTCGCCAGCACCTTGGCAGGCGATCTGTTCACAGAGCCGTTCGTGATGTGCGAGCTGGACCATCCCGTCGATCAGATAACGACATTTTTGACGTCGGGAGGTATGCTCTCCGCGCTCGCCACGCACATTGTGAGCGCGGAGAAGAGCGAGGCAGAGCTGCGCGGCATCGAAGTGCCCTTGGTGGCGTGTGCCACTCCGACGGGCGCGGTCGCTACCTCGGGCGCGGTGGTGCCCGGAGCAGCAGGCGAATCCTTCATGGTCACGGTGCGAAACGACGGCAACACCTTGCTGACCGCCGGCACGATCGATCTGTACCGAGAGGGCTCCAGCCAGCCGTTCTCCAGCGCATCCATCGGGTTCGGAGCGAACGCACGCATGGCTTCGATCTACGATCCAGAGCTTGCCGAGGATGCTTCGGCCAACGACATGGCACACGTAGAGTACGCGCTCGAGACGCTGGGCGCACGTTTTGCAACGCACCCGCTGGTAGCCGACAACGGCAACGCCGTGCTGGCACCGGGTTGCACGGCACAGTTCCGCATGAGCTTCGCCATCCCCGAGAGTTGGAGCGACGAAGTGGGCAAACGCGTAACGCTGTATGCGAAGGCACGTAATCTGGTGGCGCTCGATCCCGTGACGCTCGAGGAAATTCGACCGGGCGCAAACTCGACGCTGGGTGCCGTACTGCACGAGCTTCATGTGTCCGATGCGGCATGCGAACGCTCGGAAGTGCAGGTCGGCGTATGCGACAGCGCGGATACGACAGGACTTCACGACGCCCCGATGACAGCAGACGGCGATGGTGGCTCGAGTGGCAGCGGTACTGACGAGGGCGGCGGCTCCGGCGGAAGCAGCTCCGGCAGCAGCAAGGACCACGGCAATAACAAACGCTCCGGAAAAGCGGGCGCGCTTGCGGGCACGGGCGATGTCAACGCTCCCCTTACGGCAGCCGCTGCAGCACTCGCCGCGGCAGGCGCGGGCCTCATCGCCTACAGCGCCCGCCGCACGGCGCTCGAAAAAGACACCGCCGATGAGGTCAATTCGGATAAGCCTCGCTAGCTCCTAGTTACATGTCATTATGGAAATCATGTTCGTCATTGCGTGCACGATGCCCCGCTGTGCCCGAAACCGCGCGAGGCACTGACCCTGCTCATCGAGCACCAAAAAGGGCTGGCCCCGATAACTCGGAGCCAGCCCTGAGTCGCCTGACGTAAGAATCGCGGCGTTACTTGAGCTTCAGTGCCTCCATCATGGGCACGGCGGCATCCCAGTCGATCTTCCAGCCAATCGACACGCGGACGGTCTCGCCCGTCGCGGGAGCCGTCGCAAACAGCGTATGGCCGTTGTCGGGACCGGTAAAGCGCAGCCACGTTATGCCGTTGTACTCAACCTGGTCGGTTGTTGTCTCCTTGCCTTCGTAGACCTGCTCTAGGCTTGCAACCTCTTCCTCCGGCGAGCGCGGGAAGATGCTGATGTTCAGGCGTCCTCCAGTCTCGTCGTGGAAGAAGTTTGCCTTTTCGCGCTCTTCGTCGGACGAATCCAGCGTGTACCCATCGGCGGCCTCGATGCTGTACGATGCGCAGTCGATGCCCGTTAAATCTGCCTTCTCGCCAGAATCGGCCACGCCGCCGGCCGCCTTGAACTCCTTAGTCTCGCATCCCGTGGTGTCAAAGTGCATGGCCTCATGATTCTTGGCGGGGGCGTAAGCGTCTACGAACTCGACAGTGATGGGCCCGTAGTACGCCGTCTTGGGCGCCCAGAAATACACGTACTCAACGGTCTCGCCCGGGCCGATATCTGGCCTCTTGGAAAGATCGATGCCCTCGTGAAGCTCATCGGGAGCCTCACTTGCAACGTAGTCGAGCACGGCCGACTTGCCGGAAGTAAACAACGGGTCGCCTGCCTCAAGATCGCCTTGGGCAGCATGCACGTTAAAGGAACTGAACGTCCTGTTCTTTGTGTTGTTGTTGGTAATCTTGATGTGCAGGTAAAAGCCGTCCTGCTTCTTGGCATCACCGCGATAGAACGTACCGTGAGCCATCGACTCATAGGTAATGCCTGCCACCTCGACCGTCTGCGACTCATAGGCCTTGGCCTTCTTGGACTTCTCCTGCACAGGCGCGCTACCACCCGAACCACTCGGCGCATTACCGCCGCAGCCTGCCACCGTACACGCCAACACAGCCGAAAGCGTCACGGTGGGAATTCCTAACAGCAGCTTCTTCGTCATGGGCTTCATCATCCTCACCGCTCCTTTCGCTTGCAGCTCATCCGTTGCCCGAGTCGCAAGTCGACTCCGTGGCATCGGCTTCCACTATGAGCGTATGACGAAACACGGCGCGGGCGAAGTGACCCACGGCCCAAATAACGACCCGCCAGCGTTCCTTATGGGCCAAAGGGACTCGCACACGCACGCCCGTGGCCCATAAAACGAGACGCTTGTCCCAATGTTCGATTCGGAACAACAATCCGCACGACACGTTTTCGACAACGTATCCAACCGCAAACGCAGCAAGACGCCTCCGGCCGCCTTCAAGCTTACTCGGACAGAGCCGACTCGGTTTTGTCCGAGTAAACGAATCCCCATCGAACTCCGAACGATTGTTCGATGGATTTCGTGTTGGTTGGAATCGCCTATGGGCTGGGCTATGCTACCTTGACTATCTATATGACTTAAACGCAGCAAAGGAGCACCGAGAGAGCGAGTATGGCAAAAAACACCGCAAACTATGGTAACGACAGTATCCGCCAGCTCAAGGACGAGGAGCGCGTACGCCTGCGCCCCGCCGTCATCTTTGGCTCGGACGGACTCGATGGCTGCGCGCATGCTGCCTTCGAGATCCTGTCCAACGCCGTTGACGAGGCGCGCCAGGGCTACGGCAAGCTCATCACCCTTACCGCCTTTCGCGATGGCTCCATTCAGGTAGAGGACAACGGCCGCGGCTGCCCGCTCGACTGGAACCCTTCCGAGAAACGCTTTAACTGGGAGCTCGTCTTTTGCGAGCTCTACGCCGGCGGCAAGTACAACAACAACCAGGGCGGCGACTACGACTTCTCGCTCGGCACCAACGGCCTGGGCTCCTGCGCGACCCAGTACGCTTCCGAGTACATGGACGTCACGGTTTGGCGTGACGGTAACAAATATTCCCTGCACTTTAAGAAGGGTAAGGTCGTCGGCGCCAAAAAGAAGGCGCTCGAGATTGAGCCCAGCAACGAGAACCGCACCGGCACCACCATCAAGTGGCGCCCCGATCTTGAGGTCTTTACCTCGATCAGTATTCCCCACGAGTGGTATCGCGAGACCATGCGCCGCCAGGCCGTGGTCAACGCCAACGTTACCTTCCGCCTGCGCATCGAGGGCGACGATGGCGAGTTTTCCGAAGAGGACTTTTGCTACCCCAAGGGCATCGAGGACTATGTGCTCGAGAAGGTCGGTGCCGACTACCTCACCGAGCCCTTCTTTATCGAGGCCGACCGCCGCGGTCGCGACCGCGAGGACCTGCCCGACTACAACGTCAAGATTACCGCGTGCATGTGCTTCTCGCGCACCTTCATGATGCAGGAGTACTACCACAACTCGTCATGGCTCGAAAACGGCGGTTCGCCCGAGAAGGCGGCTCGTAGCGCTCTGACCAGCGCCATCGATGCCTACATTAAGCAACAGGGCAAGTACAACAAAAACGAGAGCGGCATCAAATGGCAAGACGTCCAGGACTGCCTGGTGCTGGTGACTAACTGTTTCTCCACCCAGACGTCCTACGAGAACCAGACCAAGAAGGCCATCAATAACCGCTTTATCCAGCAGGCCATGACTGCCTTCTTTAAGGAGCGCCTCTCGACCTATCTGATCGAGAACAAAGACGCTGCCAACAAGATCATGGAGCAGGTGCTCATCAACAAGCGTTCGCGCGAGAACGCCGAGAAGACGCGCCAGAGCATCAAAACCAACCTGCAGCAGAAGACCGACATGGCCAACCGCGTGCAGAAGTTCATCGACTGCCGCTCCAAGGACAAGGACCGTCGCGAGATCTACATCGTAGAGGGCGACTCGGCAGCAGGCGCCATCCGCACCTCGCGCGATGCCGAGTTCCAAGGTGTTATGCCCGTCCGAGGCAAGATCCTCAACTGCCTGAAAGAGGACTACCCGCGCATCTTTAAGTCCGACATCATCATGGACCTCATGCGCGTGCTGGGCTGCGGCGTGGAGATCAAGGACAAGCGCATCAAAAACCTTGGTGCCTTCGACCTAGACAACCTCAACTGGAACAAAGTCATCATCTGTACGGACGCCGACGTCGACGGTTACCACATCCGCACGCTCGTACTCACCATGCTCTATCGACTGGTGCCCACGCTTATCGACGAGGGCTACGTCTATATCGCTGAGTCGCCGCTCTACGAGATCAACTGCAAAGAGAAGACCTACTTTGCCTACACCGAGCTCGAGAAGAACGGCATCCTTAAGGAGATCGGCGACCAGAAGTGCTCGATCAACCGCTCCAAGGGTCTTGGTGAGAACGATCCGGACATGATGTGGCTCACCACCATGAACCCCGAGACGCGCCGCCTGATCAAGGTGGAGCCCGAGGACGTCACCAAGATGGAGACCATGTTCAACCTGTTGCTGGGCAACGACGAGGCGGGCCGTAAGCGCCATATCTCCGAGCACGGCAAGGAATATCTGGACCAGCTGGACCTGCAATAGCAGCTAATAGATAACGACGGCCCATAAGAAGTTCAAGAGGATATCGTGGCAAAGAAGAAGACGAAGAACCAGCCAAAGAAAAAGCAGGTTAACGCCGAGAACGTCATCGGCCTGCACTCCGAGGTCACCGACCAGCCGATCACGCAGACGCTCGAGGTCAACTACATGCCCTACGCCATGAGCGTCAACGTCTCGCGTGCATTTCCCGAGATTGACGGCTTTAAGCCCTCGCACCGCAAGCTGCTCTACACCATGTACAAGATGGGTCTGCTCAAGGGCGAGCGCCAGAAGAGCGCCAACATCGTGGGCCAGACCATGAAGCTCAACCCGCACGGCGATGCCGCGATCTACGAGACGATGGTGCGCCTGGCCACCGGCAACGAGGCGCTGCTCGCCCCCTTCGTGGAGTCGAAGGGCAACTTTGGCAAATACTATTCGGGCGACCTGAGCTACGCCGCCTCGCGTTATACCGAGGCCAAGCTCGCCCCCATCAGCGCCGAGATCTTCAAGGACATCGACAAGGACCCGGTCGACTTCGTCGACAGCTACGACGGCGCCATGAAGGAGCCGCGCCTGCTGCCCACCACGTTCCCCAACATCCTCGTCTCGGCCAACAAGGGCATCGGCGTCGCCATGGCATCCGATATCTGCGGTTTCAACCTCAACGAGGTCTGTACCGCCACAATGCATTACCTGCAGGATCCCGACTGCGATCTGCTCGAGTACATGCCCATGCCCGACTTCTCGACCGGCGGCGAAATTATCTACCGCCGCGAGGAGATGGAAAAGATTATCGAGACCGGCCTCGGCAGCTTCCAGATCCGCTCCCGCTGGCGCTGGATTCCCGAAGAGCGCATCATCGAGGTTTACGAGATCCCCTACACCACCAAGACCGATGTCATTATCGAGCGCATCGTCAAGCTCTCCAAAGAGGGCAAGGTCAAGGAGATCGCAGACATTCGCGACGAGACCGACCTTTCGGGTCTGCGCATCGCTATCGACCTTAAGCGCGGCGTCGACCCCGACAAGCTCATGGCGAAGCTCTATCGCTCGACCACGCTGCAGGATTCGTTCTCGTGCAACTTTAACGTGCTGGTCGACGGCTATCCCCGCGTTATGGGCGTGCGCCAGATCCTGCACGAGTGGGTCAAGTGGCGTATTGAGTCCACGCGCCGCCGCATTAACTTTGACCTGGGCAAAAAGTCCGAGCGCCTGCACCTGCTGCACGGCCTCGAGGCGATTTTGCTCGACATCGACAAGGCGATCGCCATCATCCGCGGCACCAAGCTCGAGGCCGAGGTCGTGCCCAACCTTATGAAGGGTTTCGACATCGACGAGACCCAGGCCGAGTTTGTTGCCGAGCTCAAGCTCCGCAACATCAACGAGGAGTACATCCTCAACCGCACCAAGGACATTGCCAAGCTTGAGGGCGAGATTGCCGAGCTTGAGGAGATCCTCTCCAGCGAGGAGAACATCAAGAAGGTCATCAGCGACGAGCTGGCCGCGGTCAACAAGAAGTACGTGATGCCGCGCCGCACGGGCAGGATCGAGCCCCATGAGGTTATCGAGGTAAGCTTGGAGCCCGAGGTCGAGGAATACCCGGTCACCATCATGCTCTCGTGCGATGGCTACCTTAAGAAGATGACGGACCGCGTGCTCAAGAAGGCGACCACGCTCAAGTACAAGGACGGCGACAAACCCTTTATCGAGTTCCCGTCCTCCAACACCCACGAGCTGTTGGTCTTTACCAACAAGAGCCAGGTGTACAAGTGCAAGGTTGCAGCGTTTGAGGACACCAAGTCGGCCCAGCTGGGCTCGTACCTGCCGACCGATCTTGAGATGGAACCCGACGAGAGCGTCATCTGGGTCATCGACCCCGAGGATTACAAGGCCGACGTGCTGTTCGTCTTTGAGAACGGCCGCGTGGTGCGCGTCGCGCTTTCTGGATACGTCACCAAGACCAACCGCAAGCGCCTCAAGAACGCCATCTACGGTGGCAGCAAGCTGCTGTATGCCCAGGCGCTCAAGGAAGACCGCGACCTCGCGCTGGTCTCGAGCGACTATCGTTTGATGAACTTCAACACGTCGCTGCTCAAGACCAAGACGACCACCAACACGCAGGGCGTCCAGGCTTTCACGGCCAAGAAGGGCCGCTCGGTCACCACCGTCGGCACGACCGAGGACATCCTTGGCGCCGGCGTCTCGGCCGAAAAGTTCACCGCGCAGAGCCTACCTTCCGCCGGTGCCCTCATGAAGGAAAACGACATGCCGAGCCTGTTTGACTAGGACGACGGCGACCAAACCGTCATGGTTTAACTAAGCAGCGGGGCCCGGAGCGCAGCAACATCGCGCTCCGGGCCCCATGCATTACAGCAGCATCATCCCTATAGACAAAATGCCGCATAAAGTGGAACAGACATAAGCCCATCATTCATTCCAAAGGGCTTAGTCGATAGCCTGATAAGGCGCACGCCCGGATGGGTCTTTTTAAGTGAGGACAGACTTCGAGATCTTGTGTTCTCTCCCGCCTTGACTTCAATCGCAGACAAGCATCCCTGCTTCTCTACTACAAAGTCGATTTCCGCACGATTATCTCGCGCCCAATAATGCAGCGGATAGCCCATGGCTGAAAGCTGTTGGGCAACGTAGTTTTCGGTAAGTGCACCCATGAATGTGCCGCCGATACCGGCAAGAATATCGGCGCGTTGAGCACCGGCCTTGGAGACGAGCAGCCCTGTATCCGCCTGATAGATTTTAAAAGCAGAAGGGTTAACGAAAGCCTCTAAAGGGCTTTCGATCTGCCCGACTAGGCTGCAGCGCGCCACCGTACCCGACAATACAAGCCAGTCGAGAGCATCTCCAAAGAGAGACGCATTGCCCCCCGCTCGCACTACCTTGTATTGAAATTTACGATTCTCTTTGGCAAGCTGCTGTGGAATGGAATCGAAGCACGCACGCGTCTTTGCGCTCAAGCGCTCATCAGCATATTTATTAGTGTCGGCGGAGTATCCGTCGAGAATAATCCGATGCTTTTCGGCCACATCAATGATTGACTGATCATCGATGTACGTTTGGACCGCCTCGGGCATTCCGCCAACAACAAGATACTGCCGATAGAGCCCAAGCGCCTTTTCATGAAGGCTTGGCGCAAGAGGACCCATAAACTCGAATGATGAGCGTATCTCGTCGACCAGCTGATCGTGCCCCATCGCCCAGAGAAACTCCTCGAAATCGAGTGGAGTCATCTCAATCAAGTCGGTCTTTCCGACGGGGAACGAATACGACTGATGGTTAATGGCAACCCCAAGAAGCGACCCAGCAGCCGCAACGTAATACTCGGGAGCATCTTCGCAAAAGTATTTAAGGGAAGTGAGCGCTTCCTCGCATGCCTGGATCTCATCAATGAACAGTAAGGTTTTGCCAGGCACGATACGCTGTCCCGTACGAGCCTCGATCGCGCGTACGATCGAATGAGGGTCAAGACCGCCCGAAAAATCCGCTCGCGCCGACCGGTCGTTCTCAAGATTAACGTAGACAACCGATTCGAAAAGATCCTGGGCGTACGTTCTGAGCAGATAGGTCTTGCCACACTGGCGCACGCCTTTGACCAGCAAAGGTTTTCTATCAGCCCTGTCTCGCCATTCCCTAAGGAGCTCGTCTGCCTTGCGACGCATACGCAACCTTCCCTCATGAACTTCTGTTTGACAATATTTTAACGCGGATTAATTTGTTTTCAGTTATTTTTCTGCGTTTAAAAATTGTTCTATACGGCACTTGAGGGAATACACCCCTATCTCTTGGTAAGGACAGCAAGCATTTCCACCAACACTGATTGCCATGCGTTCTTCTTGTCCTTAGGCGAGCTTGCGAGCGAGCTCTCGCACCTCTTCCAACTTGGGCGACGATGCCATGCTGTCGCGCTCGGTCATGCCGCTAATGGTGACAATGCCCTGGTCCTCCCACTTGCAGTACGCGCAGGTTGACTTGTACATAGCGATCGCCGCATCATAGGCGCCCTCGCTGTGGCTATCGAGCAAAAGGGCCGTCTTGGTGAACGGGAAGCCCGTAGCACCAAAGGCGTACAGACGGTCAATGGCGGCTTTCTCCTGCGCAGTGATATCAAACCAGTAGATAGGCGAAGCGAAGACAACCATATCGGCGCCTTTCAATGACTCGATCACGTCGGCCATGTCGTCCTTCTGCACACAGGTGCCCTCATGGGTAAAGCAGTACTGGCATCCCAGACAACCAGCGATCTTCTTGCTGGCAACGCGGACGACCTCGACCGTATTGCCGCCCTCACGCGCGGTCTCGGCAAATGCCTCGACCATGGTGTCGGTATTGGCGCCCTTGCGCGGGCTACCACTCAATACAACGATTTTCATAGGATTCCCTCCCCTTCATACTGCAGGCGCGCGGCATGTTTTTTTGTAACCAAAATGAATGGAGTTAATCAATCGCCTCGTTTCAGGTACTCCCACTCAATGACTAGAGCCCTGGTGTAATTGGCTGGATCACCGTTCCGGGAACCGGTATCGACCTACCTGTCCGCCAAGCTCCTTCTTCAGCTTCAGCCTAGTATCTGACTCGCGCCGTTATAAGCGAAAACCGAAGAGATGCGTCTTAGCCAAGAAAATAAGGTTAGCCCTATCTTACTACATGATACGCGTGTTATAGTTAGATTGCTCTAACTATTTGGGGGCGATAGCCATGCACGAATGCAAGGGCTTCTGGGACAAGAATGCCGCTCGGTACGACCGTTTCATGCGAAAGGACCGGGCGGCGTATGAGAAGATGTATGGGCTGATCAGGCCGGTGGTGAAAGCAAAAACCGTGCTGGAGGTTGCCACCGGCACGGGGCTTATCGCAAAGAGCATCGTGGATGCGGCGGCGCACATCGAGGCTACGGACGCCTCTGCAAAGATGATCCTTGAAGCAAAGCGGGACAATCAATCCGCAAAGCTGCACTTTTCCGTACAAGATATGTTCCGCCTGCCCTATGCACAGAAGTCCTTCGAAGTGGTGATCGCGTCCAACGCGCTTCACATAGTGCCGCATCCGGAAAAGGCCCTGCAAGAAATCAGACGGGTGCTGAAGGACGACGGCGTGCTCATCGCGCCAACCTTCACTCACGCGGGGAGCTCGGTTTCCGGCAAGGCAAAAGCCTTTTTCATGAGTATGGCGGGATTCCCCCTCCACAGCAGGTGGACAAGCGAGGAATACCTACGTTTCCTGCGTCAAAACGGCTGGGCGGTGCAGAAAAGCGCAGTGCTGAAGGCCTCGTTCCCGTTGACCTATGCGGAATGCACGAAATCGGAGGGGCCAGATGTCGTTCTTTGAAAACACCCGCAAGCCCGTGGGCCTCGGCGGAAAACTTATGGTTGCCATGATGAATCTGGGCCACAGCCCTGTGGCGCGGTGGGGGCTTCGATTTCTACGACTTGCGCCAAACGCCAAGGTGCTGGATTGCGGCTGCGGAGGCGGGGCGAACATAAAACGGCTGCTGAAAAAATACTCGCATGGCATCGTCAAGGGCATCGACTATTCGCCCGTCAGCGTGGAGAAGGCTAGAAAGCTCAACCGAACTGCAATTCAGGAGGGGCGTTGCGCCGTTCTGCAAGGCAGTGTGGCGGATATGGCGTTTGAGAATAGCTACTTCGATGCTGCCACGGCCTTTGAGACCGTCTATTTTTGGCCTGATTTGCCCCGATGCTTCCGTGAGGTCTGGCGGACGCTGAAGCCAGGCGGGACAATTCTCATCTGCAACGAGAGCAATGGCGATACGGACAAGGACGAGAGGTGGACGCAGATCATCGGCGGCATGATCATCTACAAGGACATTGAATTAAAGGCATGTCTGGAGCAGGCGGGTTTTCACGAGGTGCAGATACACAAAAAGAAAAAGTGGCTCTGCGTCACGGCGCGGAAGTAGGGGCATCAAGCACGGGTATTTTTGCATCCATCCTGCACATGGCGATAGGCATGACGGTCATAGCGGCTATGCTGGCGGCAATTATGACAGTTTTTATTCACTGAGGAAGAAACCTATGAAATGTAAAATTGAGAAAAACACCGTGCAGGAGACGCTGATCCTCCCGCTGTATTCCCGGAAGCTGTGTACGGAGTTGTACCCGAACCTTTACAGGGATGAAACAGCGGTTCGTCTGCTCGACCAGATCGACTACGACTTTTCAGAGGCAGAGAAAAACTCCCGCAGCCTGATGCAGCGCTTTGGTGCGCTGGAGGTGGCCACACGGCAGAGTGATCTTGCTTTCGAGGTGCGGGATTACCTGAAAGGCCACCCCAATGCGGCGGTGGTCAATCTGGGCTGCGGGCTGGACAACACCGGCAGAACCTGCGACAACGGTAGATGCAAGATCTACAATCTGGACTTCCCGGATGTGATTGCCTTGCGGCAGCAGCTACTGCCCGCCGGGGATCGAGAACAAAATATCCCCTGCGACCTGAAAGACACCGCATGGTTTAGCAAAATCGATGCCTCCCGCGGGGCGGTGTTCTTTGCCTCCGGGGTGTTCTATTACTTTCTGACCCAGCAGGTCCGGGAACTGGTGCGGGGGATGGCGGACGCTTTCCCCGGCAGTGTGCTGGTCTTTGATGCTGCCAATCGGACGGCGGTAAAGATGATCGCAAAAACATGGCTTAAGACTGCAAAAATCAAGGATGTGGGGGCATATTTTGCGGTTTCGGATGCCGCCAAGGAAATCGGCACGTGGGACAGCCGTCTGCAGGTCACAAGTCGCGGCTATATGCTGGGCTACAACGATTTGAGAGACCCTTCTGTCAGCGGCTTTTTCCGGTTTCTCGCAAGGGTCGGTGACAACGGGATGAAAATGCAAATCGTGAAAATAAGATTTTGAGAGGCAAAAACGAAGCGCATTCACTTTGACGTCGAAGAAGAGGGCTTTTACGGCGCATATTGGGCATGCAAGGACACGCATACAGCAGCGGGCACGGATTCAATTGAAACCGTGCCCGCTATCTGATACTATATTTTTTTATCGAACGTCTGTTCTATTCCCACTCAATCGTCGCGGGCGGCTTGGACGTGATGTCGTAGCACACGCGGTTGGCGCCGGGGACCTCGGCAACGATACGGCCGGAGATGCGAGCCAGCACGTCATAGGGCAGCTTGGCCCAGTCGGCGGTCATGGCGTCGCTGGACTCGACGGCGCGCAGAATGATCGGGCGCTGATAGGTGCGCTCGTCACCCATAACGCCGACGGACTTGATGTCGGGCAGAACCGCAAAGTACTGCCAGCAGCTGTGCTCGGAGTTGCGCTCGCCGGTCTGCTCAAACAGACGCTGGTTGTAGGCGTCGAGCTCCTCGCGCACGATGGCGTCGGCATTCTTGAGAATCTCGAGCTTCTCCTTGTCGACCGCACCGATGATGCGGATGGCCAGACCCGGGCCCGGGAAAGGCTGGCGGAACACGATGTGACCCGGCAGGCCGAGCGCCAAACCAAGCGCACGGACCTCGTCCTTAAAGAAGTGGTCGAGCGGCTCGATGAGGTCGAAGTGCACGCCCTCGGGGAACGGGATCAGGTTGTGGTGGCTCTTGATGGTGGCCGTCTTGCCGCCCGTCTTGCGAGCGCCGGACTCGATGATGTCGGGATAGATGGTGCCCTGAGCCAGGTACTTGACCGGCTTGCCATCGGTCTCGAGCTGCTGCGCCACGGCGAAGAACTCTTTCCAGAACTGCGTACCGATGATGCGGCGCTTCTCCTCGGGCTCGGTCACACCAGCCAGAAGCTCGGCATAGCGGTCCTCGGCGTGGACGTGGATAAAGTCGACATCGAACTGCTTGGTGAAGACCTCCTCCACCTGCTCGGGCTCGCCCTTGCGCAGCAGGCCGTGGTTGATGAACACGCAGGTCATCTGCTTGCCCACGGCGCGAGCGCCCAGCGCAGCCACGACGGAGGAGTCGACGCCACCGGACAGGGCCAGAATCACGCGGTCGTCGCCGACCTTCTCGCGGAACTCGGCCGTCATGGTCTCGACCAGGTTATCCATGCTCCAGTTGGGCTCCAGGCCGCAGATCTCAAACAGGAAGTTGCTCAGCAGCTGCTGACCGTACTCGGAGTGCTTGACCTCGGGGTGGAACTGCGTGGTGAAGATCTTGCGCTCGACGCATTCCATGGCGGCAACCGGGCACACGTCGGTGCTGGCGGTAACGGTAAAGCCCTCGGGCACCTCGGACACGGCGTCGCGGTGGCTCATCCACACGGTCTGCTCCATGGGCGTGGAGTTAAAGAGCTTGGCGCCGGCAGTGCGCGTAATAGTGGCGCGGCCGTACTCGCCCACCTCGGAGTGACCGACCTTGCCGCCGAGCGTCACGGCCGTGATCTGATGGCCGTAGCAAAAGCCCAGGACGGGAAGGCCAAGGTCAAAGATGGCGGGGTCGATGGACGGAGCGTCCTCGGCATACACAGAAGCCGGGCCGCCGGAAAGGATGAGCGCAGAGGCGTTCATCTCGCGAATCTCGTCGGCCGAGATGTCGCAGGGGACAATCTCGGAATACACGTTGAGGTCGCGGACGCGACGGGCAATGAGCTGACCGTACTGCGCACCAAAGTCGAGTACGAGGACCTTTGCGGAAGCCTTTTGATCCATGGTTTCCCCTCCTGTTGGCGGGGAGCCGGTGCCCACCCGCGTGAATGAACGAAAATAGCTTTCATAGTGTACACGTTATATGGGGTTTCTCGTCCCTCGCAGCCATCAGCGCACGGCAAACGCACGACCTGGGCCCTTATTTGACGGCAATTGAAGTGTTACTAAACGTTACAGATGATGTATTACGTTTGAACATTGGACGCCCTGTGCCACAATACTGCCGAACGACTCCGCCTCTGCGGCGGCAAATACGATAGGAATACCAGCATGAAGCGCATCCTTCTCATCGCCACGGGCGGCACCATCGCATCGACCGAGGACGGCAATGGCCTCTCCCCCGCCCTGACCGGTGAGGAGCTCGCCCAGAGCGTCCCCGAGATCTCGGGCCTCTGCGAGCTCGACGTGGTGCAGCCCATGAACATCGACAGCACCAATATGCGCCCCAGTGACTGGATGCGTATCCGCGACGTCATCGTCGAGGGTTATGCCGACCACGACGGCTTCGTGATTCTGCACGGCACCGACACCATGAGCTACACCGCGGCGGCGCTTTCCTACCTGATTCAGGACAGCCCCAAGCCCATCGTACTCACCGGCTCGCAAAAGCCCATGGGCAATCCCTTTACCGACGCCAAGCTCAACCTGTACCAGAGCCTGCTTTATGCGCTCGACGAGCACTCGCACGACGTCTCAATCGTGTTTGGCGGCGTAGCCATTGCCGGCACGCGCGCCCGCAAACAGCGCACCATGAGCTTTAACGCGTTCATTAGCGTCAACTATCCGCCTATCGCCTATATCCGCAACGACCGCATCGTTCGCAACGGACTCCACGGCACTCACCAGAACGAGAACCCGGTTCGTTTCTACGACAGCATCGACCCGCGCGTATTTGTACTCAAGCTTACGCCCGGCGTAAACCCGGGCATCCTCGACGCCCTTGCCGATAGCTACGACGCCGTGATTCTGGAGACCTTTGGCATTGGCGGTATCCCCGAGTTTGGCGAGTCGGGCGAGTCGTTCCAAGAGGCGATTTTCCGCTGGGTCGATTCGGGCCGCACCGTCGTTATGACCACGCAGGTCCCCGAAGAGGGCCTTGACCTGGGTGTTTATGAGGTCGGCCGTGCCTACGCCGATCATCCGGGCATTTTGCGCGGCGATGACATGACCACCGAGACGCTCGTGGCCAAAACCATGTGGGCACTCGGCCAGTCACGCGATGCCGCCGAAATCCAGCGCCTGTTCTACAGCCAAGTCAACCACGACCGCGTCCCGATGGCGTAATTCAGTTATCGACGGGTATCCCCTATTCGATCCCCTCGAGAAGCTCTGACACCGTCATGCCGAGTGCGGGCGCGATCTTAAATAGAACCTTGAGCGTGAAATTTGCCGTCCCATCTTCGATTCTGTCGAGATAGGGACGGCTGATTCCTGCTGCCACACAAAAATCGACCTTGGAGATACCAAGGTCCTTGCGCGTCTGCTCGACTCGCTTGCCAAGAATCTGTTTCGCACGTTCGTCCATGCAGCCGAGTTTGAAATGGAGCTGAACAAAAACGTAAACTATAGTTTACGTTTTGCCGAATACACAGGAGTTTTCTATGTCGGGTTCTTCGGTCCGCATGTACCGAGCCACGCTTCGCACAAACAGCGCACCGCCCAAGCTCGTCGTCGTTGAAGCCGAATGCCTTTCGCCCGATGAGCGCACAGCATTTGCATTGCTATCAAGTCGCGTCGCCGCCGTTCTGGTCCCTTGCCCGGCGCAAGGTGAACTTGCCATCCAATGCCAAACGCACAGCTGCCCGCTCAATCAGGCTGCCGTAATCGCAACCAGCCAACGCGGCCTGCCGCTCCTTCTAGAAGCCGGCATCGCACTCGCCCTTCGCGGCGCCGGATACGAAAACGAGGCCGCCGCCGACATGGTCTTTAAACCACGATCGAGCGGCGGCCTCGCAGCAGCCATTGAATATGCGTGCAGGCTCGTTGCCTAAAAGGACAAGCTAGAAACCAAAGCCAAAGCCCGTTCCGGTAATCGCCGAGTACATAAAGTAAACGTTAATCACGTTGAGGAACACGCCCGTGATGCAGCCGTTTCGCAGGTAGCGCTCGCACACGATGCGCGCCATGGCGGCGGAGTCATCATTGTTTTTAGCCTGGCGTCCCGCCGTAAAGTACGTCGCCACGCTCAGCAACAGGTTGAGCACCGGCAGTGCCAGCAGCTCGTAGCTCTTGCCCCAGCGCGTCACCTCGCCGGCTGCGTTAAACTTCGTTGCCACCTCGGGACCAATGTTGGGGATAACAAACGCTGCGACCACCAGCGGAATCACCGCAAGTACGAGCAGCGCAATACCCATGTAGCCAGCTTTTTTGCCATATTTAAACATATGCGTCGTCCTTACACGTTAAAGCGGAAGTGCACGACATCGCCATCGGCCATGACATAGTCCTTGCCCTCGATACGCAGCTTGCCGGCGGCCTTGGCGCCCTGCTCACCGCCGAGCTCGATGTAGTCGTCATAGCCAATGACCTCGGCCTTAATAAAGCCGCGCTCAAAGTCGGTGTGGATAACGCCGGCGGCCTGCGGGGCGGTCGCGCCCTGACGAACCGTCCAGGCCTTGACCTCCATCTCGCCAGCCGTAAAGAACGACTGCAGACCGAGCAGCTTGTAGGCTGCCTGCGCGAGCACGTCCAGACCGGGTTGCTCCAGACCCAAGCTCTCCAGGTAGTCGGCCGCATCCTCGGGATCGAGCTCGGAAAGCTCGGCCTCGATCTTGGCGCAGATGGGCAGCGGCTTAACGCCGTCGATGGGCGCCAGATCGTCGTTGAGCATATCCTCGTCCACGTTGGCCACGTACAGGATGGGCTTCATGGTGAGCAGGAACAGGCCCTTGGCGGCGGCGCGCTCCTCGTCGGTCATCTCCATAGACGCAGCGCGCTTGCCCTCGTTGAGCCAGGCGAGCAGGCGCTTGGCGACCTCAAACTTGGGCATGAGCTCCTTGTCGCGCTTGGCCTCCTTCTCGAGCTTAGGCAGCTGCTTCTCGAGCGTGCCCATGTCGGCCAGGATAAGCTCGGTCATGATGGTGTCGGCATCGCCGGCGGGGTCGACGAACTCGCCCGTGCGGCCCACCTCGCGCATAACGTTGGGGTCCTTAAAGTAGCGTACGACCTCGCAGATGGCGTCGGTCTCGCGAATGTTAGCCAGGAACTGGTTACCCAGGCCCTCGCCCTCGTTGGCGCCCTTCACCAGACCTGCGATGTCGACGAACTCGACCGTTGCCGGCACGATGCGACCCGGGTTGACGATGTCGGCGAGCTTTTGCAAGCGGCTATCGGGCACGTCGACGATACCCACGTTGGGGTCGATCGTGGCGAACGGGTAGTTGGCGGCAAGGCCGGTCTTTTTGGTAAGCGCGATGAACAGCGTCGACTTGCCTACGTTGGGCAGGCCCACGATACCGATGGAAAGGGACACGACAGCTCCTTTTGGTACAAGTATTTCAAACTGCATAAGTATAGCGCCGCCGCAGCATCCGGGCGAATCCGGACACCGCAGCGGCACGAATGAAGCAGAGATAGGGATCGCTGACTAGTCCGCGAGCTTTTCCACCTGGTCGAGCATCTTGTTGAGCTTTTCCTTTGCCTCGGCCTTGACCTTCTCGGCCTCTTCGTGGGCCTTGGCCTTCTGAGCGGCCTTTTCCTCGGCCTCGGGGTCGACGACGACCAAGTTAGACGCGTCGTGCTCAACAAGCTTGAGTGCATGCTCGGGGCACACCTTGACGCAGGCTCCACAACCCAGGCAATACGTGGATTCCAGTGCAAAGCGGCCGCTTCCCACCAGATCGCAGGCAAACGTGGGGCACACGTTGACGCACTCGCCGCACGACGTGCACTTGTCAAAATCGCATTCCGGCGTGCTCACCTGCATGTTCTGGGCAAGCTCGGGGTGGTTTTGCAACGTCGAGAGCACCAGTTGGCGCCCGTGCGTGAGAGAACGGCGACGCTTAGTCGTTGTGGTGCCGCACATGGTGTTGAGTGTGCGCTCGAGCTGCGTGATCTGGTGACGGTGGGCCTTCAACTTCTGCGTCACCGAGGCCAGCGCCGCCGTCGCCGGATTGAGCTTGGTCACCGTCAGGCCCGTGGTGCGGGCGATCTTTTCCATATACTCCTTGCGCTCGTACTCGCGAAGCTTATGGCACTTGAGGCTCTTGGGGTCGACCTCCAGGCCCATGCCCGTACCGGCCCACTCCTCGGCAGTGGCGATGGCCTCGCCCAGAATATCCTCGCCACCGGTGTTGCGACATTTATCGCACACGCCCAACGGCAGGTACACACTCACGTTGGGATAGTCGGCCAGTACCGAGAACCAGGTCTCGGCCGTAATATCGCCCACGCAGGCAACGACAACCTCGTTCTCGCGCGGCATGCGCTTAAGGGCACGCGTGCAGGTAACGTAGGCTGTCTCGTGGCTCGTAGCTGCCGAGACAATGTCGTCGTAAAGGTTTTTGGGCGCCAGGCGCGGCGAGATGATCGCCTCGGTCGGACAGGCAGCGGCGCACAGGCCGCACTTGCGACAGGAGTCGAGGATTTCAATGGCGTCTTCCTCGACCTCGATAGCGTTGACCGGGCATACGTCCATGCACGCGGTGCAGCCGCTCTTCTCATTTTTGCAGGTCAGGCACGGAATGGTGTTTCCGCGCGGGCGCTCCTTGTAGTCGGCAGGATTCCACTGCGGCGCTGACGGATCGAGTGCATCGGTCACACCGCCAAGCGGGTTTTTAAGAAAGTCGAAACCCTTGCTGATCTCGATAATGTCATCAAACAGATCGTGTTCCTGCGCCATGCGCGGCCCCTCCCTGAGCAGTGCAAACAAGCAAGAGATAATGATACGCTATCGGCCCACGTCTCGGGCAAATTACACGCGGAGCATCTTTGAGGTAAATAATCTATGGCCTATCGCCGACTTGATTGCACAAGGTCGATCAAGCGCCAAGCTATGCCTCGCGCATGAGCTCGACGAGCTTTTGTTTGGTCACCTTGGCCTGTTCGTTAGCCATATTGCGCTCGTTCTTAGAAGTTGCATCCGCAACGCTCATCAGGTCGGCATCGGTAATCTCACCAAGCCCCAGCTCCTCAAGCGTCGTCGGTAGGCCGACGCGCTGGCAAAACTCGAGCACCCGATCGAGCTCGGGCGCACGCTCCAGGCGAAGCTGGACCACCAGGCCAAACGCTACGGCCTCGCCGTGCATGGCCTTGCACTCGGGCAGAATCGTCAACCCGTTAGCGATAGCATGGGCGAGCGCTAGGCCGCCACTCTCAAAGCCGACACCCGAGAGCAAAATATTGCACTCGATCAGGCGCTCAACCGCTGGCGATGTACGGCCCTTTTTAAGATCGCGCTTGGCAGCGACACCACACTCCATAAGCGTGTCGTAGCAGGCCCGAGCCGCAACCAGGGCCAAGTGCCCCGGCGTGCCACCGTGCTCGTTGGTGCCGTGCGCCGCGGCACACGAACGCGCCTCAAAGTACGTTGCCAGCGCGTCGCCCATACCGGCGACCGTCATGCGCAACGGCGCCGCGGCGGCCACGTCAGTATCGACCACGACCAGGTCTGGATTCTTCTCGAGCATCAGGTAGCGGTCGAACGACCCATCCTCGTGATACAGAACCGAAATCGCGCTGCACGGACCGTCCATCGAAGCCGCCGTGGGGCTTACGCACAACGGCAACTCGGCATAAAACGCAACGGCCTTAGCGATATCGAGCATCTTGCCGCCGCCAATGCCCACCACCATGTCGCAATATTCGGCCCGGGCTTCCTTGGCCATTTCGACAACGGCATCTTCCGTACACGGACCGTCGTAAATCTTAAAGAACGGCTCGCTTAGATCTTCATCCAGAAATCCATCGACGATCTGCCTGCACAGCCGATCCTCGGTGCCCTGGTCAAACAAAACATAGGCAGCGCAGCCCAACCATGACAAATACCTGCCCTGACGCGATAGTTCGCCCGGCCCCTGAACATACCGGCCGGGACCGCCGTAAACCATAGGAAGCGCCATACGAGAATCCGCCCTTCATCAAACAACGATTGGTGCAAAGTAACCTGCCCCCTGCACCAACTTGGTGCGATGGGGTCAGGTTAGTTTGCACCATAGCAAAAAGGGGCAAAGCCATCTGCTGGCTTTGTCCCTTCCTTAGCTTGACTTACTCATCCATGAGATAGTAGTGGCCCAGCGCGTCGGCACCTAGGATGGCGTTTGCGACCATCTCGGGCGTCACCTCAAACGGCATGTTGCACATGGTGTCCTCGGGCGCGCAAGCGGCCTCGGCAACGACCATGGCCTGCTCGCGCGTAAGCTCGGCAACGCCAAGTTCCTTCATCGTGACCGGCAGGCCCAGCTCAATGCAGAAGCCCAAGACTTCCTCGAGTTTCTCAGTCGGAGCATCCTCGAGTACCAGCTGGACGATGGTGCCAAAGGCGACCTTCTCGCCGTGATACATGCCGTGGCACTCGGGCAGCATCGTCAGGCCATTGTGGATGGCATGAGCAGCAGCAAGGCCCGAGCTCTCAAAGCCAATGCCGGAAAGCAGCGTATTGGCCTCGATGATATGCTCAACGGCAGGCGTGAGCGCACCCTTCTCCAGCGCGACCTTGGCCTTGACGCCATCGGTCATAAGCGTCTCGTAGCAGAGCTTGGCGAGCGCCAGGCCGGCCATTCCGCCCTTGCCGCCGGCGCAAGTGCCACCGTCGGCATCGTGCGTCGCCTGGGCCTCAAAGTAGGTTGCGAGTGCATCGCCCATACCGGAAACCGTCAGGCGCACCGGGCTCGCCGCGATAACCGTCGTATCCATCAGGACAATGTTGGGGTTTGCCTTAAGGAACAGGTACTTATCGAACTGGCCGTCATCGGTGTAGAGCACCGAAAGTGCCGAGCACGGTGCATCGGTCGAAGCGATGGTGGGGCAAATGATAACCGGGGACTCCAGGTAGTAGGCAACGGCCTTGGCGGTGTCGAGGATCTTACCGCCACCGACGCCAACGATGATATCGCAACCGTTGTCGCGCGCGAGCGCCACCAAACGGTCGACCTCGCCCTTGGAGCACTCGCCATTAAAGTCCTCAAACAGCAGCTCGGCCTTAGCCTCGGCAAAGCCGCCCTCGATCTTGGCACCGACGCGCTTCTTGCCCGAAGGCGTCACAATAACGAGGGCCTTAGCGCCGAGCGGCTCGACATAGGAGCCGAGCTTGGCGAGCTCGTCCGGACCCTGGATGTACTTGCTGGGGCTATTGAAAATTGCAGCCATAACTATCCCATTCTCTAAAAGAAAAAAGAAAGGGGCTCCGTACGGATACGTGCGGAGCCCCTCGTTACGATAACAAGAGTCGATTAGAAATCGATGTCGGTGTCGTAGTAGCAGGCCTTGAGGATCTTCTCGAAGTCGGCAGCCTTGGTCTCACGCGGGTTCTCGGGCGTGCAGGCGTCCTGCTCGGCGTTCGCGGCGATCTCGGGGAGCTTCGCGAGGAACTCCTCCTCGGAAACCATCTGCGGGTTCTCGGCGTCGACCTTCACGCCGCCATTCGCGTAATCCTTGATGGACTGCGGAATGTTGAGCTGGTCGTTGAGGTCGCGAATCTTCTGGACGAGCGCAGCGATGAGCTCCTCGTTGGTCTCGCCGGGAAGGTGCAGGATCTCCTTGGCCACGTAAGCGTAACGCTCGGCAGCACGCGGGTCCTTGGAGTTCCACTGGATGACCTTGCCCAGGTACATGGCGTTAGCAGCACCGTGGATGATGTGACCGTTCTCGAAGGCAGCACCGGTCTTGTGAGCCATGGAGTGAACGATGCCCAGCAGGCCCGAGGAGAAGGCGATGCCGGCGATGCACTGAGCCTCATGCATGTGCTGACGGGCCTCATGGTCACCAGCATAGGACTTGGGCAGCCACTCGACGATCTCGCGGATGCCGTGCAGAGCGTTAGCGTCGGTGAACATGGAAGCACAAGTGGAAACGTAAGCCTCCATGCAGTGGGTCAGAGCGTCCATGCCGGTGTGAGCGCACAGCTTGGCGGGCATGGTGTAGGTGAGCTCGGGGTCAACGATGGCGACATCAGGGGTGATGTTGAAGTCGGCCAGCGGGTACTTGATGCCCTTGGCGTAGTCGGTGATGACGGAGAAGGCAGTGACCTCGGTAGCGGTGCCGGAGGTAGAGGAGATGGCGCAGAAATGAGCCTTCTGACGCAGCTCGGGGAAGCTGAACGGCTGGATGATGTTATCGAAGGACTCCTCGGGATACTCGTAGAAGACCCACATGGCCTTAGCGGCATCGATGGGCGAGCCGCCGCCGATGGCGATAATCCAGTCGGGCTCGAACTCGCGCATGGCCTCGGCGCCCTTCATGACCGTCTCGATGGACGGGTCGGACTCGACGCCCTCGAACAGCTTGACCTCGAAGCCGCCTTCCTTAAGGTCGGCCTCAACGTCCTGCAGGAACCCGCCGCGGCGCATAGAGCTGCCGCCAGAAACGATGATGGCCTTCTTGCCCTTGAGGTTCTTCACCTCGTGGCGAGCGCCCTCACCAAAGTACAGATCGCGAGGATTGGTAAAACGTCCCATACTGTGCCTCCTAAACAAGCCCCTCTTAGACTTGCGTATATAACGGAGCACCCGATTGGCTCCGTTAGGACCGTTTTGCGCGTTGCCGGCGATGACAATGCGCGATGTCTAAACGTCTCAACGCTCAGACAAACACTATTCTACCGTTCTGGTTGGTCAGTTATTCACCTAAAGCCAACAATGATGAAACGTTTTTTCCATCCCTGAAGACCCTTGTGGGGCATTCATACTCCCAAGCTGGGCAAACGTTTTATCAAGGTTGACCACATATCCCGGGCAGGACGGTGCCCCTCCAAAATGCGCCCCGTTCGCCGCCAAAAATCGACCGTTTGCGGCACCGCGATACCACTCAGTCGTCCAAGGTGCCGACATTTGTGCGACATCCGTCTTCGTGGTGCAAAGGTGCATGTCCAAGTGCGGCACCCCCGGTGTGCCACATGCGGGTAAACTAGAACCCTATATAGAGACATTTGAACCCTAACCGCAGCAAAGGAGGCCACATGGCATTCGATCCCATTCAAGAGGATTGCCATCGCCTCGTTCTTGAGGCCTTGCGCCGCGACAATATCCCGCTCACCGACGGTGCCGCCGTAGAACGTCTGATGGAGCAATTCACCCGTAACCCCGCGCCGCTCATCGTGCACGACCGCGACCGAGCTGGGCATCTGATTGCCAAGGTCGTCGAGGCTGTCGACTACCGCATCCCCTTTATCCCCGACGACGCCCAAGCAGAGCAAGAAGAGACCGCAGCCGAGAACATGCTCCGCGAGGCAGCCGCGCTCGATCCGGCCAACTGGGATGCCCAGCGCATGCTGACGGCGCTCACCGCCGAATCCAACGAGGAATACGTACAGTATCTGGTGTCCAAGTGCGACGAGGTGGAGCACGATCTGGCGCTCAAGATTGCCTCGGCGCAGGACCCCTACGAGTGTGAGGCCGCAGGCGACCTGACCCGCCGTCCCTACCTGCGCTGGCTTGCCGCCTTGGCATCGCGCGCGCTCATTAGCGGCCGCTACCGCATGTCGCTGGATGCCGCGAATCGCAGCCTGGACTTTGCACCCAACGACCCCGCCGGCGTCCGCCATACCGCGATGCTTGCCATGGCAAAGCTCGAATACCCTGCCGAGGAGCTCAAACGTTTTCGTTCCGCCCACTCCGTGCCCTATCTCGCCAACACGCCGCTGCGCCGCCGTCCCAAGGACGCAGAGCGCGACTTGGACCCGTGGACGCTCATCGCGCTGATGAGCGCTGCCTGGCGCGAGCTGGATTACGAGGGCGCCGAACACTACCTACGCATCCTGGTGCGCTCATGCCCGCACGCGGCCGAAGCACTCTACTTCCAAACCGAGTTTCCCGATGGCGTCTATGCCCGCGTCAACGTGGGCGTGGGCTCCACCGATGAGCTTGTCCTTGCCCTGTCCGAGGCGACGCCGGTACTGCAGGAGGGCCTAGGCGCGCCCGACAACGCCAGCTTTGCCGCCTGGGTCGCCACCAACGACATCGTGCGCTCCCAGATCGACGAGCGCATCCTGCGTGCAGCCGAGCAGGGGCTTCCATTTAAGGGAGGAGACCTCTAATGGATCCGAGCGTCTACATCCCCGCCTATCTGGAGCGTACCTATCTGGCATCGCACCCCGAACTCACCGATGCAGCACGCGAGCTTGTCCATAACGACATCAGCGCAAACCCTCACAAGTATGCGCAGACCGAGCATGCCCAAGCGCTGCTGTCCTATGCCGGCGTTCATCGTCATTTGCTTGACGAGCTTCGCCGCATCGAGGACATGGGCAGCGACGAGGAGTTCGAGCAGACGCGCAACCGCCTGTTCGACGACATGCGCGATGAGCTGCTCAAGATTGTTCGCGTCGACGCACTGGCCGTCGACGCGCAGCTGCTCGCCATCATCCTGGCGGACACGCCCGTCGATGCCTGCCTGGGCGACCTGATGAAGCTCGAGGCGAGCACGGCCGACTACCTGCAACAGAGCGTGCCCGGGTTTGATATGGAGGCCCCGCACTATTGGGCCAATAATGTTTTGGCCGACGGTGTCACCGCAGCAGACCTTACCGTGAGCGAGCCGGTGCTTATCGGGTGGCTCCACACGCTCGAGGCCATCTCGCAGCTGTGCATGGCGAGCGCCCGCTACCGCGCTGCCGCCAACTACGCCCGCCGCGTCCTTAAGGCAGAAGGCTATCTCACCCGGGCCGCCGGCACCGTGCTGCTTGCCCTCGCCCGCTTGGAAGACCAAGACGGCTTTTTTGCCCTGGCGCATCAGCTCGAGGAACAGATGGGGGCAGACGTACTCGAAAACTCTCCTTGGTACCTGCTCGCCCGCACGATTCTGCTGTTCAAAACAAACAAGATGCGCCCGGCGACGCGCGCGCTGCGTGAGTTCGCTAACCGTTGCGAGGGCGGCGCGTTCTTCTTGCTGAACCCCATGTACCAGACGCCGTATCTTCCCTGCCGACCCGAGCCGCGCGACCCCTGGGACCTCTCGCACCAGGCGGTTTGGGAAGCCGACGGCATTATCTCGGACACCCCCGACTTTGCCCCCTGGGCCAACGCCTGCGAAGACGTATCGCAGCTTGCCCAGGAATTTGCGCGCCGCTACGGCTTTTAGCGACGCGATCACCCCGACCATGTCATCTATGTTAGGAACGGCTTCATGAACCTCCGCTCATCTCTCGCCTGCACCTCGAGCGATATCGCCCGCTGGGGGCTGCGCTCCGTCCTTAAGCGCCAGGGCGGCGTACTCCCCGGCCGCATCGCCATGAAGATCGACCCCGAGTTGCTAAGCGACCTCGCGAGCTTGGTCGACCGCAGCGTGGTGATCACCGGTACTAATGGCAAGACCACCACCTCCAACCTCATCGCCGACGCCGTTGCTTCCAGCGGTGCTACCGTGGTGTGCAACCGTGCCGGCAACAATATGGAGCCTGGTGTGGTGGGTGCTCTGCTCGAGGCCCGCGGCGGCCTTAAGCACACCAGCAGCGGCAAGCGCGTGGGCGTTTTTGAGTGCGACGAGCTCTACACCGTACGCGTTCTGCCCAAGCTCAAGCCGACGTACTTTGTGCTGCTCAACCTGTTCCGCGACCAGCTAGACCGCTACGGCGAGATCGACCATACCCAAAACGTCATCGCCCATGCATTGGAGCTCTCTCCGGCAACAACGCTCATCTACAACGCAGACGACCCGCTGTGTGCCGCAATCGCCGCGCGCGTTCCCAATGCAAGCATCGCCTTTGGCATCGACGGCGCCACGGGCACCGAGTCCGACCGCATTAGCGACTCGCGTTTTTGCTCGCAGTGCAATGCGCCGTTGGAGTACGACTATGTGCAGTACGGCCAGCTTGGCGCATACCATTGCCCCTCGTGCGGCTGGGCCCGCCCTGGGCTGGTCCGTCGCGTGACGGGCGTGGAGCTCGGCTGCGACGGTTACGGCTTTGACCTGGTCTTTGGACCCGATACCGACGCACCCGCAACGCACATCGCCACGCGCTACAACGGCCTGTACATGGTCTACAACGTAGCCGCAGCCTTCTTCGCCGCCCACGAGCTGGGCGTGGACGCAGCGCATCTGCAGCCCACGCTCGATGCCTACGTCCCCGCCGGCGGGCGTATGGGCCGCTGGGAGATCGCCGGCCGTACCGTCGAGGCAAACCTGGCCAAGAATCCCGTAGGCTTCGATCGACAAATCCAGTCCATCAAGACGGCAGGCGGCAGACTCTGCGCTTTCTTCCTCAACGACAATGACGCCGACGGCCACGATGTATCGTGGATCTACGACGTCGACTTTGAGCGCATCGCCGACACAACGGGGCTTGTCGCCTTTGCCGGCGGCACGCGCGCACACGACATGCAGGTACGCCTCAAGTACGCCGGCATCGATGCCACGATTATCTCGAATATCGAGCAGGCGATCGGTGCCGTTGCGGATGAAGCCGCCGGCGACACTTTCTATGCCGTCGCCAACTACACGGCCTTTCCGCCGCTAGTCAAGGAGCTCGACGGGCTCAAAGGCACCGATGCGGCTACGGTTGCCGCCCACGCCGCAACGTGCGCCGATGGCAGCGCCGTCCCCGTCGGCGTCGCGCCGGTCGAGCTCTCGCGCCCGCTGCGCATCGTCTACCTGTATCCCGATGCCCTCAACCTCTACGGCGACGGCGGCAATGTCATCGCCCTCGAGCGCCGCTGCGCCTGGCGTGGCATTCCCGTGCACGTGGACGAGGTCCGTATGGGCGAGACGCTCGATCTGCATGATGCTGATATCGTCATGATGGGCGGCGGCTCCGATCGCGACCAGCTGGCTGTGGCGCACGAGTTGCTCGCTCAAAAAGACAAGGTTGCGGCCTATGTTGAGGATGGCGGCACACTGCTTGCCATCTGTGGCAGCTATCAGCTGCTCGGCCGTTCGTACTACATGGGCGACGATCGCATTGAGGGTCTGGGCGTCATTGCCGCCGAAACCGTACGCGGCTCCGACCGCCTGATCGGCAACGTCGCCGTTAAGACCGACCTGGCACCCGAGCCCTTTGTGGGATTCGAGAACCATGGCGGCCGCACCCTGCTCGATACAGAGGCCACGCCGCTCGGAACGTCCGTCGTCGCGGGCACCGGCAACAACGGCGACGATGGCTTTGAGGGACTGATCTACAAGGGCGTCATCGGCACGTACCTGCACGGGCCGGCGCTACCCAAGAACCCCGAGCTCGCCGACTGGCTCATTACCCACGCCCTCGAGCGCCGCGGCGATGCGCAGGCCACAGCCCTGCTGCCGCTCAAGCCCCTCGACGACACCTACGAGCACGCCGCCCACGACGCCGCCATGAAGCTTCTCCCCTAACCACCACAAAGGGGACAGGCACCTTTGTGGTGGTTTTCCAGTTTGCCAACGATATACGCGCCGGCAAAAAAGTCTGCTATACTCTTTCCCGCTGTCCCCATCGTCTAGCGGCCAAGGACGCCACCCTTTCAAGGTGGATATCGCGGGTTCGAATCCCGCTGGGGGCACCATTTAAATTAAGAAGCCCGTTACCCCCGCGGTGACGGGCTTTTTGCTACCGATATGCCGGGATTCGAACCCGACAGGGTGCGGAGCTGAGGAAACGCGAAGCGTTTTCCAGCGCAGCACGCAAGGAGCGGAGCGACGCAGCGAAAGCGGGCGGCGCCAGCCGCACGCGGACATCCCGCTGGGGGCACCATTTAAATTAAGAAGCCCGTTACCCCCGCGGTGACGGGCTTTTTGCTACCGATATGCCGGGTTTCGAATCCCGAGGGCATTAAATCACACTGTCATCCAAGGGCCTGTGGGCAAAAAATAGCAAATATGAGTACTGTTACCAATTTAGTAACAGCGATTTCATGCCATCAGAAGACAATTTGGACGCCAAGCGTCCTACGGCGGAGGAAATGTAGGCGTTTATCAGCCAAGTACTTGGATATATGTTGCGTAATTCTGCGTCTTTTTCAAAAAGATAATGCTACAGGACTTGTGACAGTACTCATATTTGACGTTTTTTGCCCACAACCCCTTATTGCGCGGGCGAATCAGTTGCAAAACGGACTCCAAAGCGTCCCTCGCAAACAAAAAGCCGGGGCCCGCGCGATGCGGACCCCGGCTTTCAACCGTGACGGTATGCTGTCCCAGTCCTACACGTAGAACAGGATGTCGTCGTAGGTCGGGACCGGCCAGTAGTCGGCTGCCACGATCTCCTCCATGGCATCCACGGCGGCGCGCAGCGTATCCATAGCGGGAACGACCTCGTGTGCATACACATTGGCCTGCTCCTGGCCATCGAGGGCCTCGGCCTTCTGATGCACGGCGTCGAGCGCCTTGATGGAGTCGTTGATGGCGGTGATGCCGTTGCAGAGCTTGTTGAGCGTGTTCTGCTCGCACTGCATGGCAGCATCGGCGCCGGCAGCGCGGATTGCCTCCAGGCCCTTAGCGACCTTGGTGGCATAGGCGGTGATGACCGGGCGATAGGTACGACGCGCCTCGCGAACCATCGTGGTGGCCTCGATGTTCATGAGCTTGTTGTACTTCTCGAGCTTGCAGTCGTAGCGGCACTGAGCCTCGGCCTTGGTCAGGACGCCCGTCTCCTCAAAGAGCGCAATGGCCTTATCGGAAACAAAGGCGGGCAGGGCGTCGGCCGTGGTCTTGTTGTTGGCAAGGCCGCGCTTCTCGGCCTCGACGGGCCACTCATCGGAGTAGCCGTCACCGGAGAAGAGGATACGCTGGTGGTCGGTCAGGACCTTCTTGCAGTACTCGAGCGCGGCGTCCTGGAAATCATCCTCGGGCGTACCCTCAAGGGCATCGGCGAAGGACTTGAGCGACTTGGCCACGGCGGCATCGAGCACCAGGTTGGAGTCGGAGACGTTCTGCTCGGAGCCGCAGGCACGGAACTCGAACTTGTTGCCGGTGAAGGCAAACGGGGAGGTGCGGTTGCGGTCGGTGTTGTCCTGCATCAGCTTGGGCAGGGTATCGGCGCCCAGGTCGAGCACGCCGCGCGTGGCATGGACGGAAGCCTTGCCATCGATGATCTTCTCGACGACCTCGGTAAGCTGGTCGCCCAGGAAGATGGACATAATCGCCGGAGGAGCCTCATTGGCGCCCAGACGATGATCGTTGCCGGCCGAGGCAACGGAGGCACGCAGGAGCTCCTGATAGTTATCGACGGCCTCGATCACCGCGGTGAGGAAGACGATGAACTGCAGGTTGTCGAGCGGGGTGTCGCCCGGGTCGAGCAGATTCTCGGACTCGGTGCCAAGCGACCAGTTGTTGTGCTTGCCCGAACCGTTGATGCCCTCGAAGGGCTTCTCGTGCAGCAGGCAGACCAAGTCGTGGCGGGAGGCAATGAGCTTCATCTTCTCCATCATGACCAGGTTCTGGTCGATGGCCTCGTTGACCTCGCCATAGACCGGTGCGAGCTCATGCTGGCAGGGAGCGACCTCGTTGTGCTTGGTCTTAGCGGGAATGCCGAGCGCCCACAGCTCATCGTCCAGGTCCTTCATATAGGCCGAGACGGTGGGGCGGATAGCGCCAAAGTAGTGCTCCTCGAGCTCCTGGCCCTTGCAGGGAGCGGCGCCAAAGAGGGTGCGGCCGGTGATAACCAGGTCCTTGCGTTTGCGGTAGGCGTCCTTCTTGATCAGGAAGTACTCCTGCTCGTCGCCCACGGAAGGAACAACCTTCTTGGGAGTCTTGCCAAACAGCGCCAAAACGCGCTTGGACTCACGCGAGAGCGCAGTCATGGAACGCAGCAGCGGGGTCTTCTTGTCCAGGGCCTCGCCCGTGTAGGAGCAGAAAGCCGTGGGGATGCACAGGACATCGTCCTTGATAAAAGCGGGGCTAGTGGGATCCCAAGCGGTGTAGCCACGGGCCTCGAAGGTGGCGCGCAGGCCGCCGTTGGGGAAGCTGGAGGCGTCCGGCTCGCCCTGGATCAGGTTCTTGCCCGTAAACTTGGTAATGGCGGTGCCGTCGTGGTTGGGCTCGAGGAAGCTGTCGTGCTTCTCGGAAGTAATGCCCGAAAGCGGCTGGAACCAGTGCGCGTAGTGCGTCGCGCCCTTGGAGATGGCCCAGACCTTCATGGCGTGGGCAACGGCGTTGGCCACATCCAGGTCGAGCGGCTCACCGTCCTCGAGGGTTGCAGCAAGGCGCTTCCAAATGTCCTTGGGGAGGTAGTCCTTCATGACTTCCTCAGAGAACACCATGGTCCCGAAGCGGTCAGTAAGATCGGCCATACGGAACTCCCTTCGTATCGGCACCGCGTGAGATGCGGTGTTGATTACTAACGAACGAGTCATAGATTAGGCTCGTCGTGTTTCCGCAACATTACCGTTATGTTGCTGTCGCGAAACCAATCAATGAGGTTAACGCATCGCGGCGGCGTTGCCACCCTCAACAGCCAATCAACTGTATAAATTGCAGACCTCTCCCCATAGTTTAAGGGTAGTCAATTTGGGATGGGGCTCTATTAACTGGTATTTCGCATCAGATACCATTCAATATAGCCCTTTCCTACATTGACCGCTCTGCTATAGGCAATGCCGATAGCAAGGCATCTTTGATTGGTATCCCTAAATCGCGAGTAAAACTCCACCGTGGCACAGCGGTGCTGTAGAATCCTTACAACACATCGCACTAAATATCTAAAGGAGCACGATATGCGCGTCGACGAGGTTTTTAAGCAGGCAGCATCCCAGGGCACCACGCCCGTTTCTTTTGAGATGTTCCCGCCCAAGGGTGAGCTTACCCTCGATACGGCTCGCGAGGTGGCAGGCAACCTGTGCAAGCTTTCACCGAGCTTTGTCTCGGTCACTTGTTCCGCTGGCGGCTCGGGTAACGGGGCCACCACCGCCCCCATCGCACATATGATTACGAGCGAATTCGATACGCCCTCGGTAGCGCACCTCACCTGCGTGGGCCGCTCGCACGCCGATATCGCCGCCAAGATCGACGAGTATCGCACCGCCGACGTTGAAAACATCCTGGCCCTGCGTGGTGATCTTCCCGCTGGCGCGACCGAGGACGACAAGCCCGCCTCCGACTACGCCTACGCCCGTGACCTCATCCCCGAGCTCGTCGACGCCGGCTTTTGCGTGGGCGCCGCAGCCTACCCCGAGGGCCACATTGCCTGCGAGGATCTCAGCCTCTCGGTCGAGCACCTCAAGCAAAAGCAAGACGCCGGCGCGAGCTTCTTTGTGACACAGCTCTTCTTTGATAACGAGTGCTTCTATCGCTTCCGCGAGCTTGCCGACAAGGCCGGCATCACCGTGCCTATTACCGCGGGCATCATGCCGTTTATGGGCAAGTCGCAGATCAGCCGCATGGTCTTTATGTGCGGCGCGTCGCTGCCCTCCCCCGTCATCAAGATTCTCGCCAAGTACGAGAACGACCCCGAGAGCCTGCAGGCAGCCGGTGTAGATTATGCCGCCCGCCAGCTTTGCGACCTCAAGGAGCACGGCGCCGACGGTCTGCACCTGTACACTATGAACCGTCCTGCAATCGCCGCGACCATTATGGAGCGTCTGGGGTAATGGAAAAACCGCACGTCGATACAACCGTTGTTGAAGTGCCGGCCGACCTTGCGTCGCCGGCGCTTTACCGTATCGACGCTGCCCACCACCCTCGTGTCGACCGTGCCGAGATGCTGCGGTATCTGGGCTACGGCGGCCAACAGATTGAGCCCGAGCTGTCCCGACGAATTGAGCTTGTAGTCGAGCGCCTAGAGCTGGATATCGAACCCCGTGGCGTGCGCCGCGTATTTGCCGTCGATGCCACGGGCGTCGACGAGCAGGGCGAGCCCTGCATCCGCTTGGTTGGCACCAATGTTGAGCTGCGGGGTCGTGATATCTATCGCCACCTTAAGGACGCCCGCCTTGCCGCACTCATGGCATGCACCCTCGGCATGGACGCCGAGCGTCGCCTGCGCACCACGGGAGCCCAACATCCCCTGGAGGGCGCCGTGCTCGACGCCGCGTGCTCCGCTTACGTGGAAGCCGCCGTTGAGCAAATGGACCAGCAGATCAAGACGGACGCCGCCGTTCATGGGCTCGCCGGCAACTGGCGCTTCAGTCCCGGCTATGGCGACTGCCCGCTCTCGGCCCAGCGCTCAATCGTGGATGCACTCAACGCCACGCGCCTCATTGGACTTACCGTCACCCCCACCAGCCTGCTCATGCCCACCAAGAGCGTGACCGCGGTGATCGGTCTGTTTGACGGCGAGGTCCACGACGCCCAGAGTCGCCCCACCTGCAATATCTGCCGCATGCGTGAGCACTGCCGCTTCCGCGCCGCCCACACCACCTGCTATTCCGGCCATTAGGAGCCATCGATGTTTACTCCGCTTATCACTCACGATCTGGACGGTTCCGCGCTGGCGGCACCCGTTGATGCCGCACGTTGTAACGGCGCCACGTACAAGACGCGCACGATCGACGACCTGCACATTAAGGACGATCGCCTGCGCGCCGCCATCGAGGGCACGGGGCACCTACTGTTCGACGGCGGCATGGGCACCATGTTGCAGGCCGCCGGCATGAAGGCAGGCGCCCTGCCCGAACTGCTCAACTTTGAAGAGCCCCAGGTCATCACCGATATCCAGCGTCAGTACGTCGAGGCTGGCTGCGACGTGATCACCGCCAACACCTTTGGCGCCAACGCTCACAAGCTCGATGGCGCCGCCACCGTGGCAGACGTCTTTGCCGCGGCAGTCACCTGCGCCCGCGAGGCCGGCGCCCGCTACATCGCCGGCGACATCGGCCCCATCGGCGCCCTGCTGCGTCCCTTGGGCACCCTCAGCTTTGACGAGGCCTACGACCTCTTTGCCGAGGAGGTGCGCGCCGGCGTTGCTGCGGGTGTGGACCTCTTTATTATCGAGACCATGACCGACCTGGCCGAGATCAAGGCGGCAGTCCTCGCCTGCCGCGAGAACTCCGACCTGCCCGTCTTTGCCACCATGACCTTTGAGGAAGACGGCCGCACCTTCTTGGGGACGAGCTCCGAGGTCGCCGCCATCACCCTCGACGCCATCGGCGCCGACGTCCTGGGCATCAACTGCAGCCAGGGCCCGGCCGAGCTCCGAGGGCTCGCCGCGCGTATGCTCACCGTCACCGACAAGCCCGTTATGGTGCAGGCCAATGCGGGACTGCCCCGCGTGGACGATGACGGCAATACCGTCTTTGATATCCAGGCACCCGAGTACGCCGAGGCCGTCGCCGGCATGATCGAGGACGGCGTGAGCGTCGTGGGCGGTTGCTGTGGCACCACACCGGCGCACATGGCGGCTCTACGCACGCTTATCGACAACCACACGCCCAGTCCACGCCATCGCAAGCCCAGTATGTCGGTCACGAGCGCCCAGACGGTCGTGGACCTCCCCTGCGACGGCCACAAGATCGCCGTCATCGGCGAGCGCATCAATCCCACCGGCAAAAAGCGCCTGCAGCAGGCCCTGCGCGACGGCGACCTGGACTACGTCGTGAGCCAGGGCATCAGCCAGCAGGAGCAGGGCGCCGACATCCTGGACGTCAACGTGGGCCTGCCCGAGATCGACGAGGTCAGGATTATCCAACAGGCAACCGAGCAGCTCCAAGGCTCCACGCTGCTGCCGCTGCAGATCGACTCCACCGACCCCGCCGCCGTCGAGGCCGCCGTACGTCGCTACGCCGGCAAGCCCATCATCAACTCGGTTAACGGCAAGCAGCAGATCATGGACGAGATCTTCCCGCTGGTCGCCCACTATGGCACCAACGTCGTCGGCCTCACGCTCGACGAGGACGGCATCCCCGATACCGCCGAGGCTCGCTTCGCCATCGCCGAGCGCATCGTGGCCGAAGCCGCCCGTTACGGCATCGGCCCGGACTGCATCCTCATCGACTGCCTGGTCATGACCGCCTCGACCAACCAGCGCCAGGCTGAGCAGATTTTACGTGCCATGTCTATGTGCAAGGAGCGCCTGGGCGTCAAGTGCGCACTCGGCGTGTCGAACATCAGCTTTGGCCTGCCTGCCCGCCCGCTGCTGGGCTCGGTCTTTTTGGCCGCCGCCTTTGGTGCAGGTCTGGACGCCCCCATCATGAACCCGGGTTCCAAGCGCTTTATGGATACCGTCTACAGCTATCGCGTGCTGAGCGTCGAGGACGAGGGCTCGACCGGATACATCGAGCGCTACGCCGGCTGGACCGATCCGTATAAGATTGCCGCCAACCCGGCGGCCGCCCAGTCAGCATCGAGCGATGCCGCACCTGCCGCAAGCACCACCGCAAGCGCCGATGACGACCCCATCCGCCACATGGTCGTCTCGGGCCGCAAGGGCGAAATCGCAGCCGAGACCGAGCGCCTGCTGGCCGACCACGACGCTATGGACCTCATCAACAACCACTTTATCCCCGCCCTCGATGAGGTCGGAGTCCTCTTTGACCAGGGAAAGTTCTTTTTGCCGCAGCTCATGGCCTCGGCCGAGGCCGCGCGCGTGGGCTTCGACACCATCAAGCGCCTGATGCCCGCCGGCGAGATTGCCGACAAGGGCAAGATCTGCGTGGCCACCGTTAAGGGCGATATCCACGACATCGGTAAGAACATCGTCAAGATGCTGCTCGACAACTACGGCTACACCGTCTTTGATCTGGGTCGCGACGTCGACCCGCAAGAGGTGCTCAAGACCGTCAAGGAGCGCGATATCAAACTCGTCGGCCTCTCGGCACTTATGACCACCACCGTCGTCGCCATGGAGGAGACCATCAAGCTGCTTCATGCCGAGGTGCCGGGCGTCAAGATCATCGTAGGCGGCGCCGTGCTCACCCCCGAATACGCCAAGCAGATTGGCGCGGACTACTACGCCAAGGATGCCGCCGAAAGCGCGCGCATCGCCGAAGAGGTCTTTGGGCAGTAACACAACGGAAACAACCGAGCACTAAAACGTGCCGCACGCGCCACTTGGCACGTGCGGCACGTTAGAATAGAAAAGACTATGCTCGTTTTGGCAGATAGGAGCGCAAGGATGGCGATCACGCCCGCAGAAATCGCGGAAACCCGCGGCATGGTTGAGGAGCAGAACCTCGACATCAGGACCATCACCATGGGTGTTTCGCTCATGGGTTGCGGTGACGAGAACCTCGACCGCATGTGCACGAAGATCTACGACCACGTGACGCACACGGCTGAGCATCTGGTCGAGACCGCCGAGAACCTCGAGCGCGAGTACGGTATCCCCATCGTCAACAAGCGCGTTTCCGTCACCCCGGTGGCGCAGATCGCCGCGTGCTGCAAGGATGAGGACCTCACCCCCATCGCGCATGCCCTCGACCGCGCGGCCGAAACGCTCGGCATCGATTACCTGGGCGGCTTCTCCGCGCTCGTCCAGAAGGGCATCGGCGACGCCGACCGCCGCGTCATCCAGTCCATCCCGCAGGCGCTCGCCGCCACCAGCCGCGTCTGCTCCAGCGTCAACGTCGCCAGCCTGCGTGCCGGCATCAACATGGACGCCGTGCTCATGGCTGCGCAGACCATCATCGACGCCGCTAAACTCACGGCAGACGAGGATTCCGTCGGCGCTTCCAAGTTTGTCTGCTTTGCCAACATGGTCGAGGACTCCCCGTTTATGGCGGGCGCTGTCCACGGCGGTGGCGAGGCCGACGCCGTCATCAACGTGGGCGTCTCGGGTCCCGGCGTTATGGCCGCAGCCCTGGAGACGCTGCCCGATTCCGCATCGATGATGGAGGTCGCCGAGAAGATTAAGCAGACCGCCTTTAAGATCACCCGCGCCGGCGAGCTCATGAGCCGCGAGGCCGCCCATCGCCTGGGTGTCGAGAAGGGCATTGTCGACCTGTCGCTGGCACCTACGCCTGCCGTCGGTGACTCCGTCGCGCGCATCCTCGAGATCATCGGCGTGGGCACCTGCGGCGGCCCGGGCACGACCTGCGCACTCGCCATGCTCAACGACGCCGTCAAGAAGGGCGGCGTTATGGCCAGCTCCAGCGTGGGCGGCCTCTCGGGCGCCTTTATCCCCGTGTCCGAGGACGCCGGCATGATCGCCGCCGTCGAGGCTGGCGCGCTTTCGCTTGAGAAACTCGAGGCTATGACCTGCGTATGCTCCGTCGGCCTGGACATGATCGCCATCCCCGGTGACACCCCGGTCGAGACCATCGCCGGCATCATCGCCGACGAGATGGCCATCGGCGTCATCAACAACAAGACCACGGCCGTCCGTGTGATTCCCGCCATTGGCAAGGGCGTGGGCGACTGCGTCGAGTACGGCGGCCTGTTCGGCCGTGCGCCCATCATGCCGGTGAACCCCAACGCCGGCACCGTGCTTGCCCACCGTGGTGGACGCTTCCCGGCACCGCTGAACTCGCTGAAGAACTAGCTGAGGGGGACTGGCGAGGGGCCCCGGGGGAGGGCAAATATATAAGGTCGCCTGCTCGGACAGTCCTGACTCGCACGGAGAGCACATTAAGTGCTCTCCGGCTCGTGCGGAACTCGCGATCGACCTTATATATTTGCCCTCCCCCGGGGCTCCCGCACAACGGGACCTCGGTTGGGTTCTATCCCTTTGGCAGTCGCTTCGCTTCTGCCCTACTTTGCTGGTACGGCGGTTTGGCGTTGGATCGGTTCTTTCTGATATATGCTTGTTGCGGCTCTTCTTTTGGGAGGAGTCGCTTTTTTGTTGCTAGGAGGTTGGCCCGTGGTTGATGGGGATGCTCGCTCTGAGCTTCTTGCTGCTGATTGGAATGGCGAATGGATGCGTCTGCAAGCTAATCGGCGGCGGGCTGATGACTCTTTTGAGTGGGACAAAAGGGCTCGGCATTTTCGGCCGCTTGAGACTGCTCCGTATGCTCGGGACTTTATGAAACTGTTGGCGTTAAAGCCTGGTGAATCCGTGCTGGATATGGGATGTGGGGCTGGGTCGATTGCTATTCCGCTTGCGCAAGACGGGCATCCTGTGATTGCTGCTGACTTTTCCCCTGCCATGTTGGGCACGCTTGATGCTGGCATTGATTACTATGGACTCGAGAATCGCATTACACCGCTTGAGCTTGCTTGGGATGATGACTGGGATTTGGTTGGACCGGTCGCGAAAGCGGTAGATGTTGCCTTTGCCAGTCGCTCTGTCACCACGACCAACCTAAAAGGCGCGCTTACCAAGCTTGATCGAACGGCTCGTCGGCGTTGTGCCGTCACGATGGTCGCCAACTCCAGCCCGCGCTATGACCTGCACCTAATGAACGCCATCGGTGCCTCGGTTACCTGTAGCAATGGTTTTTTGTACGCCTTTAATATCCTCATTCAGATGGGTGCCCTGCCGCAGGTTACGTACTTTGAATCGCCTCGTCGCGATACCTTCGATAGCCTTGAGGCGGGCGTGGCGGACTTCTCCCGCATGCTCGAGCACGGTAACGAGGACAAGATCGACCGTCTGCGTGACTACGTCGCTCAACATATGATTGAGAACCCCCATGCCGGCGAGCCGGGGTCCAAAGGGGTGCCGCAGGGGCGCTACATGCTCGACCACGTCCGCAAGGTCCGTTGGGCGTTTATTGCATGGGAGCCGGTCTCTTCGAGCCGTCCATAGACCGCTTTCAGCCGCCGTACACGTCCGCCTGTAACCCGCGCTGTTCTCCCGCTCGGCATCCGCATTCTTTTTGAACTGGGCAAACACGCCCCACACCGCGCCGTTCCTGCGCTATCGTGGGACAGCTCACGTAGATTAAGGCCCCATCGCGGGGCGCCCCATAACATAGAAAGCGAGAACCCATGGCACTGACAGGAGCCCAGGTCAAGCAGCTTCGCAGCATGGCCCATCACCTCAACCCCGCCATCATCATCGGCAAGTCCGACATCAACGACGGCACCGTCGAGCAGACGGTCGCCTACCTGGAGAAGCACGAGCTCGTTAAGTGCTCCGTACTCGATGGCTCCAGCCTTTCTGCCCGCGAGGCCGCCGAAGAGCTCGCCGATCGCTGCCATGCCGAGGTCGTCCAGGTCATCGGCCGCAAGTTCTCGCTGTATCGCGAGTCCTCGCGCAAGGACATCGAGAAGATTAAGCTCGTCTAAGAGTTAACGATCCGGCGAGCCAACATACATCAAGCTTGCGAGCGTCCGAGCAATCCGGACGCTCATTTTTTATCGCTCGACGAGCACGCGGTTGAGCCTGCCCTCCACCAAGCGCTCGTACAGACGCCGCGTCTCGGGCTCGGGCACGCCATTGACCTGCTCCCTCAGGTGATGCATATGCCCACTGTACAGCTCGATGATATCGCGTCGTCGCCCCGCCGCACCGTAGACGCGCATAGCGCAACGCACCATGTCCTCGCGCGCCGTCTCTTGCCGCAGCCCCGACTCCACCAGCCATACCGCCGACTGCAGGTCGTTTTCTTCTAGGGCGGCATTCGCGCCCCGAATCATGCAGTCGATATACTTTGATTCCATAATGCGCCGCATACGCAAAAAGTAGGTGGGATTACAGCCATTGGGAACATACAACGGGCCGGCGTAGAGTTGCTCGATCTTAAGGCACAGCTCGACCAGATGGGGTCCGCGCGCACCTGTGCGATTTCCCAAAACTTCGCGGCTTATCTGATCAAATAACCGCACGTCAGTCTTGACGTAATCGCCGTTAAGCCCAATGCACTCGTTTTGGATCAGCACACACGACTTGCCGTCCGGTGTCGGCCCCAAGGCCGAACGCAGGCGCGATATCGTCGAGTACAGATTGTTACGAGCGCTATTGAACTCGGCATGGGGCCACAGCTCCATAGCCAGCGTCTCGCGGTCGACCAGTGTATCCATGCCCAGCGCAAGTCGCTCGGCAAGCGTCGCCGCTTTCTTGCGGCGCCACATCTTATCCGTGATGGGAAACCCGTCGCGCTCGGCGCGAAACGCCCCAAACATGCGGATCTCGATATGGCCAATCACATCGACACCCTCGGCATCGCCGGCCTGGAACAGACGCTCGCCTTCGCCCTCAAAGTCGTCACGCAGCGAATACCGCGACAGCTCGCGCACCGGGAGCTTCTTTCGAATTCTAGCAGCCGGCTCACCCAGACAATGCATCGCAAGACGCGCAAACAGCCGATACGACGGATCCAAAATCCCCGGGCGGTTCATGGACATCCAGGCTGCAAGGTCGCTATCGCGGCCCGCGGAGGCCAAATGCAGCGCCACCATCCAAGCCTCGGCACCACCGACCTGCGTCCGACTCAAATCGAGCAGCTCTGCCTCTTCGCGCACCGATACCATCGATGTATTGCGTAAGTACGCCGCGCGCTCTAGCAGCAGCGCGTTGTCGCGTATGTATCCAATCGATTCCTCGGCAAGCCTAAGCACCTGCACCGCACGGAATTTGGCATTGACCGGACGCCCCTCAGCCAACGACTGCCAGCCTTCCAGTATCAAGCCAAACAACTGGACTTGATTGTCACGCACACGCACGGCAAAACGGTCGAGCTCATTGAATGCCTGCTCGTCGGTCACCGGCATGCCGGCAAACAGGCGCCGCGCCGATAACACCATGCGCACCCAGATGGCGAGCGCTCGGATTCCACGCGCTTCGAGTGCCTCGAGCGTCAGAGCCATCTCGTCATCACGCTCGTCAGTCCCCGCATACGACCCATCAAATAGCTCCGTCAACATGCGGTCCGCGCGCACAAACGTCCCCGCGATATCGAGCTCACAATCGTAGGCTTTATCCGTTTTGAGCCCCGCGAGGATCTCGCCACCCTTCGCCCGCTCGGTCAGTCCATGCTTTATCTCGACATGTGCGGACAGCATGTCGAGTGCGGCACAAGACGCCTCGCTTTCCAACGCCGTATGGCTTGCCGGAAGCCCCAGACCACTATCTCCATAACAGGCGGCCGTAAACGCGTGCGCCACCTTCCACGACACGGGATTGAGCTCGGAAATCGCTTGTTCGCCCGCACGCTCGATAATTGAGGCCATATACCGCGCAAGCTTTGTATTGGAGACGCTCACCGCCGCCAGATAGATGCCGAGCGCCTCGTCAGGCGTCGGCTCCGAGGCCCGGTCATCTGCCTCGGTCTTTCCCAGCGCCGCGCGGCAGACATCCCCTCCATGCCCCGTCAGGGCCAGATCGACTCCATACTGCCCGGCAAGCTCCAACACCGCACTGCGGTCCAAAAACGCGTCGGCGAGGTCCATCGCGGTATCGCAGCGCCCCGCTTTAATCAATATACGCGCCGCCCGCACAACGAGTTCGGGGCGAATTTCGGCGACCAGCTTGCGCAATCGCAGGCGTGCGTTGTCCTCGGTACCCAAGCAGGTAAAGCGCCGGTCTGCCGGATCAACGCCAAAAATGGGATAATCGCGGACAAGATAGGACTGGTCAATCGCCGAAAGCCTAACACCGCAAGCCTCGAGCTCCGAAATATTGCCCTCACCCATTAAGACCATCAAGCATGCCACACTAAACAGGGCGTTGTTCTCGAGCGACGCCAGATCAACAAGTGCCGCACCGTAGATATTGACGATCTCGTTTTCGAGCATCTGGGCAACGTCTCCCTGCCCGTATAGTCCCGACTGCATAGCCGAGACGAGCTCGGGCACGCCCTGCGTAAGCTGATAGAAGTCGAGCGACGTGCTGATCGAAAACGCCGATGCCCACGCCGAATACTCATAGGCATGCACCTTGAGCATCTGCGCGTTGACTTTAATCGAATCGCCCAGTCCGTGAATCAGCTGGCGATTCGAAGGACGGCAGCTCATAAAGACCCCAACCCCCATAGCACGCAGGGTTCGGATTCGGTCGATCAGCTCCTCGGTCTCGCTCTGGCTGAGGTTAGGCACGTTATCGATTGCAATCAGGGAGTGCGGCTTGTCCTTAAGCTCTTCGGTAACGACCTCGAGCTGCATAAACACCTCGCGCCCAATGGCGCGGTCTGCCTCGATGATCCGCACGGGACCTCGCGTCGGATCGCTTTTAACCTCTTGGGTATACTGCAGCAGCACCGAGGTTTTCCCAAAGCCATCAGGCGCGTAGAGGACTACGATGCCGGCCTTTCGGCCCTTGGCGATAAGTTCGTTCATCAAGCGATCGCGCCGCACCATATAGCTACTGCCCAGCGGCATAAGCTCAAGGTCGTCCGTATTGCCCAAATCGTTAACCATGCCCGCTCCTCAACTCGACCACATGGACACCGTAACGCTAGACCATATGTATCGCTAGATGAATAGAGCGATGCTACGGTTTAGGATGTTTGCTGGTACGCAAATGGCAAGTTTTTGTTCAGCGTGGTCCGATTGAAACTTATCCCCCAACCAATCAGTCTTTGCGCAGGTCAATGCGCTTGCCAGCTTGTCCCATCCTTTGGCAGTTTACCTTAAATGAGCGCTGTTCAATTGTGTTGCGCAACTCACCTAGCGCCAGCTACCGTCTGCGACCTTTTCATAGCATTTATGCATAGTATCTGCTATAGAATGAATCATGCTGCACCAGACGCACCCGTCAAGTTCGCGGCAAGGTTTTCGTCAAGCACACGGCGTGCACTCAGAAAAAAGGCCCCCGCAAAGCGGAGGCCTTCGGCAAAGCTATGTCGAGGTGATAGGCTTTCGCTACTCGCAGAGCGAAAGGGCGGCCTCGTCGGCAACGACAACGCAGTTGGTGTGCAGCTGCAGGATCGAGGCAGGGCACTCGGGGGTAACCGGACCAAAGCACATGTCATGCACGGCTTGGGCCTTGGCCTCGCCATTGGCGACAACCAGGATCATGCGGGCATACATGATGGTCTGAGTGCCCATGGTGTAGGCCTGACGAGGCACGTCGTCGATGCTGTCGAACAGGCGGCTGTTGGCCTGAATAGTGCTCTCGGTAAGGTCGACACAGTGCGTACCCTTGGAGAAGTGATTATCGGGCTCGTTGAAGCCAATGTGACCGTTGTTACCGATGCCGAGCAGCTGCAGATCAGGGTAACCGGCAGCAGCGACGATCTTGTCATACTCAGAGCAGGCAGCGGCAGCGTCGGGATTGGAGCCATCGGGCACATGCGTGTTGTTCAGGTCGATGTTAATGTGATCGAAGAAGTTCTCACGCATAAAGTAGTGGTAGCTCTGGGGATCGTCGTGCGAAAGGCCACGATACTCGTCGAGGTTGTAGGTGCTGACCTCGGCAAAGTCGACGTCACCCTTCTTGTACCAAGCGGCGAGCTGCTTGTAGGCGCCAATCGGAGTGGAGCCGGTGGCAAGACCCAGCACGCAATCGGGCTTGAGAATAACCTGGGCCGAGATGATATTGGCGGCCTTGCGGCTCATATCCTCGTAGTCTTTAGCTTTAATGATCTTCATTACGCGTCCTTTCTCGTACAAGAGAGGCAAGGCTCCCCTTACAAGCACTTGCCCGCGGCCCGCGTCGGCCGCAACCAACGTGTGCGGCCACCAGGGCGAGGTCGCGTAATGTATGCGTCTCGTGTCTACCCGCGTCGAGGCCCCTGCCCGTCCACGGTGACCCAAAGCTGTTTAGCTTCGGACAAATCCCATCTTGCCACGGAGGGCGCCCTGTTTCAAGGGCGCCCTCCGTAAACGTGTTTGAATTGTAGGCTAAAGGCAAAGCGGAGCGACTAGCGCTCACGCGCGACGATGAGCTGGTCCATCTCCTCGACATGCTCGCCAACGGAGCCTTTGATGCTCGAGAACTCAACGGAGTTGCACACCAAGATGGGAACCGTCACATCGTAACCCTCGGCAGCAATTGCCTCGCGATCGAACTCGATGAGCACATCGCCCTTATGGACGATGTCACCCACTTGCGCATGTACAGTAAAGTGCTTGCCCTCGAGCTGAACAGTGTCCAAACCAACGTGGATGAGCACGTCCAAGCCATCGACCGTGTTGAGCGCGACGGCGTGACCCGTGGGAAAAATGGCCTCGACCTTGGCGTCTGCCGGCGCAATCACACGCGTACCCGTAGGCTGAATGGCAACGCCCTGGCCCAAAAGGCCGGTGGCAAACGTCTGATCGTTTACCTCGGAGAGCGGAATGACGTCGCCCGAGATGGGAGCATCCAGCGTAAGGACTCGACCACGCATACCAAAAGACCTTAGGACTTTAGTGAACATGCTCCCCCTCGGACATACCAATCAATCAAAATTGCTTTAACAGTTTACCACTTGGCACCCGTTTTTGACCATTAGGGAAGTTCACGCTTGACAACCTCGACGATGTCGTCGACAACGCGCTGGGTGAGCTCGTGCGTCTCCGCCTCGGCCATAACGCGAACCAGCGGCTCGGTACCGCTCGGGCGCACCAAGATGCGGCCGCGGCCGTTGAGCTCCTTCTCGGCGGCAGCGACGGCGTCCCAAATGGGCTGGCAATCGTCCAGGCCGGCCTTGTTGTCCGAATGCACGTTGACGAGTACCTGCGGGTACTTCTTCATGATGCCGGCAAGGTCGGTGAGGGTGCGGCCGGTGCGCTTGAGCACGGCCAGCAGCTGCAGGGCCGTCACCAGCCCGTCACCGGTGGTGTTGTGCTCCAGGAAGATGATGTGGCCGGACTGCTCGCCACCGATGACGGCGCCATCCGCGAGCATGCGCTCAAGAACATAGCGGTCGCCCACGGCGGTCTGGACCATCTCGAAGCCCTGCTCCTTCATTGCGATGGAGAAGCCCAGGTTGCACATAACGGTCGAGACGATCTCGGAATTGGCGAGCTTGCCGCGAGCGGCCAGGTCGGAGCCGCAGATGGCAAGAATGTAGTCGCCATCGATCTCGTTGCCCTCGCTGTCCACGAACAGCACGCGATCGGCGTCGCCGTCGTGGGCCAGGCCGATGTCGGCGTGGGTTCGCAGCACGAGCTCGCGCAGGGGCTCAAGGTGCGTAGAGCCGCACTCAACGTTAATGTCGGTGCCGCAGTAATCGGTGTTGATGGCATGGACCGTGGCGCCCAGGCGCTGCAGCGCGGCGGGCGTGGTCTGGCAGGAAGCACCGTGGCCGCAGTCGACGGCAACAACCAGGCCATCGAGTTTAAGGCCGTCGAGCGTGCTGATGGCATGATCGACATAGGCCTTGCGGGCGTCTTTCATCTTGATGATATGACCCACACCGGCGCCGGTCGGCAGCGTGTCGGCAGCCATGGCCTCCTCGGACATGACCCAGGCGCTGATCTCTTCCTCGACAGCATCGGGAAGCTTCATGCCCTTGCGGCTAAAGAACTTGATGCCGTTGAACTCCGGCGGATTGTGCGAAGCGGAGATGACGATGCCGCCGTCGAGCTCGTTTTGGACGGTGAGCAGCGCCACGGCCGGCGTAGGGATAACGCCGCAGCAATGCGGACGGCCGCCCTCTGCCATAATGCCAGCGGTCAGAGCACTCTCGAGCATGGTACCCGAAAGACGCGTGTCGCGGCCGATGCAGATGTCCGGGCCAAGGAACTTGGTCGCCGCGCGGCCCAGGCGAAACGCGAGGTCGCACGAGAGGTCGGCGTTGGCGACGCCACGGACGCCATCGGTACCGAAGATGTTCTGGGGCATAGGATCGCTCCTTCCCAAGTGGGCAAAACGAAGCCGCCCACCCTAGTCGAAAAGAAAAGCGGGACCCACCGAGCAGTCGGTAGGCCCCGCTTGTACACTGTATCTCGTAAGGAGATAAAACCTTAGCGCTTGGAGAACTGGGGAGCGCGGCGGGCCTTCTTGAGGCCGTACTTCTTGCGCTCGACCACGCGAGCATCGCGCGTAAGGAAACCGGCCTTCTTGAGGTCAGCACGGTAATCGCCAGCGTTCAGAAGAGCACGAGCGATGCCCAGGCGCAGAGCGCCGGACTGACCGGAGATGCCGCCGCCATCGCACAGAGCGATAACGTCGAACTGACCGGCGGTGTCGGTCACCTTGAAGGGAGCAAGGGCGTTCTCAACGAGCTGATGACGGCCGAAATACTGCTCGGCGTCACGCTTGTTGATGGTCACCTTGCCGGTGCCGGGGACGAGACGGACGCGGGCGACGGCGTTCTTACGACGGCCGGTACCCTGGTAGACAACGGTGTTCTCAGCCATCTTTAAGCCTCCAGCTCAATCTTCGTGGGGTTCTGGGCAGCGTGCGGATGCTCGGCACCAGCGTAGACCTTAAGCTTGGTCATCTGGGCACGGCCGAGGGTGGTCTTGGGCAGCATGCCGCGAACGGCGCGCTCGATGACCTTCTCCGGGTGCTTCTCCATAGCCTGGCGGAAGCTCTCAGCCTTGAGGCCGCCGTTGTAGCCGCTGTGGCGATAATAGGTCTTCGTGTCGGCCTTGTTGCCGGTAAGCTGGACCTTATCGGCGTTGATGACGACAACGAAGTCGCCGCAGTCGCTGTTGGGCGTGAACTGGGGCTTGTTCTTACCGCGCAGGATCATTGCGATCTGGGTGGCAAGACGGCCCAGGACAGCACCATCGGCGTCGACGAGAACCCAGTTGCGCTGGACCTCGCCCTGCTTGGCGTAGTGAGTCGATTTCGAAATCACTTAGACTCCTCCATGTACAGTACGTGTTGTTACAGAGATTCACGGGGCTCTGCAAGTAACCCGTCCATATTACCCCGCTCGCCGCCCGAGTCAACAGGTATTTTGGCTCCGACCAGAGTTTCTGCACATGTCATCCATGGGTCATGACGTCGCGACACTAGCGCTCGACAAATGCCTCGATATCACTCAGTAGGCGCTTTGCCTCCTGGCGGCCCTGAATATACAGGTCGAGGAGCTTTGCCGGATCATGCTCAACGTGACCGACCTCGACCGGCTTTTGTGGAGCAACGACCAGCGCGCGGCCCTCGCGCTCATACTTCCACAGATGCATGCGCTGGATGTTATAGCGGTCGTGGCGCGTCTCGATAGCCTCAAGCAGGTAGGGGTAGTCGGCATAGCGAGCGCGTGCGGCGGGCATAAACTCGTAGGGCTTTTTCTCGTACGAGCGATCCTGCGTGACAATGACGACTGCACGGTCGAAGCCGGCCTCCTCCAGCACGTGCTCGATGGGGACCGAATCGGCTACGCCGCCGTCGACGTATTTGTGCCCATCGATCTCGACCGGCGGCGTCACCAGCGGCAGCGACGTCGAGGCGCGCACGGCATCGAGGTCGAGCACGGCGCTTTTGACCGGCAGGTATGCAGCGGTTCCAAAGAGCATGTCCGTCGCGACGGCGTACATCTTGGTGGGGCTCGCGTCGAACGCTTCGTTGTCAAAGGGATCCAGGCGGTCCTGGACATCGTTGAAGATAAAATCGTAACCCACGATGGAGCCCGTGGACGCAAACGATGCGGCGCCCATGAAGCGGTTGTCATTGCAGAAAGCCAGGTTGATGCGGTTGGCACGGCCGATCTGATGCGACTTGTAGTTCACGCCGTTGAGAGCGCCGGCCGATACGCCATATACCGCCGGAATCTCGACGCCGGCCTCCATGAGAACGTCGAGTACGCCTGCGGTAAATTGCCCGCGGAAGCTGCCGCCCTCCAAAACGAGCGCGACCTTGCCGGCGTTCTTTGCCTTATCTTCTGCAGTCATATTGACCTCCTGCGATTGCGTTTTGGCTTTCTTCTACCCAGTTTTGGAATGGAGGGCGCATAGGTTTTGGAGTTGAGAATATGGAGCGGAAAGCGTGTTCCAGTTTGAGGCGGGATTCCGGGATGAACTTTCCGCTTGGACCGCCGTTGGGAAAGCGTGTCCCGTTCTGAGCGCGGATTCCGGGATGGATTTTCCGCCTGGGCCGCCGTTAGGAAAGCGCGTCCCACCCTACGTTGCCGTAGCGTTTGCTTAACGCCCGCGCCCTGCACAGAGTTCGATTCTCCGCGGGTTTGGGGTTCCGTTGATGCGGCGCATGGCCGGCTGAGATTCGATAACATCGCATCCATATTGGGCTGATAGTTTGCGCGGAGAATCCGCGTATTTGCTTCGCAAATCCGCGCCGGCTTCGGCCGGCTGCCGCCGCCCTCGCCCGCGGGCTACAAACGCTTCGCGTTTGCTTAACGCCCGCGCCCTGCATAGAGTTCGATTCTCCGCGGTACGGGGATTTGCTGATGCGAGGCAGGTCCAGCTGAAATTCGGTAAACATCGCATCCGTTTTGAGTCGAAAGTTTGCGCGGAGAATCCGCGTATTTGCTTCGCAAATCCGCACCGGCTTCGGTCGGCTGCCGCCGCCCTCGCCCGCTCGCTACAAACGCTTCGCGTTTGCTTAACGCTCGCGCCCTGCATAGAGTTCGATTCTCCGCGGTATCTGTAAGTAATAAAAAAGCAGGTAGAGACACTTCTCTACCTGCCTATAACTATTGGTGGAGGCGCGGAGAATCGAACTCCGGTCCACGAAAGCCCCCTGATTGGCATCTCCAAGCTCAGTCGCTGGTTTTGTCTCGGACGCTTTGCGCTCAGCGACACGCTCGCGGCGTCCTAACCGGTTCGGTCTTAGCCTGCGCCATACCGATTACGTGCGCAGGAGCATTCCCCTAAAATGACGTCGCGCCGGTGTCGGGGAAATCACCGGGTTGACGCGCCGCTATAAACTAAGCAACGAGAGCCATAGGCTCAAAAGAAGAGTTGTTGTCAATTCAATTTGACGGTACCCCTGTTTAACGAGGCGAGGAGACCTCGGCTTGCTTCCTCTCTCAGAGCTATCGTGTCGAAACCAGTCGCCCCCGAATGTCGGGAAAGTCTGGATGGCATTGGGCACGCAAGCACCCAACACCCGTCGACTTTTCAAGGAGCATGCAGGGCGAGCCCCGCTTGTGGAGTGTTATCTTACCACGTTCTGAAAGCGGACAGCTGTTCTATGCACGAGCTGTGAAGACCCCAATGTGCGCCGCACTTCGCACTTTTGCCACCGATCGCGTAACGTATATTTTCGCCAAGCAAAATTGACCCGTCGAAAGGACCGTTATGGATACCAAGCAGCAACTCGTCAATGCCCTCGCAGGCCTGGGCTCAACCATTACCGAAGCTATGGATGTCATCGAAGGCTTTGTCCCCTGCGGACATCCCGCCCTCACGGTTTCGAACGCACTCGTCGCGCTGGACGCTAACGATGATGTGGCTCTCGCCCAGCAGCTTGAGACCGTCGAGGGCTTTATCGACCACGTGAGTGAGAACCGCGGCGTGGCCGCCTACCACGGCATCGAGGTCGAACTCGCGGGTCCCAAAGCCGATCTGCTCGCAGCAATCCGCGAGGTAGGCGCCCTTATGCAGACCGCAGGCGTCAAGAACACCCAGGTCAACGAGTGGGTCTACCGCAGTCTGGCAGCACTCGACAGCTCCGACGAAAAGGCAGCCGAGCAGCTCGCAGAAAGTCCCGCCATTAAGGCCGAGCTTTTGTAAATAGAAGGCGCGGGTCCCTTGGCGCATCGTCGTCCAAGAGGCCCACAAACAGTTCGCGTCAACCGATAGCCGCGCCGCCGCGTTCGGCCAAAGCCAGAATCGGCATCATTTGGCGCGGGGTCTTTGCTGCAAGATCGGCATGTTCGAGCAGCTCGCGATCGTTGGTCACCAAGTAATCGACCTGCGCGCGCTTGCACGCGGCGAGCACCAAGTTGTCCTCGTAATCGCGATGGAGCGCTAAGTATTTGTCGGCCAGCCAAAGGTCCGACGCATCTGCACCCACGGCCGTGGCGTTTTCGGTCATGTTCCGAACAAACGCCAACGCCGCATCGCCAATTGCACGGGCAGATGCCTCGTCGAGCGCTTCCCCACTGGCAAGAACGCTACGCTTCAGCTCGTGTTGAACAACGTACAGCACGTCCTTGGCGATATGCACCGGAAAGAACAGCAATGCCCCCGCCTCCGCCGCCTGCCCAATAAACGCACGCGCGGCAAGCGACTCAGCATGGTCGACGCAAAACGAATCAACCCATACGTTGGCATCCAAACGCAAAAGGCCTGCGCCCGGACGACACCGATGCCGTCTGGGCGCAGGCCAGATAACGTGGGCGAACACGTCTGCTAACGCAGATATGCCTTGGCGTTGCCCAGGCTGTAGGCGATCGTTGAGCCGTTGTGCAGCAGTGACGACGTCTGCGGAGTGATCATGCCGGTAATACCCAATGCCAACAGCGCCGAGTTGGTGAGCATCACCTTGGAATACGAACTCGTCAGACGGTCGATGAGACCCTGACTCATGCGGCGCAGGCGCACGATCGCGGCCAGATCCGTATCGGTCAGGATGATATCGGCGACTTCCTTGGCGATGTCGCTTCCGCCACCCATGGCCAGGCCCACGTCGGCCAAACCGAGCGCCGGCGAATCGTTGACGCCGTCGCCCACCATGGCAACGTGGCGCCCCTCGCACTTAATCTGCTCCACATAGGCGTACTTGTCCTCGGGCAGCAGTTCGGCCTTAAACTCGTCGACACCCGCCTCGCGCGCAATGCGCTCGGCCGTGCGCTCCGAATCGCCCGTGAGCATAACGACATGCTTGACGCCCAGCGCATGCAGGTCGGCGATTGCCTCACGGACCCCGGGCTTGAGCGGATCTTCGATGCCGAGCACGCCCACGACCGTGCCGTCGACCGCCAGGTACAGCGGCGACAGGCCCTGCGTCTGGGACTCGATGCGCTCCTTGATGTTGGATTCGAGCTGTGCGCCCTCGTCCTCAAATACAAAATGCGCCGAACCGATGATGGCGCGACGCCCTTCGATGGACGAAGCGATGCCGTGCGCCACGATGTACTCGACGGCGGCATGGCGCTCGCGATGCTCGAGCCCACGCTCTCGGGCGGCGTTGACCACGGCGCGTGCCACCGGATGCGGAAAATGCTCCTCCAGGCAAGCGGAAAGGCGCAGGACCTCATCCTCGCTCCAGCCATCGGTGGTGAGTACGCAGGCAAGACGCGGCTGCGCCTCGGTGAGCGTGCCGGTCTTGTCAAAGACAATGGTGTCGGCCTTGGCAAACGACTCAAAGTACTTCGCGCCCTTGACCATGACGCCCATCTTGGCAGCATCGCTCATAGCGGTCATGACGGCAACGGAACCCGTGAGCTTGAGTGCGCACGAGTAGTCGACCATCAGTGCCGCCGAGGTCTTGATGAGGCTGCGGGTAGTAAGCGCAACTAGGCCCGCGAGCAGGAAGTTCCACGGGACGATCTTGTTGGCAAGGTCCTCCATATGCGACTGGCCCTCGGACTTGAGCGAGTCGGCCGTCTGCACGAGCGAGACGATTGAGCGCAGTTTGGTTTGCGCCGTATTGGCGCGCACGCGCACCAAGATGCCGCCGTCTTCCACGACGGTACCGGCGAACACGTCGTCGCCCACGCTGCGCTCGACGGCCAGCGGCTCGCCGGTCAGGGTCGCCTGGTTGACCATAGCGCTCCCCTGCTCGACAACACCGTCGATGCAGATGGACATGCCGGTGCGCACGGCGACCAGATCGCCGGGCTCAAGCTCGGTCGCGGCAACGCTTACCTCGGTGTCGCCGACAACCTTTTGCGCCTTGTCGGGCACATCGAGCAGCGAGTTGATGAGCTCGTTTTCACTCATGGCGCGGGTGTAGTCCTCGAGCAGCTCGCCCACGTTGAGTAGGAACATCGTCTGGCCCGCGGTGTCGACATCACGCTTGACGAACGAAATGCCGATGGCCGAAGCGTCGAGCACGGGAACGGTCAGGCGCGGCTGCGCGAGCTCACGGAGGGCGGCGCGCAAAAAGGTCATGTAACCGGCCACGACAAACACCGCACGCAGGGGCGTGGGCAAAAACCAGCGACGTGCGTAGTGGGCGCCGACAAGTGTGGCAAGATCCATGACGAGCTTGTGCTTGCGCGGCTCGAGTTGTATCACGTAGCCCGACTTGGCATCAGCGATAGCTTGAGCATCGAGTGCGCCCAAGGCGTCGAGCACGCTCGCGCGGCGCGGCTCATCGTATTCGAGCGCCATCTGGCCGATGCGGCCGTAGACGCGCACCTTGTGCACGCCGTCGATGTCGCCGCCAAGCTTAAGAAGTGCATCGAGATCGCTCTCTGGCACAGGACCCGCCAATTGAAGACGGGTCCTGCCGGGGATCTCGCTAATAATCGAGAATCTCATAGTTTGTGCCTGGAAGCGCTACTCAGCTGCGTTGTCCGCGGCGGCCTCGCTCTGGGTGATGTAAGCAGCCTCGGCAACCATGTCGTCGACATTAGCCTTGGCCTGCTCGACCATGTCCTGGTAGCCGTTCTTGATGCGCATACCGCACGCAATACCCTGCACGCAGGCATTCTTGACCGGAGCGCTGGTAAGCAGCTTGATGCCGGCCGTGCCAAGCAGAAAACCGCCACCAACAAGCAGGGTGTTAAACGTCGACTTCTTCATGTTGCTTCTCCCTTTTGCCGCATGGGGCGCGGCATGGTGCCTTAGCACCCGAGTTCATCAGTTAGCTCGAGCACGCTTTTGAAATACCTTAATTCTATCTAACTATCTAGGTCAGCCATGGCTAACCTTTTGAAAATTAACGATGCGGAGTAACCGATTGTCAATGTGACAAAGGGACTGTTCCTTTGCCCCTTCTTACAGCTGCCAGGCAGCCGCTTCCTTTTGCAGCGCAACCATGCGGGCGAATTCTCCACCTGCCGCCTTGAGCTGCGCCGGAGTGCCCTGCTCGGCAACCACACCATCCTTGAGTACAACGATCTTATCGGCATTTTCTACCGTGCGCATACGGTGGGCGATCACGATAACTGTCTTTCCTGCGAGCAGGCGGGAGAGCGCCTGCTGCACCACGGTCTCGTTCTCCACATCCAAACTCGCCGTCGCCTCGTCCAGCAACACAATCGGCGCATCTTTGAGCAGCGCGCGGGCGATGGAGATGCGCTGGCGCTCGCCGCCGGACAGCTTGGAGCCGTTCTCGCCGATCATGGTGTCATAGCCCTGCGGCATGCGGCTCACAAACTCGTCGCAGTTGGCGGCACGCGCGGCAGCAAGCACTTCCTCATCGGTGGCATCGCGACGACCAAGACGGATGTTTCCCATCACCGTGTCGTCAAAGAGCAGCACGTCTTGGAACACAATGGCGTAGTCGCGCAGCAGCACCTCGGGGTCCACGCTCGCAACATCCACGCCACCCACGGTGACCGTGCCTTCGGTGGCGTCCCAAAAGCGCGCGGCCAGGCGGCTCACCGTAGACTTACCGGAACCCGAAGGACCGACCAGCGCCGTAACTTCGCCTTCCTTGGCGGTAAAGCTCACATCGGTAAGAACTTTCTCGCCGGCGCGGCCGTCCTCGCCCGCACCATAGCCAAATGCCACGTGATCGAACACCACATCGTGGCCCACGGGCTCAAATTTCTCGCTGCCCCGCGCCACAGGCTCTTCCATGATGGAACGCATGCGCTTGGCAGACGACTCGGCGACAAACAGCTCCGACACGAGCATAAGGGCCTGATCAAACGGCGCGTAGATACGGCTCACCATAAGCAGGAAGGCAAACATCACCAAAAAGTCGACCTGCCCGGAGGCGACCATCGTGGCGCCCGTGACCAACGTGGTGGCTATCCCCAGGCGCAGGATGGCAAAGGCGGAGTTGACCAAAAGCCCGTTGGCGAGCTCGCCTTTGGTGGTCTCGCGCTCCTCGGCATCGATCACGGCGTTAAGCCCCTCAAGATAATGGGCCTCCTGGTTGGTGGCGCGAATCTCGCGCACGCAGTCGAGCGTCTCCTGGATCGCCTCGGTGACCTTGACCTTCTCGGCGCGCACACGGTCGAACACCGGGGTCATGGGGCCGCGTGTTAGATACAGCACGGCAAAGGCCACGGGAACGCTCCAAAACGCCGCGATCGCCAGCTGCCAGCAAAAGAGCAGCGACGCCACGAACACAATGGCGCTTGCGATGACGGCACCCCAAAGCTCTCCCAGCACGTGGCTGTAGGCGTGCTCCATAGTCTGAACGTCGCCCATGATGGTTTCGGTTAGATCGGCCAGATCACGACGGCCGAAAAACGACAACGGCAGTTTGCGCAAGCGCTCGGCAATCCCCATGCGCTGCTTGCCGCACTCCTCGTAAAAGATGCAGTAGGTGTAGTAATACTGCTGCCAGTTAGAGGCAAAGAGCAACACAAAAAAGACCAGGAGGCCGCCCACGATCGGCAGGGCATCCGGCAGGTCAGCCCCGCTGGCGAGATGCTCGACAAAGCCGGCCATAACCAGGAATAAAAAGCCCATGCCGGCCATGGTAATGAGATTAGTGAGCGTGGTCCAGAAAATGCCGCGTTTTACGCCGGCGACGCCTTTATCGGATAGGAAATACTTCTTTTGGAATGAGGCGAACATTTAGGCCTCGCCTCCCTTCGTGACGGCGGCATCCGCGGTCGCTGCAGTGATTTTCCAGCTCGCGGCCTGTTCGTATTCGGCCCACATCTTGGCGTATAGACCCTTTTGGGACAGCAGCTCGGCATGGGTGCCGGCCTCCTGCACGCTACCTTGGTTGAGCACCACGATCTTGTCGGCCCCCACCACGGTAGAAAGCCGGTGCGCGATCATAATGACCGTGCGACCCGCCGCCAGCTTGCTAAAGGCGCGCTGGATGAGCGCCTCGTTCTCGGGGTCGGCAAACGCCGTGGCCTCATCGAGCACCACGATAGGAGCGTCTTTAAGGATCGCGCGGGCGAGTGCCACGCGCTGGACCTCGCCGCCCGAAAGATATGCTCCGCCGGCGCCGAGCATGGTGTTGATGCCCTGTGGGAGCTTGGCCACAATGTCGTCGCACTGAGCTGCGGAGAGGGCCGCACGCACTTCGTCGTCAGTGGCCGTAGGCTTGGAGGCGCGCACGTTATCGGCAAGTGTTTGCCGGAACAGCTGGTTGGTCTGGAACACGAAGGCGACCTGGTCCATAAGCTCGTTCGGATCCATATCGCGAACGTCCACACCGCCTACGAGCACTCGACCCGAGGAAACATCCCAAAAACGCGGGATCAGGCTTGCACAGGTTGACTTGCCGCCTCCCGAAGGACCCACAAGCGCGAGGGTACTACCCGCGGAAACGCTAAAACTCGCATGGTTGACGGCAGGCGCCTCGGCGCCCTCGTAGGTAAAGCTCACATCCTCAAATCGCACGTCGCTGCTGGCAGGGTACTTGGGTTGAGCGGGCACGGAGAGCTGCTTGGAATCCATGACGCTTCGGATGCGAGCCAGCGAATCGGCACTCATCTGAGACGCCTCGCCCACAAACATGAGCTTGGTCATGGCCGTCGGCACCACGGCCGAAAATATCGCGTAAAACGTGAAGTTGGCCATAAAATGCGCGAAGTCCGTCTCGCCCGGCGCCAACAGCAACGCCACGGGCAATAGGAATGCCACAAGACCATTGAGCGCGGTAAGGTTGAGTACCTGCGGACCTCGACAGAACGTGCCCGAATAGTTTTGCGCCATGTCGGCGTATTCGGCGATCGCGTCGTGGAACGCCTTAAAGGAATAGACCGTCTGCTGAAACACCTTGACCACGGGAATGCCGCGTACGTATTCGGTACCGGTCTTGTTCATCTTGACCAGCGCGCCCATGTAGACCTTCATAAACTCGCCGCCCTTGCCGCCCATCATGGTAGCCATGGCGCCAAGCGAAACGACGACCGAGATAAGGCACGCCGCGCCCAAACGCCAATCGAGGGCGAAAAGCAACACGAGCAGACCTGCAACCATGGCGGTGGCGCCGGCGATATCGGGTAGCATGTGTGCGAGCAGCGTCTCGGTTGAGGCGGCACATCCGTCTACGATACGGCGCAGCTCACCGGTGGCGTGCATGTCAAAGTAGCCAAGCGGCAGCTTAAGCAGGTGTTCGCTCGCAGTCTTGCGGATATTGGACGCGCAGCGAAACGCAGACAGGTGCGTGCACATGAGTCCCACGAAATACACTACGATGCTTGCCAGGGCAAAACCCACGGCCCACCAGCCATACATCGCGATATCGGTGGCTTCGCTCCAGTTAGGCGCCACAGCGATAAGGTCTCGCGCGACAAACCAGATGCACACATACGGGCCAAAGCTCAGCAGTTGCGAGAGCGCCGAGAGCGCCATGCCCAAATACGTTAGGAATTTACGGTCGCCGGCATATGCAAGTAGCTCGCCGATACCGCCGCCTTCCCTTTTTGATCCCTTTGCCATGAGATTCCTTTCTAACGGCTTGAGAGTTAACCGTAATCAACTTATCATTGATATGTTAGCCAAGGCACACAATCGAGCCAGACGTGGATGTTTCTGCAAAGGAAGGGGACGCTTTCGAAAATGCATCGGGCCGCGACCAACATAACCGAGCTCTACGCACCGCAGTTTGAGCAGTTTGGCCTGGAGCTTTCCGGCAAGGGCGCCGTCTTTACCGGCGAGGTGGCAAACGATCGGGCGCACGGACGCGCATGGATCATGCCCCTCTCCCCCACCTGCATCGTCATAGAGCATTTCATTACCCCGACGCACGATATGTACCTGGCGGAATACACACCCGAGCCGTACGCCTGCGTGAGCGAGGTCAGCGCGCCCACGCTCATATGCATGCCCAAGGCTGGCATAACGCCTGCGAACCTTAAGCCACTGCGCGGGCCGTGGCCGAACAGCGCGGTGTGCAGCTTTATCCAAGATAGCTGCGGCGAGGAGCTAAGTCCGCTGTTTGCAGGGCAGCTTTATCACTCGCGCTCGGTGCTCTTTTTGCCTGGATTTTTTGACGAACTGGAGCACCGCTATCCCACCGAGTTCGCGGGAATCTTCGAGGCGTTTGCCGAGCCATGGCACGAGGAGGCGACGTCTGCCATCTGCCACACGCTGCGTCGGATTAACGAGGAACGCGCCCGTACCGTAGGCGGACACGTCTATATGCAAGGCATCGTGGAGACCATGGTCGCGGAGCTCGCCTGTTCGCGCGCGGCCCACAAGCAGGCGCGGCAGGCGGCAGACACACGCGTCAGCATAACCATTGCCGAAGAAGCAACGGCAATGATTGAGCGCGCGCTCGACAAAAGCAGACGTGTGGGTATCAACGAGGTGGCCGAGAGGCTCTACACAAGCCGCTCCAAACTATGCGCCACCTTTAAGGCCCAAACTGGCGAGTCCCTGGGCGCCTACATTCGCAGACGCCGTATAGAGCGAGCACAGGACCTTTTGGCCGATAGCGCGCTCACGATAGCGCAGGTGGCAGAGCGTCTAGGCTACCCTCAGCAGGCCGCCTTCGCCCAAGCCTTCAAGCAACACACCGGCACCACCCCCACCGCCTGGCGCTCCCAACATATATAAAGAATGAAGGCGCCAACGGCGCCCTCATTCACCAAATTCAATCCAGCCCACCTGACCCGAACGGCCGAGTCGTCTGATCGTGGAAGCCCCGAGTCGCCGGGGTGTTTGCTCCAAATGAGTTCCGCATGCAAAGAAGGCCACTAAATGTGGCCTTCGTCTTGCATAGGACTGTTTGAAATTTGGAGGAAATACCCCGGCGACTCGGGGCTTCCCCGGCCTCGCAGCTACGAGAGCGACGTTCTCAGCAACTCGTTGAAGAGCTTCGGGTTGCCCTTGCCGCGGCTCGCCTTCATGCACTGGCCTACCAAAAAGCCGATGACCTTCTGGTTGCCGTCACGATACTGCTGCGCCTGATCGGCACAGTTTGCCAGCACCTCGTCCACGATCGGCTGCAGTGCGCCGGCATCGCTCACCTGACGCATGCCGCGCTCGTCGACGATCTTGTTGGGGTCGTCGCCGGTCTGGGCCATCGCCTCAAAGACCTCGTGCGCCTGGTTGGAGCTGATGGCATCGGTCGCCAGCAGCTTGGCGAGTGCCGCCACCTGAGCCGGCGCGATGCCGGACTCGGCGAGCGACACGCCTGCGCCCTTAAGGTAGGCGATCATCTCGTTGACCAGCAGATTTGCGACCGTCTGGGCCTCCTTGCCGGCCATACCGGCAGCGGCGGCCTCAAAGAAGTCGGCAAACTCAGGGTCGCCAGCAATCTGCTCGGCGTCAGCCGTCTTAATGCCAAAGTCGGCCTCAAAACGGACGCGCTTGGCATCGGGCAGCTCGGGAATCTCGCCACGGCAGCGGTCGATGAACTCGTCGTCCAGATCGAACGGCGCCAGGTCGGGATCGGGGAACAGACGATAGTCGTCTGCCGTTTCCTTCACACGCATGACCACGGTGCGCTTGCGGCTGGGCTCCCAGTGGCGGGTCTCCTGATAGATGATGCCGCCCTCCTCGAGCACCTCGGCCTGGCGGCAAATCTCGTAGGCAAGGCCGTCGTGCAGACTCTTAAACGAGTTGAGGTTCTTGAGCTCGGTCTTGGTGCCCAGCTTGGTCTCGCCACGGCGGCGCAGCGACACGTTGCCGTCGCAGCGCATGGAACCCTTCTCCATGGAGCAATCGGAAATGCCCAGCGTCACAAAGATGCGACGGAGCTTCTCCATAAACAGGCGCGCTTCCTCGGGCGTGCGCAGATCGGGCTCAGTCACGAGCTCAATCAAAGGCGTGCCGCAGCGGTTGTAGTCGACGAGCGACTCGGCCGCGGCAGTAATGCGGCCCTCGGCGCCACCCACGTGGACCATCTTGGCGGCGTCCTCCTCCATGTGGATGCGCAGGATGCGGATGGGCACCGTGTAGGAACCGTCCTCGCGGCGCTCGGGCATCTGCAGGTTGGACGCGTCATAGCTGGCCAGATGGCCGGCGCGCTGGTTGCCTTCGCGCATGGTCGACGTCATGGACGTGGACAGGCCCTCGGCGTTGGCCGAAGCGCTCGCCAGGCTCTGGGCCTCGGCCTCGCCAAACGCGCAGTCGGGGCGCTCGGCGGCACCGCGACCGGTCACGTCCAGGTCCAGGTGACCGTACATGGCAAAGGCGACCGGGCCCTGCGTGGTCTGGAAGTTCTTGGCCATATCGGGATAGAAGTAGTGCTTGCGGTAGAACATCGAGTGGCGCTGAATCTCGCAGTTGGTGGCGAGACCGGCCTTGACGATGCTCTCGATGGCGCGCTTGTTGGGCACCGGCAGGGCGCCGGGCAGGCCCAGGCACACCGGGCACACGTTGGCGTTGGGTTCGTCATCGTGGCTGAGCTTGCAGTTGCAGAACATCTTGGTATCGAGTGCGGTGAGCTCGGTATGGATCTCCAGGCCGATCACGGCCTCCCAATCCTGCAGGACCTCGGAAAGCTCCTTCATTACAGCTCGCCTCCCTTCCCGGCAAAATCGGGCGCGACGGAAAGCGCGGGCGCACCCGTGGCGGCATCGGCAAAGCCGCGCTCCAGGGCGCGGGCAAACGTGAGCAGCTGACGGTCCTTAAAGGCAGGCCCCACCAGCTGGGCAGAAACGGGCAGCTGAGTATCCTCGCCCAGGCCCAGCGGCACCGAGATACCGCCGTTGCCGCAAATGTTGAGCGAGATGGTGTACAGGTCGGAGAGGTACATCTGCGTGGGGTCGCTGATCTCGCCAAACTTAAAGGCCGTGCGCGGCGAGGCGGGCATGAGGATGGTGTCCACCTTGGCATATGCGGCGTCGTAGTCCTGCGTGATGAGCGTGCGGGCCTTTTGCGCGGCGTAGTAGTACTTGTCGTACACGCCCGAGCTCAGCAGGTAGGCGCCGAGCATCTGACGGCGCTTGGCCTCGGCGCCAAAGCCGTGGGCGCGCGAAAGCGAGCTCTGGTCGGACAGGTTGGCGCAGCCCTCCTCCTGATAGCCGTAGCGAATGCCATCGAAGCGGGCCAGGTTGGAGAACGCCTCGGCCGGGCCGATGACGTAGTAGGCGGCGATAGCGGCGTCCAGGTGCGGCAGGTCGACCTCGACCAGCTCGGCACCCTGGTTCTGCAGCTCCCGAGCGGCACGCTGAACAGCGGCCTTGACCTCGGGCGTCAGGCCCTCGGCCTCCATGAACGCGGGGATGATGCCTACGCGCTTGCCCTCGATGCTGTCGTTGAGGTGCTCGGTAAAGTCGACGGCACAGTCCTGGCTGGTGCAGTCGTACGGATCGTGGCCCGCGCCGGTAAGCGCGTTCATGGCCAGCGCGACATCCTCGACCGTGCGGCCGAAGGGGCCCACCTGGTCAAGCGACGAGCCAAAGGCAACCACGCCGTAACGGCTCACGGCGCCATACGTGGGCTTAAAGCCCACCACGCCGCACAGCGATGCCGGCTGGCGAATGGAGCCGCCGGTGTCCGAGCCCAGCGAGAGCGCGACCTCGCCCGCGGCGACGGCCGCAGCGGAGCCACCCGAGGAGCCGCCGGGCACGCGCTCGGTATCCCAGGGGTTGTTGGTGCGATGGAAGGCCGAGCTCTCGGTAGAGCTACCAAAGGCGAACTCGTCCATGTTGGCCTTGCCCATGGGCAGGCAGCCGGCATCGAGCATGCGCTGGACGCAGGTGGCGGTGTAAACGCTCTGGTAGTTCTCGAGCATGCGGGAAGCGCAGGTGGTGCGCGTGCCCACGAGGTTCATGTTGTCCTTAATGGCCAGCGGCACGCCCGCAAGCGGGGGCAGCGGCTTGCCTGCGGCACGGTCGGCATCCACGCGCGCGGCGGCCTCGAGCGCAAGCTCGGGCGACACCTGCAGGAATGCCTGGACCCCGCCCTCGCGCGCCTCGATGGCGGCAAGGGAGGCCTGGGCCACCTCGGTAGCGGTAAAGTCGCCGGCGGCAACGCCCGCGGCGATTTGGGCGGCGGTAAGGGAATCGAAGCTCTGTGCCATTACTCGCTCTCCCCCTCTCCCAAAATGGACGGCACGCGGAAGTAGCGGTCGCGCGCGCTGCCGGCGTTTTCGAGCGCAACGTCGAGCGGCAGATCGCGCTCGGGCTCGCGCAGGTCATCGCCCATCACGTTGGACAGGCTTCCGATGGGATGGAACGTGGGCTCCACGTCGGGCAAGTCATATTGCAGGACGGGCTCGAGCATCTGGACGGCGTCGTTCATGTAGGACGTCATCTGGGTGAGCTCGTCATCGGTCAGTGCGATCTTTGCGTACTCGGCGATGCCGCGCACGTCTTTCTCGCTGAGTGCCATAGGCGCTCCCTTCCGCATAACAGATAAACCGCTCTAGTATACAAGGCAACGCCACTTGGAGCAGGTGCTTTACCCAAATGCAGCGAAAACGTAACGAGGGCGGTGGATTGGCAGGCTGCGGGCTGGCGGCTCTGCAGCGAAAACCGCGCCGTCCGTAGCGAAAACCGTACCGTCCATAGCGAAAACCGTCCCGCCCGCAACGAAAAGCATCACAACATTCGATGTTTTTCGCCAAAATCGAGATTTTTATCGAATGTTGTGATGGTTTGGAACCCCCGACCACCACAAAGGTGCCTGTCCCCATTGTGGTGGTTCTGGAGAATGTCTTATGCCGAAGCCTTGGCCTTGCGGCGCTTGCGGACCGCGTGGATCACGATGTCCAGCAGCAACAGCACAATGGCCACGACCACGATGAGCACGGCAAACTCGCGCTTGCCCCAGTGGCGGCCGGCCAGCGACTTTTGCTTGTCGACGTCCTTCTTGTTGTACTTGGTGCGCACGCAATGCACCAGCAGGCGATGGTCGTTCACGCCGTAGGGCGTGCAGGTGACGAGCGTCACCTTATCGGCGCCGGGCTCGATAGTCAGCGACTCCATCTCCTCGGGCAGCACGACCTCGGAGTCCACCATCTTGTAGGCGAGCGTCTTGTTCATGGTGTGCAGCAGCACCAGGTCGCCGGGCTCCAGCGAGTGGATGTCGTCGAACATGCTCAGGTTGCGCATGCCCGAGTGCGCGGTGAGCACGCAATGCGTCGAGGTGCCGCCCACCGGCAGGCTCGTGCCCTCCAGGTGGCCGACGCCCGCCATAAGGACTTCTTCGCTCGTGCCGTGGTAGATGGGCATGCTCACGTCGATGGAGGGGATCTCGACCCAGCTCATCATGGGGTCGCGGTCAAAGATGAGCTGCTGGGCGTAGGGCTCGATCTGGTCGGCGGGAAGCTCGGTGGCCTCGCCCGCCAGCTGCTCGTTATAGGAGCGCGCCTGGAGCAGGATGCGCTCGCGCTCCTCGGCAGACAGCGCGTCCACGGTGCTGGACACCGTGCTGATCTGGTTGAACACGCCCGAGGCCTCGAGCCGGTCCAAGATCCACGGCCAGGTCATAAGGCCCACGCCAATAAGGATGATGACGATGGTGATGAGACGGTCGGCCCAGCGCGGCAGTCGCTTGCGACGGCGCTTGGGCTTTGGTTGAGGTTTGGGCTGAGGGCTTGAGTCACCGTTGGCCGCGGCGTTATTGCTCTTCATATGTTTGGCGCCCTGCACCATCGCCGGTCACTCCTTACAGCTCAGGTTGTCTAAACAAATAATAGCCGATTAGCGAGCCCCGCGCCGGACAACACAGCTAGACAGCATTGTGCGGCGCGAGCATAGGCCAACATTTGAGTTTTCAGAATATCCCGGATCGGCGGGGCGATTCGGGATACAATGACTACAGGAAACGACGCACCCCGCGTAAGTGTTCGAGAGCGCGGGCGACCAGTTTCCGACGTTGTTAAATGCCCGGGCCTCTAACCCCGGGCATTCTTATTTGCGCTTGTTGCGGCGCAAATGCCTTCTACCGTCCGCACCGCGCGTGCGCCTACGGACCTTAAACCGAACCTCATACGAGTCAAGAAACGCGATGACGAACGAGCCCGCATCGGACGATGGAGGCTGGCTGCGTTATCCCAAAAAACGGGGCAAACTCCAGTGCGGAGTCTGCCCCGAAAAGAGAATGGCAAAGCAAGAACGTCGATGGACGAGAAAAGTGTCCGCAAGTCTCATGGCCATCACATCCCACCTGCCAAAGGGATGGGTGAGCGAGCGTTACTCCTGCTCGGACTCCTCGGCCTGCTTACGGCTGCGGATGAGATGCGCCACGCCGATGCACAGCACCGCGCCACCAGCGATCCAAGTGAAGGTCACGCCGTTGAGACCGGTGAGCGGGAGGCCGACATGCTTGGTATCGCCAACGGTGATGTTGAAGGTGCCGTCATCGTTTGTAGCTGTGCCAGTCTTGGCTTCGAGCTTGTTGTCGCCCTTCTTATCATCCGGCGTACCGATGATAACCTGATCACTTGGAGCGATTAGTTCATACTTATCCGCGCTCGAGCTTTCACCTGTTGTCCCGCTTTCATTCTTCGACTTAATCGTGAAATCGAAAGATACGACCTTATCGTAGTTTTCGGGAGCGTCAATCTCCGTTACCGTATAGGTTCCCGCACCGAGGCCCCTGACGGTAAGGGTGCCATTCTCGTCAGTCGGGATCACCTGCTCATTTTCTTTAAGAGCTCCATTGTACTGAACGTATTTCCCCACCAGGCTTCGATCCGCCGCTGCCTTCACCTTGATGGTAAATGTCGCACCCGGGAGTGCCTTCTCAGTGCCAAGGTCAACCTTATTCAGTTTAAGGCCATAGGTGTAGGTCTTGACCTCATCGGGCACCGTCGTGCCGGTGTCGGTGGTCATAGGGTTGTTTGAGTATTCAAGAGTGACAGAGTTGGCGTTACCCGCGTTGTCTCCAATGGCAGCCTCGTGGTTAATCTTTGCCTTATAGGAAATCACAATGCAGGATCCCGGTTTAACGTCCGCTACCTGCTTAAGATCGTTACACGTCCAAGTCGTTGTCTTATTTTTAGTTTCTGGGTCTACAGTTTCCGCACTTTGAGTAAAGTGACTCGTCACATCACTGCCCCCGTGTGGTTAATATCAGCCTGAGCGAGGTTTTTATTCGCATACAGAGTTGCCTTGAAACCATCCTTCAGCGTCAGACCCTCGGAGAGTTGGTCGGAGAACTTATAGAAGTACGTGCCGTACGTATCGTAGTTATCGGCGACAGTGCCATAGAGGTTGTACGTAACCTCCTGCTCAACATGGGAGTCGCTGGCATCGAGCTCTTCATCGCCTTTGGCATTCACTATTTTCTTATCGACGGTAGGTACGCTCTTTTTGGGAGTCACCACTTTATCTTTCACACCATCAACGACCGCATATACGGGCGAAGTGAAAACGTCCTTCGAGCTGTTATTTGAACCTTCTGCCACGCTATTGGTCAAGAAGAGCCAGTAGCCGGCGGCAAGGCCGGAAAGGGATTTATTGTCCTGATTAGTCGCCTTCCATGCACCGGAAAAAGCAGCGGTATTCAGTTTTTTCGCAATTACATTCAGAACATTGTCGCTCGCAACCTTTGTAGCTTCATTAGTTTCAGCATGTTCATTCAGCCATTCGGCAGCCTCCTGTGCGTTTTTGCTGCTGTAGCTTTTGGTGGAATCTTCTGCCTTCACGGCTTCATCAATTGCACTGACAACAACATCCCGAATTGCATCTTTCTCGGCCTGGGAAGAGCCGGCCCACTGAATGTTGGTGACAGCAGAATCGCTCACATTAGCCGTAAAGATCTGGATGCCCTTATAGGTCGTAGTCTTTTGATAAGTAGGGTCATTGAAAGTTACGGTCGAACCCGCCGCACCCTCAGCAAACGCCATGGTTACCGGGGCCATGACTCCACCGAAGCTCAACGCTGCCGTGAGGCCGGCGGTTACTGCCAGGCGTGCGATGTTCTTGCTCATGCTCATCTTCTTTTCCTCCGTTTTCCGGTTGGTTCTCATTTGATCGGTCATCATCTGTCTGTGTCTTAGCATCTGCTTCGCTACGTTTCGCCCCGCTCTCGGTGGGGCTGCCAGCTACTCTTTATGGCTGCCACCTCCCCGCTTGACCAGGAGCGCGACCACGATGAGCGCGGCTCCGGCGACCGCTGCGGCGGCCGCGGCGTACATTGCCATATCGCCAGTCGAGGGCATAAAGCCTCCGGTGGTAATGCTAGGGGGTGTGCCGGTGGGCGTATTAATGAGCGACGCCTCCAGACTGCCCGTCGACCCGTCCGCGCTGTCGGCGCGCAGGGGCGACTCGGCCGTGATGGTGAGCTTGGGCTTGGCGGCGGCCACCTGGTCGACGTCCAGGCCCTCGGCCTTGACCGTCACGGAACACGTGCCCTCGAAGGCGGTGTAGCCCTTGGGCGCCTTGAGCTCGCGGACCTCAAGCTTGCCCGAGTCCACGCCCGAGACGGTCACGCGGCCGTCCTCGCCCGTGGTGACGGTGGCCTTGCCCTCCGCATCCCACGTGCCGTCGGCCGCTAGCGTGCGGCCGCGGTCGTCGGCGATGCTCAGGATCGCCCCGGCAAGCGGCTTGTCGCCGTCGCTGCCGCGCTTGGTGAGCGCGAGATCCCAGGTGTAGGCGCACGCATCGTCGCTCGGCGTGCGGGTGAAGCCGGCATCGCCGGACTGGTCGGCAAAGGGAGAGCGCGGGTAGCGCAGGTAGACCTCGTTGGGGTTGCCCTTCGCGATGCCGTGGTTGCATGCGCTGTTGAGCGGCGCATTGTACACAGCGACCACGCGGGCGCCCGCGGTAAAGGCGTCGACCCCGCCGAGCGCGGCGATGAGGTCGCCGGTGCGCACGGTGAAGGTCTTGCCGTCGGCCGCCACCTTGGTGGCGCACTGGGCCGTGATATCGGTCCAGCCCTTCGCGGGCTCAGTGCCGGCGCGGCCGTCCTTACCGGCCGAGACGGCGTCAAAGCCACCGTCCGCGCCCGCCGCCACGTACACATGCATGCTAGCGGCCACCTTGGAGGGGTCGAGCCCCGCGCTCATAGTATCGACGAACTGCACCGTATAGGTGTCGTAGGCGGTAAGGCCCGCCGGGACCGTGGCAGAGAGACGCCAGTACAGGTCATCGGCGACCGTGGCGTCGGCAGCCTTCTGCCATGCGGCGGCGCTGTCCTCCAGCACGTGCTTGGCGACCTTGGGTGTCGCCGCCTTGGGCTTGACGGTGACGGCGCTGCCGCCCACCAGGGTCATGATCGGCGCGGTGCCGGCCTCGCCCTGGGCGATGGCATCGTCGTCGGCGACGATGAGCCAGTAGCCACAGGGCAGCTCAGCCGTCGTGCCCGCGTTAAGGGCCACAGACACGGCGCCAGAGCTCTGAAGGGAACGAGCGAGCTGTGCGCTCAGCGCGCTCGTAAGGTGGGAATCGGTGTTGAGCCACTCGGCAGCTTCCTGCGCGGTGGTCTGGGAATTGGGCATGCCAGCGCTGTGCAGCACAGGCAGCGCGGCGTCGCGCACGGTGTCGCTTGCCCAGGCGAGGCCGGTGGCGATCTTGGCGTCGCTGTCGCCGTCGACGACGTTGGCGCTAAAGATCTGGTAGGCGTCGTAGCTGCTCGCCACGGCGCCGCTCACCGTGATGGAACCGGTCGAGGTCGGCGCGGCCTGCGCGGATGCGGGGAACACAACCGCGCAGGTACCGATCAGGAGGGCAAGCAGCGCAAACAAGATCGGGAAGGAGCAAACTTTCTTATTCACGACGCTCGCCTCCCTTCGCATTCGCCTTGCGACGAATGTGCATCCAGGCCGCAGCAGCGCAAAGCACCGCCGCGCCGGCAAGGTACGTCAGAGTGACGCCCGACATACCAGAAAGGGGCAAAGAGGTGGAATAGGTGTTGGTGAAGGTGGGGGTGGACTCAGGCTTGCTACCGTCGAAGTTGACGGGAACCTGCTTATTGGAATCGATATCCTTACCGTCAGCGTCCTTGATCTGGGTGTAGGTCACCTTCGTGTCAACGATTGAGCCGTCTTTCTGGTCCGTCATGGTAACGTCGAACCTGTATATCGACTTGTCATACTTGTAGTGCGAGAGAGGCGAACTCTCGTCTTTCTCGTGCACATAGTACGTGAAGGTCTTGGAAGCACCGCGACCCGTAGGGTCACCAACAGCGTAGGGGTTCTTAGTGATATCAGAAAGTGAATACTTGACCCCTTCGCCAGAAGCGCTCAAGAACGGAAGCGTCTGAGTCGCGTCTCCCGTTGCATCAGTCTTCACGGTCCTAACGCTACCACCCTCAAACTTCTCGTTATCCGCAAACTCGAGCGTAAACTCCTTCATCTCGCCACCCTTAACGACCTTAGTCGCCTCAGGAGTCCAGGAGCCAGTGGAGGTGTACGGGGTGTATTTGTTGGTGAAGGTCGTAGAGCCTTCGGCACCGCCAATACAATAATAGCCTCTGTCCTGTTTTACGTCGCCCCACTGCTTTACGTTGATCCACGCACCGGACGACTTATCGAATTCACGCTTGGTAACACTGACGTTTTCAATCGTGTAGTTATGGATGACGAGCTGCTTTTCCTCATTTGGATTGTCTTTTTCCGGAACAGACATGAGCGAGGTCTGGGTATCTTTAGCCTTTACCACAATCTCATACACAGCAGAGTCGTATGTGATGTCGGAGTCCTCGCCGGCATCTTCGACCAAGTAGTATGTGATTTTGTCAGCCGTACCGCTCGCTGCGAACTGTTCACCAAGGTTAAACGCAATGTTGCCGCTTTCATCATTATTTGCAGTTCCAACCTCGGTACAAGCGTCACGATTGAATACCCCATTTGTGAAAGGATCATTCGAGTCCTTACGGTAGACCGTAAAGGAGAACTCTCCATCTTTGAGGCCACGGCCGTCCAACACCTTGGTTGCCTTCAGCTTAAGGCTCGGGTAGACATACGTATCCGCTGGCTGGCCCAAGTACAGGTCGCCGTTCGACATGATGCCGCCGCCATGGTTCCAGGAATAGTTGCCAGTGATGAAGGTTGTGGCAAGACCCTGCGCGGCCGTCGCAGCATCATCTCCGGCATTAACACCCGAAGACAAGCCGATACTATTCTTGACCTGAACACCACCATTAGCCGGAATACTAATCTTCTTTTCAAGTTCAATGCTTCCCGAAAACTTGGCGTCACCGCCACCAAGCATCTTGCCGATTACCGCTGCGATTGGATCGCTGTGGCCCGTTGCAGCAAGGAAGAAATCCGCATGACCGTTTTCGCGGAAAATCGCAGGATTTTTATTATACGCAGTGAAATCTTGATTTTTATCGTGGCCACCTTCGGAAAGATGGGGCTTACCTTCATTACCGGTATTGTCCTGTGCGTTGTAATCATCATGATAGTCGTAATCAGCGCCAGCAGACGAATTGCCAAAGATTGCCGTGCCCTCAGTGTTCGTTACCAACGTCTTGCCCGTGGGACAGACTGCTACGCCGCCGCCATAGCCGCCAGCGATATTGGCGCTAATGTACGAGTTGTACACAAAGAGCCTGCCAGCATTAGATGCGGTATTCGAATCGCCCTGGACGAAGACGCCGCCTCCGCCCCAGTCAAAGCGAGACATGCAGTGGTTATTAGTGATGTAGACTGGGCTATCTTTTGACGATCCATTTACCATCGCGTCAACCATCTGGCCCACTCGGATGCCGGCACCCTCAGATCGGAAGCTCACATTAGAGGCAATAGTTCCCCCCGTAATTGTGAGCCATGCCGTATCCTTGCGAGACCACCCTTGTCGACCAACATCGGTAACATAAACGCCACCGCCAGCTTCCTCGGAGTAGTTGCCGGTAATCTGGCCACCGGAAATGGTGACATGGGCGCCGTTATTGGCAGCAAGCCCAGCGCCGCCATGACAACCATCGCCTTCATTACCGCAGAATTTAGCCATTCTATTATTCGTGACATAGCCACCAGAAACGGTCACGATGCCGCCCTCGGCCATAATGCCGCCACCGAGTCCCTCGTTGAGTGTGCTATTACCGGCGATTACGCCATTAGTTATGGTGACCGTGGAAGCGTTGGCATACACACCACCGCCACTATAAGCGCTGTTGCCGGCAGTTACGCCACCGGAAACGTTGAGGCTCGAATTGTCGCGTATTTCAATTCCGCCGCCCGCACCCGAGCCAGAAGCACCACACACATAGCCGCCGCTCATGGAAACGGTAGAGCCGCCCTGAGCATAGACCAAGCTGCGAACGCGACTGCCTTTTTGTTGCGTGAGCACGCCGCCCTCAAGGTTGAACTTACCGCCCTTGCCGTTGTTGTTATACAGATTGATGAGCTTTAGACCTTCGCCGCCACCGCACGCCACGATGGCACCTTTAATCTCGACGCTATGTTCGTAAAGCGTCTCGGCTGTCTTGGTTGTGCCTGTTTCAATCGGGGACGATTGGGTCACGTAGTAGGTAAGGTTAGACGGAATGTCACCGTTACCGTAAGTTAGCTTCGCTTTCTTGCCATAATTATCGGCAGTCAGGCTCTGCCCCTGTTCAGTTATCGGCTGACCGTCGTTGACCGTCTCACTCGCCTGTTCGGAATCCGTAATTGTAAGCGTCGCGCCGTTAGCGACATCGAACAACGGCGCGATAGAGTTCGAGTACTTAATCTTATGGCCGTTTAGGTTAAGAGTGATATTGATAGGGTTGTCGTCAGTCTGTTCAAACCTAATCTCTTGGTTGTATTCAATATCGTTAACAAGCTTAAAAGTCGCGCAGCCGTTTGCATCGCGAAGGTCCTTCTCAAGAAGCTTCGCGCTGAGTTCAGCCCCATTGCTGATTGTATGAGTCGATTCATTTTCTGCAGCAAGTGCGATTGCGCCCTCGCCGTTAGCACTATCATCCGCAGACCGAGCATCGCCCTCGGCCTCCGTGTCGTCGGACGGCAGGCCTGCGGCAGCGGCGTCTTCGCTCGCGCCATTCTCGGCATCATCACTTTTCTGTTTTTCGGCACCCCCGTTAGTGGTGCTGTCTACACCAGTAGACTCACTTGAGGAACCCTCCCCCATCACAGCTTCCCCGGCGGCAACCGCCTGGGCATCGTTGGCAATGGCCTGCGAGATCGGGGGCATGACGAGCGACAGTACCAGGCTCAACACGGAGGCTCCGCACAAAACGCCTGCCAGTACACGGCGCGTCGCTTTTTTACGCTGCTTAGATTTATCTGAATTCGCTTTCATCGATGTCTCCTCCCCAAGAGACCGCGATCTTGCTCTTTCCCTATCAAACGTATCTGCGCAATCTGTAATTGCGCACGTTTAGTGTACATATTGTAACGATTGTTTAGACATCTGAGCAACAAAACCGACATTTTTGTAGCGGATTCTCAATTCTCTTGACATTTGCTCAGATTTACCTTCGTTTATTCGCTATCTATTATTTGTTTCTACTGGTAATTTAGTTGCCTATCATTTTTTAATGGCATTAGATTTATTTGCACAAATTTTTGCTCAAGAGCAAACATCCCGCTCACGGTCGAACATCGACCGTGAGCAGTAGGTCATTAACCGGAAGGAATATCCTACTAAACTGATGAGAATATCTTTAACTCATCGGCGGTTAGAAGCGTAATGCTCAGACAACAATATTTGAATTTTCCCACAGATTTTAGGTATCAATTCGCCCAAATCGCCTGAGGCCACCGCAAAGGAGCCTGTCCCCTTTTGCGGTGGTTCCGCCCCGGCGCTACAGCAGATGTTCCTCGATAAAGATCGCGATGCCGTCTTTGTCGTTGCTCGCGGTTACAAAATCGGCGGCGGCGCGGGTGGCGTCGCTGCCGTTTGCCATGGCCACGCCCACGCCGGCGTCAGCCACCATGCAGGTGTCGTTGTCCGCATCGCCAAACACGCAGATGTCCTGGAGCTCCATGTCGTTGAGCTCCGCCACGCGCACAAGGCCGCGCGTCTTGGACACGCGCGGATCCATGAACTCGTAGAGCCGCTGCGTGGTTTGCAGAGCCGCCGCCTTAACAGTGTTATCGGCAAACGTCGACGCCCGCTCAATCACCCGCGGCATTACCTCGGGCGCCATGGTAAACATCACCTTGGGCTGCGGCTCGCGCAAGAACTCGGCAAAATCGACCACCTGGTAGGGCACGCCGTCGACGCGCGACAGGTGCTCGACGTACGCGTTGCTCTCGGGCACGTAGAACACGCCGTCTCGGGGGCAGACGGGCGTTGCCGGAAGGTCCGCCATGTGCTCGCAGATGCGCGCGATGGTCTCGCCCGGCAGCGGATAGCTCAGCTCGTTGATGTCGTGCGCGCGATCGATGACCTCGGCGCCACCGCAGCCCACGAGCACGTCCACCAGACCTTCGATGCCCCAGAGCTCGTACATGGCCTCGGTCGCGTGGGCGTCGCGCCCGGTGCACAGGCCAAAGAGCACGCCGCGCTCGCGCAGGGCGCGGATCGCCGCCACGGTGCGCGGGGACACCGTGTGCTGGCTCGTGAGCAGCGTGCCGTCGATATCGCAGAACACGGCTTTGATGTGGCTGAAGGTGGTGTCCATGGGGGCCTTTCTGGGTTGTGCGGCGATGCGGGGTGTATTCGTGAACGGCGTACATGGTATACCAAGGCACAGGCGCGGCCCGTCAAAGCAAAAACCACCACAAAGGAGCCTGGCCCCTTTGTGGTGGCCGGGCCCGAAGGGTGGCCTGGCCCGGGGCGCAAAGCATCACAACATTCGACGTTTTTCGGCAAAATCGCGATTTTCATCGAATGTTGTGATGGTTTTTACTGCTTTGCGGCACGATCCAAGTGCCGGCGACCAAATAGCAGCAACGCCGCGGGGACTGCCGTCACGACCATGCCTGCTCCGATGAGCGTCTGCTGCACGCCAAACGTCGCCGCCAGCCACGGGGCAATCGCCAGCGGCGCCACGCCGGCGAACATATTGCCAAAGCCCATGACCGAGTTCACACGGCCGAGTTGCTCGAGCGGCGCCGTCGTTTGCACGATGGTGTTGTGGAGTGGGTTGACGACACCCCAGGCTATGCCCAGGGCGATTTGGCCGACAAGGGCCACACCCACGTACGGCGTCCCCACATAGAGCAGACTTCCCAGGCCTACGGACATGAGTGCCACGAGCAGGGTTTTAAGGTTGACCAGGTGCGGCGGCAAGCGGAGCGCGAGCACGGCACCCAGCACCGCGCCCACGCCCGAGGCCGACGAGAGCCAGCCCATCCATTCGACACCGACGTGCAGAACATCGCGGTAGAAGAACGACTCCAGCGGGTCAAAGGCGCCATAGCCAAAGTTCGAAAGAAAAATGATGCAGAAAAGTAGCGCGAGGACGCTGTTGGTGAAGACTGTCTTGATGCTGGCTGCGAAGGTGACGCGGGGAGATGTGTTGGGGTCGGGACTTTGACTGGCCTTGTCTGATGTGATCTCACCGGTCGTAGGTTTGCCTTCGCGCGTGGTGGCCGAACCCGCCCGCGGCCTAAAGCCCCAGCCGGCGACGAGCGCCAGCACTGTAAAGAGCATCATGAGCACAAACACCGCGCGCGACGACGCAGCCGCCGCGACAAAGCCACCCAGCGTGGGGCCAACGATGATGCTCACGTTTGAGAACATGGCGATGGCGGAGTTGATGTCTTTGAGCTCGACGGGGTCGTCGGTGAGATAGGCCGGATAGGATGTGGCAATGGGCTGGGCGAATCCCATCGTAAAGCCCAGAAACACCGCGCCGAGCAGGACGACGCCGGTCGCGCTGCCAAAGGCGAGGATCGCCGCGCCGGTTGCCAGCGTGCCCACGATGCTCAGCAAGAAATGGTGGCGCGGGCCCCAGGCGTCGAGCACCGCGCCACCCGCAAAGGATCCCATGATCACGAATACATTCATAAACAGGACGGCCAGCGATGTCGCGACGACCGAAGCGCCGTCCGCATAGGTGAGCGTTCCGATGACGCCGATAAAGTAGCTGGTCTGAAAACCGGTGTAAATGAGAAAGCGCATGGCCACCAGGCGTTTAGCCTGCGTGGACAGCGATGATTGAGGTTTTGAGAAAAGAGGGGTGAGCATGGAGACTCCTTGTTTCATACGAATGTGGACGGCGGGCATTCGCCACCGTCTGTCAAATCAATCTATCCGCATGAAACATTAAGGACGCATCAAGCCCCTTCTCTCCGTTTTTCGCCCGTCATGAACTACTTGGTAGATTGTAAGGCATGTCCCACACATCTACCAAAGCAAAAACCACCACAAAGGCGCCTGGCCCCTTTGTGGTGGAAATGACGTTTGCCCATATAAAACCTGCCAAAACAAACCTGTCCCTTTTTGACTGGTTTTAGGCCAGATGATCTTGGATGAGATCACAGATGGCTCGGGCGTCGTTGATGTTGATGGCTCGGGTCGCAAAGCCGGCGTCGAAGGCCTGACGCGCCAGGGCCTCGTTGCAGGCAAGAGCCAGCGTGCGGCCATCGACCAGGTCGAGCGAGCTCTTGCCGCGCAGACGGTCGACACCGGAGCGCGCGACCACGATGTTGTCGAAGCCCTCGGTCTTGTAGCCCTCGATGATCACCACGTCGACATCGTTGTAACGCGACAGCAGCTCGCGAGCGGGCATCTCGTCCTCCTCGCGCGTGTCGGCGTACTCCGCCCAGCGCGTGGCGCAGATGAGCCCCACGTGCTTGGATCCGGCCTGGTGATGACGCCACGTATCCTTAGCAGGCACGTCGATATCAAAGCCGTGGTGTCCATGATGCTTGAGCGAACCCACGCGCAGGCCGCGGCGGGTGAGCTCGGCGATAACCTTCTCGACGAGCGTTGTCTTGCCCGAGTTTTGGTAGCCGATAAACGCAATCGCGGGGACGGCCGGTGCCGGAGCTGCGGGCGAAACGGCGACGGGTGCGCTCGCGGGCGCGGCACCGTCAGCGGCCACGGCCTCAACAGCAGCGGCCTGACGCTCTGCGCGATCCCACACGCCCGAGCGGCCGCCCTCCTTGTGCAGCAGGCGCACGTCGACGATCTCCATGCCGCGATCAACGGCCTTGCACATGTCATAAATCGTTAGGCACGCGGCACTCGCGCCGGTCAGGGCCTCCATCTCGATGCCCGTTTTGCCCGTCACGCCCGCCGTGACCAGCACGTGAAAGCCAACCTGTCCGTCCGCGCGCGCCGGTGCCCAGCCCTCGAGCACGTCCTCGGCCGGCGTCCCCGCCGCAGCGATGGGCGCAATGTCGCACTTGCTCTTGGTAATGAGCAACGGATGGCACATGGGGATGATGTCGCTCGTGCGTTTGATGGCCATAATGCCCGCCACGCGCGCGCAGGCAAGCACGTCGCCCTTTTTGGCGCGGTCCTGCAGCACCATGGCCTGCGTCTCGGGGTGCATGAGGATGGTGCCCTCGGCGATGGCAATGCGATGGGTCTCGGCCTTGTCGGACACGTCGACCATGCGTACCTCACCCTTGGCGTCCACGTGCGTCAGCTCGTCGCGACGGGCGTCACGGGTGGGCTCGACGGCAGCGCCGGCAGTCGGTCGCGCGGACGCGTCGGCGTTGTCGGCATTCACCGCGGCCGCATAGGCAGACATCGCGGCCCTGCGAGCGGCCTTGGTGGCATCGGCGTACCTGCTCTTGGCCATATGATCATCCTCCGATTTGGGACATAAATCGTTGCGTGCCCTCAATTATCGCGTGTTCCTGCGGTTTGTGGGCCACGGCATCGCGCCAAATCGAAAGTACCTGTATATCATCACCACGGCGCAGCGCCTCACGCACCGAATACTCGGCATCGCTGAACAGGCACGGACGCACGTTGCCATCGGCCGTCAGGCGCAGGCGGTTGCAATTCGCACAAAAATGGTTGGACATGGCGCTAATAAAGCCAACCGTTCCCGCCGCGCCCGGAAAGTGCCAATAGCGCGCAGGGCCCGCGCCGGCAGGAGCGTCGTTGATGTCGAGCGGCTCGAGCTCGCCCAGTCCCGCCGCGGCGCCCCCGGCATTGATGCGCGCTCGCAGCTCGTTACTCGGCACGGTATCGCTCGCGTCCCACAGCTCGGGATTGAGCGCGGGCGCATGCGGGTCCACAGCGCAATGCGAGCTCGTACGCTCGTCGCCAATGGGCATGTATTCGATAAAGCGCAGGTGAATGGGGCGGTCGAGCGTGAGCCTCGCGAGGGCTGCCACATCCTGGTTGAGCCGGCGCACAACAACGCAGTTGACCTTAACGGGCTCAAAGCCCCAAGCCAGCGCCGCGTCGATGCCAGCCATGGTCTGCTCGAGTCGGCCCAGGCGCGTGATCTTTCCAAACAGCGTAGGGTCGAGCGTGTCGAGCGAAATGTTGACGCGGTTAAGCCCGGCATCTTTGAGCTGCGGCGCCAGCTTGGGCAGCAGGGCGCCGTTGGTGGTGAGCGAGATGTCCTCGATCTGCGGGATCGCGCGGATATCGCGAATAAGCGGGATGATGCGGCGGCTGACCAGCGGCTCGCCACCCGTCAGGCGCACGCGGCGAATGCCCTCCCCCGCCACCAAGCGCACAAAGCGGGCGATTTCCTCGGCGCTGAGCAGCTCGTCGTGCGCGCGGGGTGCCACGCCGTCGGCTGGCATGCAATAGATGCAGCGGAAATTGCACTTGTCGGTAACGGCAATGCGCAGGTAGTTGATATCACGGCCAAAACCGTCATGTTGCACGAGCCAGTCCACGCAGCCCTCCCCTCACGCAGCGTTTTATTCTTCGGAAAACATAATACCCCACGACAGATTTATGCCGACACCCGTACGACAGGACAGGTCGCTTCGAGCAAGACCGGCTTCCCGAGCCCATCCTCAACACAGACCATCACAACATTCGATGCTTTTCCCGTTTTTGGCAAAAAACGTCGAATGTTGTGATGCTTTGCCTGCCCACGGCACCCCGTAGAAGGACCGGAACGTCCCTAAAGGCCGCCGTCCCAGTGCCGAATCACGAATTCTCGCAGGTCGTTTTGACGTTTCTGGAACGCTTCGCTTCGGTCGCACTTAAGACCCATAGCGAGTGCGATGGCGTTCGTCGCCCGGTGCAATTGCAGCTGGTGGGCAAACTGAGTCCCGGTGAGGACGATCATTCTAAAGCCCAGCGCGCTCAGCACGGTCATACGCTCCGCATCCGACGCGCTGCGCTGTTTATCAAGATGGTCCGAACCGTTGTATTCAATCCCCGTACCGCTCGCAGGCGCATATACGTCGATCTCGAAATACCCGGCCTTAGCGAGATATCTGAACTCATTGGGAACATCCACCCGATGGTTGAGCTCGATCTTGGTGTATCCCAGCCCTCCCTGGGAACGTTTTGCTACGACCATGATTGCGGTGGCCGTCTCCATGGGCGACCGCGCGCCATCGTGCACGCGCTTGAGCACGGCGGCCGCACGTATAGTCCCCTGACGAGATCGGTTCTCATTGCAATAGGCAATTAAATCGGCAGCGGTATACCTCTGCCCCATCTCGATATAATCGCCTGTCGACAGATGATTCAAATGGTATCGGGCACAGATTTCGTAGCCATATTCCAGCTGCTCGGGCTCGCTCATCCACGAACCCGCTTGGACAAAGCACATGGCCTCATCAACCACTAGAAGGCCCTCTGCCACCTCGATAAGATGACCTGGAGGTACCGGCGCTCCAAACACGTGGCACCTAAATCCAGCCGGCGTCGAGCGCTCAAAATCGAAGTTGACGAGCGTATCGATATGATCGAGCTCTTCTCGTGGAATACCAAGCGAGACCAGATAATCGGCAACGATCCCAACTGCCGTTGAAGCCCTCAGCCCTTTGGCATCGAGTCCCAATTTGGACAGGCCCGCAGTCGGCTCCGCCTCGTTAGCAAGCGAGTCCTCATCGTATAGACTGCTTGCTCGCGAGAGCGGCTCGGACGGGCGCGCCACGTTGTGGTACAGCCAGGCAGTCTTATGGGACAGGACGATCGGCAGATCCATGAGCCCTCCAATGAAGTCGGATAACCAACCTTATTCCCCTGCCCACGGGTCCGCACACCTTCGTGCGCAAGAAAGCGATTCCACCCGTTCGAGTGGCAGAAAAACCATCACAACATTCGATGCTTTTCCCGATTTTGGCAAAAAACGGCGAATGTTGTGATGGTTTGAGGCGAGGTGAGGAACACGGAGGAATCAAAGCATCGTGCTCGAACGGGTTAATCCAACTCTTTTAAGCCATGCGCCAGCTGCCAGTACTCGCCGTGCTGGGCGAGCAACTCTTCGTGCGTGCCGCGCTCGATGATGCGGCCGTGTTCGAGGACCATGATGGCGTCGGCGTCGCGGACGGTGGACAGGCGGTGCGCAATCATAAACGTGGTGCGTCCGCGCATGATGCGGTCCATACCGCGCTCGATGAGCTTTTCGGTACGCGTGTCAATGGAGCTCGTGGCCTCGTCCAGGATGAGCACCGGCGGATCGGCGACGGCCACGCGCGCGATGGCGAGCAGCTGACGCTGACCCTGCGACAGGTTGGCGCCGTCGGCCGTGACCGGTGTGTCGTAGCCCCGCGGCAGGCGGCGGATGAACGAGTCGGCGCAGGCGGCCTCGGCAGCGGCGCGCACTTCCTCGTCGGTCGCGTCGAGCTTGCCAAAGCGGATGTTCTGCGCAATGGTGCCGCTAAACAGGTGCGTGTCCTGCAGCACAATGCCGAGCGACCCGCGCAGGCTGGCCTTGGCAATGTGCTTGACGTCGATGCCGTCGTACGTGATCTCGCCGTCATCGACCTCGTAGAAGCGGTTGATGAGGTTGGTAATGGTCGTCTTGCCGGCGCCCGTGGAGCCCACAAACGCAATCTTTTGCCCCGGCTTGGCAAACAGGTTGAGGTCCGTGAGCACGCGGGCGCCCGGCACGTAGGAAAAGTCCACGGCATGGAAGCGCACGTCGCCGGCAAGCGGGACCAAGCCACACGTGAGCTCGGTGCCGTCGGCGGCCACCGCGCGGCCCGACTCATCAACGGCTGCCACGTCATGCAGATGCCCGTAGACGCCCACGCCCTGGCCCTCGGGAATTTTCCACGCCCACGCGGCATCGCCCGTCTGCACCAGCTCCACGCAGCCCTCGTCCACCTCGGGCTCAAGGTCCATAGCCGCAAACAGGCGCTCGGCACCGGCCAACGCGTTGAGCAAGAAGTTGCCGAGCTGCGTAAACTGGTTGATGGGCATGGCGGCCTGGCGCACAAAGACCAGGTAGCTTGCAAGTGCGCCCACATCGGCGAGCCCCTTGATGCAGAGCATGCCGCCCGCCACGGCGACGATGGCATAGTTGACGTAGCCAATCACGACGGTCATGGGCACCATGGAGTTGGCATAGCTCACGGCGGCGGTACCGGTGCGGCGAAGCTCGTCGTTGCGGCAGGTGAAGCCGGCGACATTCGCTGCCTCACGGTTAAAGACCTTGATGACCTTTTGGCCCGAGACCATTTCTTCGATATATCCGTCCAGGTCGCCAAGCGATGCCTGCTGGGCAGCAAAGAAACGCTTAGAGCGCGCGCCCGAGTAGCGCGCATACAGCACAATGGCCGCATCGCACACGAGTGTGATAATCGTGAGCTGCCAGTTAAGGATGATGAGCATAGCCGTGGTGCCCACAACCTGAATGGCGGCCTGAATCACGTTGGCAAAGCTGTTGTTGAGCGCCTCGGAGACGGTGTCGACGTCGTTGGTGAAAAAACTCATGATGTCGCCCGAGCGCGTGCTGTCAAAATAACTGAGCGGCAGCGTCTGGATGCGCGCGAACAGGTCGCGGCGAATATCGGACACCACGTGTTGGGCCGCGCGCACCATGATCTGTGAGTAGCCCAGGGCCGAGAGCACGCCCGCGGCGTAGATGATCGCCGTCAGGATGACCTGCTTGGCGAGCAGTTCCTCCCCGCCCGTGGCCAAACCGTTAACGATGGGGCGCACCATGTAGGTGCCGGCGAGGCTCGCGATGGCGGCGACGGAGGCGAGCACGCCCACCGCGAGCAACGAGAACTTGGCATGCCCCATGTAGGAGAGCAAGCGGCGCACAGTGCGCTTGAGGTCGGCCGGGCGTGCTTGGGCTGCGGTCTTAGGCATGGCGCTCACCCCCTTCCAAGGGTGATCCGCATGCGACGGAGGAAAACGGATCCTTCGCGCAGTCATCATCGCTGCCGTCGCCGGTGCACGCGTTCCCCGCACACTCCATCTGCGAGGCGTAAATCTCCTGGTATATGTTGTCGCCCGCCAGCAGTTCCTCGTGCGTGCCCACGCCGTGGACACGACCGTCGTCCAGCACCACAATGCGATCGGCATCCATGACGCTCGCGATGCGCTGGGCGATGATGAGCACGGTAGTATCGGGAATCCGAGCGATGTGCTCGCGAATCTTTGCGTCGGTCGCCATATCGACCGCGCTGGTGGAGTCGTCAAAAATGAGCACGCGCGGATGCTTGAGCAGCGTGCGCGCGATGCACAGACGTTGCTTCTGGCCACCCGAGACACCGGCGCCACCTTGACCCAACTCGCCGTCCAGCCCGCCGATGCGATCAAGGAACTCGTCCACGCACGCCGCGCGGCAAGCCGCGAGGAGCTCATCGTCCGACGCCTGCGGATTGCCCCACTGCAGGTTCTCGCGCACGGTGCCCGTGAACAACACGTTCTTTTGCAGCACAATGCCCACGGCGTCGCGCAAGGCGACCAGGTCGTAGTCGCGCACGTCGTGTCCGCCCACAAGCACGGCGCCCTCGGTAGCGTCGTACAGGCGCGCAATCAGCTGCACAAGTGAGCTCTTGCCCGAGCCCGTGCCGCCGAGGATGCCCACCGTCGAGCCGCTCTCGATGCGAAGGTCGATATGCTCGAGCACATCCTCGGCTGCATCCGCACGGTATTTAAAGGAAACGTCGCGAAATTCGATACTGCCGTCCGCTGGCGCCGCAGTCGCGAGGTCTCCCGCGGGGTTGGCGATAAAGGGCTCCTCATCGAGCACCTCGGCGATACGGCCCACACTCGTAAGAGCGCGCGTGAGCAGCAAAAACACGTTGGAAATCATCATGAGCGAATTCATGATCAGCAGCACGTAGCTCATAAAGCCCGTGAGCGAGCCCACGCCCAGCTTGCCGGCGAGAATCATGCGGCCGCCAATCCACAGGATGGAGAGCGCAGCCACGTACATCGACAGCTGAAACACCGGCAGGTTGAGCACCGCGCTGCCAAAGGTCTTTGTCGCAGTGCGCGCGAGCTCGGTATTGACGGTGTCGAACTTGGCCTCCTCGTGCTCGGTACGAACGTAGGCCTTGACGGCACGCACGGCGGTGAGGTCCTCCTGTACCACGCCGTTGAGGTGGTCCATCGAGGTCTGGAGTTGGCGGTAGAGCGGACTGACGCGATAGGTGATGACGCCCAGTACGATTGCCAGCACAGGCAAGATGATCGCAAAGACGGTGGCGAGCGGGCGCGACAGCATCAGCGCGTAGATAAGGCCGACGATAAGCGTCACCGGGCCGCGCACCATAGGGCGAAAACCGTTGCCCACAGCATTTTGGATAACGGTGATGTCCGTGGTCATGCGGGTGACGAGCGAGCTGGCGTCGTAGTTGTCCAGGTTACCAAAAGCGAGCGTCTGAATCTTTTTGTACTCGGCCTCGCGCAGGTTGGCGCCTAGGCCCGAGGCAACGCGGGCGGACGTGCGGGCATAACCCAAGCCCAGTACCAGCGAAAGCGCAGCGCACACCAACATATACGCGCCCTGCAGCAGCATGTAGTTGATATCACCCGCAGGCACGCCCACATCGATGATGTTGGCCATGATGACCGGGATAAACAGCTCGAGCACCGTCTCGACCGACACAAAGAACACGCCGAGGATGGCATCGCGACGGTATGCCCCTAGATAGGAAAACAGTATTTTGAGATTGCGCACGCAGGTTCAACCCCCATCAAACGTTGTTCGCAAACGCACGTATTATTGCGCGCCGAATAATGGTGTCAAGTATTCCGAAATCGTTTTCTGCAAGGTTAGCGCCGGCGGCGAGTTCTCGTGATGTGTGTCCATATTCACTCGGAATAATGGTGCGCGAGACTTTTTCGCCCCACTGCCAACATAAACCTTGACTCTACAATCGTTGTAGGGTTTTCACTACACTGGTACGTAAACAAACCCAGCCAGAAAGCCCCGCCCATGGAACACGACCTCACACGCGGCAATGTCCTCAAGACCATCGCGGTCTTTGCCCTGCCTTATATGCTCTCGTACTTTTTGCAGATGCTCTACGGCATGGCCGACCTGTACATGATGGGGCAGTTTAGTGGCGCCGCCGGCATCACCGCCGTGGGCAATGGCGCGCAGACGCTCTATATCATTACCGTGACGCTCGTGGGCCTGGCCATGGGAACGACGGTCATCGTCGGCCACGCCGTGGGCTCGCGCCGCTTCGACCGCGCCGAGACCGCCATCGGCAATACCATCACGCTGTTTATGGGCGTCTCGGTAGTACTGGCCGTCATCTTGTTTGCACTTTGCCCGCAGGTTGTGGCGCTCATTGGCACGCCGCCCGAGGCGGTCGAAGGCACCGCCGCCTACCTGCGTATCTGCTTTGTCGGCATTCCCTTTATCGCCGCATACAACATCCTCTCGGCCATCTTTCGCGGCCTGGGCGATTCGCGCTCGCCCATGTACGTGATCGGCGTGGCATGCATCATCAACATCGCGCTCGACTTTCTGCTTATCGGCCACATGGGGCTCGGCCCCGTGGGCGCGGCGCTCGGCACAGTGACCGCCCAGACGGCCAGCGTTGCCCTCGCGCTCGTGTGGCTCAAGAGCCGCCGCACGAACATCCACGTTAAGCGCAGCGACCTGCGCCCCCAGCCCGAGGTGCTCGGCAGCATTCTTAAGATCGGCGTGCCTGTGGCTGTACAGGACGGCTGCATCCAGGTGGCGTTTATGTTTATCACCGTCATCGCCAACCACCGAGGGCTCGTCGACGCCGCCGCCGTAGGCCTGGTCGAGAAGATGATCAGCTTTTTGTTCATTGTTCCGAGTTCCATGGGCGCCACCGTCAGCGCACTCACGGCGCAAAACGCCGGCGCGGGCAAGGGCGATCGCGCGCGTCAGGTGCTCAAGGACGCCATGACGATCTCGGTGGTGTACGGCTGCCTGATCACGGTGCTGATGTGGCTGGTGGCGCCGGCGTTTATTGGCTTTTTTGCCAAGGACCCCGCGGTGGTCGCGGCCGGTACCGGCTATATGCACAGTTATATTTTCGATGCAATCTTTGCCGGCATCCACATTTGCTTTAGCGGCTTTTTCGCCGCGTATGGCAAGAGCTATATCGGCTTTGCGCACAACGTGCTGGCCGTGGCGCTCATTCGCGTGCCGGGCGCGTGGCTGCTGTCGAACGCCTATTCCGACACGCTGTTTCCCATGGGCATCGCTTCGCCGTGCGGATCGATTTTGTCGGCAGTCATCTGTGTTGTCGCATTTACCGTGCTCAACCGCCGCGGAGCTTTTGACAAACTGATGGCGTAGCGGGGCGACGCGAAATCGCCCTCATCGACGACATCATCAGCGACGACCCAGCGACCTACGTGACGCAGATCACGGTGCCGGTTTCCCCAGCAAAGTAAGAACCGCCCGGAAGGCATCATGCTTCCCGGGCGGTTCTTCAATTAGGCTATCAATGCGCTAAGCCTGGGGCACCTGACCAGTCGCCAGGATCTGCTCGAGCGCGTCCTCGTCCAGCACGGGTACACCCAGCTGCTCGGCCTTGGTGAGCTTGGAGCCTGCCTTGGGGCCGGCAACCAGATAGCTCGTCTTCTTCGACACACTGCCCGAAACCTTGGCGCCGAGCACCTTGAGCGCCGCGCCCGCCTCGTCGCGGGTGCGGTTGACGAGCGTGCCTGTCAGCACGAAGGTCAGACCCGCAAGCGGCTGTGCGTCGGCGAGCTCGCCTGCCACGCCAGCGTCGGCTGCGGCTTGCGCGTGCGCGGCGCTCAAATCGACCTCGAGCGACAGGCCCGCCTGGCGCAGGCGCTCCAGCACGGCAAGGTTCTCGGGCACGGCCAGGAACTGCTTGACGCTCGCTGCAATCTTGGGACCGATGCCCTCACACTCGGCAATATCCTCTTCGCTCGCCAAGATGAGCTTGTCAATCGACAGGAATCGCTCGGCGATGACCTCGCCCACGCTCTTGCCCACGTGGCGGATGCCCAGGGCAAACAGTACGCGACCGAGCGGCTGACTCTTGGACTTGTTGAGCTCGGCGATGATTTTCTCGGCCGTCTTGAGGCCCACCGGGATGGGGTCGCCCTTCTTGACGCCCTTTTTGCTGTTGGAGCTGGCATAAGTGCGCCCCGTGTCCAAGCCTGCGATGTCGTCGACCGTGAGCTGGTAGAAGTCCGCGACATCGTGGATCAGGCCGGCGGCGATCATCTTGTCGACGATCTCATCGCCTAGGCCGTCGACGTCCATGCAACCGCGGCTCACCCAGTGCAGCAGGCGCTCCTTGAGCTGCGCGGGGCAGTCGATGGAGACGCAGCGGTAGGCAACCTCGCCATCCTCGTGGACCAAGGGGCTACCACACACGGGGCAGACCTCGGGCATGTGCCAGTCGACCGAATCGGCCGGGCGCTTGTCGAGCACCGGGCCCACGACCTCGGGGATTACGTCGCCTGCCTTGTGCACGATGATAGTGTCGCCCTCGCGCACGTTTTTGCGACGGATCTCGTCGATGTTGTGCAGCGTGGCGCGCGCGATGGTGGAGCCGGCAACCGTCACCGGGTCGAACTCGGCGACCGGCGTGAGCACGCCGGTGCGGCCCACCTGGATGCGAATTTCGCGTAGAACGGTCTGCTTTTCCTCGGGCGGGAACTTAAAGGCGATGGCCCAGCGCGGTGCGCGGGCGGTAAAGCCCAGGTCGAGCTGCTGCTGGAAGCTGTCAACCTTTACGACCACGCCGTCGATGTCGTAATCGAGGTCACCGCGATGCTCAAGCGCCTGGGCACAGAACTCATGGACCTCGGCCGGCGTGGCGCAACGAGCCACGTTAGGGTTGACGCTAAAGCCGGCGCTACGCAGCCAATCGAGGAACTCGCGCTGGCTGTGGACGTGCAGCGGGTCGGTATCGGCGATGGCATAGATAAAGGTAGCGAGATCGCGGCGCGCCGTGACCTTGGGATCCTTCTGTCGCAGGCTGCCAGCAGCGGCGTTGCGCGGGTTGGCGAAGGGATCGCGGCCCTCGGCATCGGCCTCGTCGTTCAGACGAACAAAGCTGCCCTTGGGCATATAGACCTCGCCGCGCACCTCGATGGTGCGCTCGCGGTCGGCACCCATGTGGGCGAGCGCCGGCTCGGACAGGTGCATGGGCACATCCTTGATGGTACGAACGTTGAGCGACACGTCCTCGCCCGTGGTGCCATCGCCACGTGTGGCCGCACGTACAAAGGTGCCGTTTTGGTAGGTAAGCGCCACGCCCAGACCGTCGATCTTAAGCTCGCAGGTATAGGTGACGCTACCGGCACCGAGCGCATCCTCGGTGCGCTGGAGCCACGCGTCGAGTTCGTCCAGATCCATGGCGTCGTCCATGGAATACATGCGTGCCATGTGCGTGACCGGCGTAAACTGCTCGCTCACGTAGCCGCCCACACGCTGGGTGTAGCTGTCGGGTGTCACCAGGTCGGGGTAGTTGGCCTCGATTTCCTGCAGCTCAACGAGCATTTTGTCAAAGGCGGCGTCCGTGATCTCGGGGGCATCGAGCATGTAGTAGCGATAGGCGTGGTAATCGAGCTCGTGGCGCAGCTCGGCCGCGCGCGCTGCCGCCTGGGCACGAGCGTCGGTCGGTGCGGCGGCATCCGCGCTCGCGGGCGTTTCGGTATCGATGTCCACGCCGTCACCAAACAGGCTCGATTGCTCCATAGCGGCACTCCTTCGCTCGATTTCAAACGGATACAAGAGTACCACCGGTCACCATAGCGCCGAATAGCCCTTTCGAACCGCACCGAATCGGCAGCCGACGGACCGGGGTGGATCGCGCGATCAAACCATGCTCTTATCAGCTTTAAATGATCCGTTTTCCTCCGTCCCCAACGGATCAATGAGAAAAGAGGGGCTGCCCCGCGTTGGCGGAACAGCCCCCTCTGGCTTCGATATGTGCGATACGGCTCGCTAGTAACCCTGGCCGTAGCCCTGACCCTGCTGGCCCAACAGCTCCTCCAGATACTGGCGCAGCTGCTCGTCGGTAATACCACCGTTGCCGGTATCGGTCGCGCTGTCGTCCTGCTGCTGGTTCTGCAGCTCCTCGTCGGAGCCCAGCTCGACGGTGACCTTCTTCTCGTCCTTGCCACGCATGAGCGTAATCTCGACCTTCTCGCCCACCTCGTGGCTGCGCAGCGCGATGATCAGGCCATCGGCGCTCGTAATCTCGTCGTCACCCAGCTTGGTAATGACATCGCCCTCTTGGATGCCAGCCTTGGCGGCGGGACCGTCCTCGACGACGCTTGCCACGTAGGCGCCGCTATCGGTGCTTAGCTTGTTGGTACGGGCGTTGAGCGCGTTGACGCTCGAAAGCGTGGCGCCCAGGTACGGATGAACCGGCGTCTTGCCGTCGATGATCTGGTCGGCAATGTTCTTGGCATAGTTGACCGGAATGGCAAAGCCCACGCCCGAGCTGGAGCCCGAGTAGCTCTCGATGAGCGAGTTAATACCCACGAGCTCGCCGTTGTCGTTGACGAGCGCGCCGCCGGAGTTGCCCGGGTTGATGGCGGCATCGGTCTGGATCATGTTGGCGTAGATGGTGTTGCCGCTGGTAGAGCTCATGGCCGTGGAGCGATAGAGCGCCGACACGATACCCGTGGAGACAGACTGCTCGTTGCCGAACGGCGAGCCGATCGCCATGACCCACTCGCCCACGTTGAGCTTGGAGGAATCACCGATCTCAATCGGCGTGAGCTTGGAAGCGTCTGCATCCTTGAGCTTGATGACGGCCAGGTCGCTCGAAGCATCGTTGCCCACGAACTCGGCCTCGTAGGTGGTGCCGTCGTCCATGGTCACCACGTACTGGTCATAGCCATCGACCACATGGTTGTTGGTGAGGATGTGGCCCTCGGTATCGAGCACCACGCCCGAACCAACGCTGCCCGAGCTATCCGACTCGTCGGCAGACTGCGAAAGCGAGCCATTCTGGCTGCCGCTCGAAGTGGCGGTGATGGAAACGACGGAAGGCAGGGCCTTGGCAGAAACGGCCTCGGCCAGCGTGGTGTCCTCGGAGTCGATGGTGATCTTTTGCGTCGATGAACCCGAAGCGCCCGCCGTCACGGCATTCTTGCCACCACCGATATCGAGCGTGCCGCTCATAATGAGCGCAATGACCAGCAGGGCGCCGCAGGCGCAGCCGGCAAGTGCCGTAATAAAGATCGGCAGCTTTTTGGTCTTGGTCTTGACCACCGTGTGCTTGTTCACGACCTGCTGGCCGCCGAGCGGCTTGCCGGTCTGCGTGTCGTAGGCCTGCACGTAGGGAATGTTGCCGTCGGTAGGCGTCGACTCCACCTGCACACGCGGCTGCTGCTGGGTCTCGCCGGCGTTGCCCGCATCCTGGGGACGCTGGGAATCGTACTCGCTCATAGCTGCGATCCTTTCGTCAAATAACCAAAGGCCCGCCAAACATGTGGCGGGCCATCATTGTTCACGTTGAGTTGTACCCCAATATGCGGGCGCAAGTGTATGAGAACGCAATCTTTTAGGAAGGCTTAAGTTCTGTTGCAGGCCCGAAAGGAACCCGCACCTGCGTCAATACCACCACAAAGGTGCCTGTCCCCTTTGTGGTGGAAATCTAGTCCTTAAACAGATAACCCACGCCGCGGACGGTGGTGATGTGTGCCGCGATCTGCGGGCCCACCTTGGAGCGGATGCGTCGAATGTGCACGTCGACGGTGCGCGTGCCGCCGCAGTACTCAAAGCCCCACACGCGGTGCAGCAGCACCTCGCGGCTGTAGGCACGGTTGGGATGCGTCGCCAAAAAGCTCAGCAGCGAGTACTCCATCAGCGTCAGGTCGATGGGCTCGTTATCGAGCGTCACCTGGTAGGTGGCCAAGTTGATCTCGAGGTTGTCGATGTTGAGCACATCGTCGGCGGCGACGGTCTCCTCCTCGCCCATCAGGCGCTGTGCACGAGCCTTAAGCTCGTTGGGCGTCGCCGTGGGGCATACAAAGTCGGCATGCGCGTGATTCGGCAGGCGCAGGGTGCCGAGCGCCTCGTCGTCGACGATCACCAACATGGGGACGCCGCCGCGATCGTCAAGCCACTTGGCAATCTGATCGATGCGGTCGCTGCGGATGCCGTCGGAATCGAGGATCAGCAGGTCAAAGTCGTGCGACGCAGTCGGCGAATCGGGGGTAGCCAGGCTCACCTCGACACCCAGGGTGGTCGTCAAGCTGCGGGCAAACTCGTGGAAGCGCGTCGTGCGCGCCATGAACAGGGCACTCTTTTCGGACATATCGGCCTCCAAGGAAATGAGCTCAATCGTACTGGAACAAGCCAGCGCGATTAGGAGTTCGCCAGATAATGCTTGATCTCCCACTCGGTGATCGTGGACTCAAACTTATGCCACTCGTTGCGCTTCTTTTTGAGGAAGAAGCTGTGAATGTGCTCGCCGAGGGCATCCTTCATAAACTGCGAGTCCTCAAAGACGTCGAGCGCCTCTTTGAGCGAGCGCGGCAGCGGCGTGTAGCCGGCCTCGAGCATCTGACGGTCGGTGAGTTTGAGCGTCTCGGCCGTTGCCTCGGGCGGGAGCTCCAGTTTGCGCTCGATGCCGTCCAGACCAGCCGCCAGCGTGACGGCGTTGACCAGGTACGGATTGGCCATGGGATCGGGACTGCGCAGCTCGATGCGCGTGGACAGCTGCTTGCCGGGCTTGTAGACCGGGATGCGGATCATGCTCGCGCGGTTGCGCAGACCCCACGTGGCGTACTGCGGCACGGAATCGCCACCCGTGGTGATGCGCTTGTACGAGTTGACCGTGGGGTTGGTGATGGCGCTGATCTCGCGCGCGTGTGCCAGAATGCCGGCCATGTAGTGCTTGGCGATATCGGAGAGATGGTACTTCTCGTCGTCCTCGCCCCAAAAGACGTTGTTGCCGTCGTGGTCGAACAGCGACTGATGCAAAAACATGGCGCTGCCGTCCTCGCCCGCCAACGGCTTGGGCATAAAGGAGGCGTGGCAACCGCTCTCGTAGGCCTGCTGCTTAATGATGAGTTTGGCCGTGGTGATGGCGTCGGACATGCTCAGGGCCTCGGCGTGGCGCAGGCTCATGCCGTGCTGCGAGCGACCGGCGGCGTGGAAGGTGTACTCCACGGGCACGGACATCTTCTCGAGCGTGAGGACCGTGTTGCGGCGCAGGTCGCGAGCGGCATCGCTCACCGAAAGATCGAAGTAGCCCACGTTGTCGAGCGGCTCGGGGGTGTGCTCGTCGGGGAAGTAGTAATACTCCAGCTCGGCACCCACGTTGAGCAGATAGCCAGCTTTCTCGGCCTTGCGGAACATGCGGCGCAGGGCATCGCGCGGGTCGCCGGCAAACGGCTTGCGATCGGGAGTGCACACGTCGCAGAACACGCGGGCGACGCCGTTGTGGCTCGGGCGCCACGGCAGGATCTGGAAGGTCGATGCATCGGGAAACGCCAGCATGTCGGCTTCCTCGGGCGTGGCAAAGCCCTCGATGGCGGAGCCGTCAAAGCCAATACCCTCCTCAAAAGCGACCTCGAGGTCCTCGGGGCTAATGGCGAAGTTCTTGAGGCGGCCGAGAATGTCGACAAACCACAGACGCACAAAGCGGATGTCACGCTGCTCTACGGAGCGGAGTACGTAATCGATGTTCTGCTGGTTCATGTCGCTCCCCTTTCTTTCGGGCGGGTTTCGACTGGTCTATATCGCAGATACTATCGCAGAAAAATGTTTCCGCAGGGTTAAAGCGTATCAAGCGCTCAAAAAACGTGCGCGAACTGGCCGTTACGAACGAGCGGCTAGCGTTCAGATTCGGAGACAATTTGTCTACAGGCTCGTTCCAGCGTAGGGAACTCCATCGTCACTGCATCCCAAACAACCGAGCGGTCGACATTGCCGTAATCATGCGCAAGATAATTTCTCATGCCGATAATTCCACGCCATTCGATTTCGGGATGAAGCCGCTGCGAGCGTTCCGACAATTTGCCCGCTTCTTCCGTTACCCTAAGCGCACACATCAAAAGGGAGTCCGCCAACGCCCTCGTCCGCACGTCATTCGCATGCAGAAACTGGTCCTCGGTGATATCAAAAACCTTGATGCGCTCGTTCGTTTCAGAAATGGCATCCAAAACCTCTTGGGCGCGAAGGCTGTCTGACTTACGCGCGATCATAAAGGATCACTCCTTCGCGCTCGATTACCGCGGCAAGATCGTCATCAAGATAGTCACTCGAGACAAGGTCAACCTGCTTCCCGGTTTCTTTGCGAACCGCCTCGCCAAACGCCGACAACGCGAAAAGACCAAAGCCCTGCTCGCGATCGACTTCGAGACGCAAGTCAATATCGCTATCGACATGTGCCTCGCCCCGGGCATACGAACCAAAAAGAATCACGGTTTTGATGGCGGGAATCGAGCTGGCTGCCTCGCGGACGGCGGACTCAATCTGGGCAGTATCCAAAATGCCCGTCGCGGCGCTTTCGCTCGCAGAGCTTTTACCAAGTGAAGGAACAAACGGCAGAGAGCGCTCGCGCAGCATCTGCCTCATAAACATATTGACCGCAACAGACGAAGTCATGCCAAGCTCTTCGCACAGCTCGGCAAATGAGTCTTTAATTGACGAGTCCACTCGCACACTCAGCACAGACGCAGCCATGGATACCTCCTGTATGATATTGTCTATATATTATCACACAGGCTAGCGCGAGGTCGATGCGCGGTGTTCGATGTGGCCGGGGATCTCGATGCGTTTGGGCGCCAGCTTTGCGGCCTCGCCCACGGTGGTGGTAACGACGTCGATGCGCTCGGAAAGGCGCTCGACTACGCGCTCGGCAATGGTGAGAGTGTCCTGCGCGGCCGTGGTGACGCCGCCAAAGAGCACATGGTTCCAGGGGTAGTCGTCAAACGTCGCGATCTTGAGCCCCACCGGCAGCGAGGGACCAAGCTGCGCCAGCGCCTCGGTCAGACGCAGGAAAACCAGGCCGTTGACGGCGATAAGGCCGAGCCTTTTGCCCGCGTAGTCGCGGATGGTCTTGTCCAAACGGCCAACGCCCGTGGCGCCACCGTCGGCCAAGGTGACGACCTCGCCCGCAAGGTCGCGTCGCGAAAGCTCGTCGGCAAAGGCCTCGGCACGCTCGCGACGCACGGGGCTGTCGTCGCTTGCCTCGGTGAGCAGGCACAGGCGCTCGCTGCCAGCGGCGGCCAAGGCGTCTACCAAGCCGGCGACCAGCTCACGGTTGTTAGATGTCACCAGATCGACACCGCCGTCGGCAACGTTGCGGTCGAGCAGCACTACGGGCAGGCGTCCCGCTGCCGCGGCGATTGCCTCGTCATTGCCTCCGCAGGTGTTGACGACCAGACCGTCCACGCCGGCATCGATAAGTCTGGTGAGCGACTCGGCCTCCTTGGCGGGATCGTTGCCGCTAATGGCCGTCATGAGCGAGCAGCCGCGCGCCGCGGCGCTGGCGGAAAGGCCCTCGAGCATGGCGCTCGAGAACGGGTTGGCGATGTCAGCCAGAATCACACCGATGAGGTTCGTACGCGAGCTGCGCAGATTGCGCGCGGCGGCACGTGGGCGATAGCCGGTGCGCTCGATAACTGCCGCGATGCGAGCACGGGTCTCCTCGGTCATTTGCCCGGGGCGGTTGTTGAGATAGCGCGAGACCGTGGCCGGGCTCACGCCCGCCTCGGCGGCAATGTCCTTGATTCTCATCTGCGCCATAACGCACCCCGTTTCCCAATTGTCGGCGATCTGAGCCATTTTAGGCATTTTTTTAAAAATCTCGGTTGCAAAACGTTGTAGGTGAGTATACTACAACTCGAAACGAAACCGATTTCGTAAACCGATTTCGGCGAGCGTTGGCACGCAGGTGCAAAGACGCACCCTACCGTCTTGGCACCTGCGTGCCAACGCCATATCAAAGGTGTACGCATGAGTAAAAGGAGCTGCGCGACCATGGGTAAAACGGTTCTTACCTTCGGCGAGATCATGATGAGACTCTCGCCCAAAGACCACCTGCGTATTGAGCAGGCAACCGAGTTTGACGTCCGCTACGGCGGCGCCGAGGCCAACACTGCGCTTTCCCTGGCCTACCAGGGCGACAAGGCCGCTTACGTCTCCGTTGTTCCGGCCAACCGCCTAGGCGAGTGCGCGCTGCGCTCGCTGAAGGCCTACGGCGTCGACACAACGCGCGTCGTGCGTCAGGGCGACCGTCTTGGCTCCTATGTGTTTGAGGTCGGCGCCTCGCAGCGCGGCAACGGCTGCGTCTACGACCGCAAGTTCTCTGCCATCAACATGGCCAAGCGCGATGTTTTTGACTGGGACGAGATCCTCAAGGGCATCGATGTCTTCTACTTCTCCGGCGTGACCCCCGCCGTCTCCGACGAGATGGCCGCCGCCTGCAAGGAGGCGCTCGCCGCCTGCCGCGCCAAGGGCATCACCACCGTGTGCGACGTGAACTATCGCGGCAAGATGTGGTCGCCCGAGAAATCGCAGGCCACCATGAAGGAACTCCTGCCGCTCGTCGACATCTGCATCGCCAACGACGAGGATGCGCCTGCCGGCCTCGGCATGACCTGCGTCTCCGGTTCCCTTGCCCACGGCATCGAGGAGCGCGACACCTACGTCGAGATGGCCCGCCAGATCTGCGCCGAGTACGGCTGCAAGAAGGTCGCCTCGGTCGTCCGCAACATCTCCTGCGTCGAGCGCTCCATCTGGATGGGCATGCTCTTTGACGCCGAGAGCGGCGAGCACTGGTTCTCCCCTGCTCACGACGTGCACGTGCTCGAGGGCGTTGCCGCCGGCGACGCTTTCAACGCCGGCCTCGTCCATGCCCTCATCAACGATTTTGACCCGCAGGACGCCGTCAACTACGCCATTGCAGCGTCGATCCTCAAGCTCACCATCAAGGGCGATTCCAACTTGGTGACCGCAGACGAGATCGCAGCCGTGGCATCAGCCGCCGACGGTGGCACCCGCGTCGCGCGCTAGTCCGTCTCCATTCCGCGGGCCGCAGCTTTCCAATCCCATACCCCTGCGGCCCGCTCCCCGATTCCTCCGACCGGGCAAAACCACCAGTCCCATTCCGGTTTTGCCTGGCATTCCCTACATGACTGGTCGAGCAGCCGGTTTTGGAATTGCTTGAACCCCAAGCAGTGCCTCCGATAACCAATCCAAAATCGGCTCCTGACCAGCACATTTGGCAATCACGCGCCCATGCGCGCCACACATCGAAAGGAACATCATGTTCGATCAGTTCTACACCACGCTTGAGTCCCTGGGCATCGTGCCGGTCGTTGTGCTCGACAAGGTCGAGGACGCCGCTCCGCTCGCCCACGCCCTTATGGCAGCTGGCATGAAGTCAGCCGAGGTCACCTTCCGCACCGCCTGCGCCGCCGAGTGCATCGCCGCTATGGCCGAGGCCGAGCCCGAGATGTGCGTTGGCGCCGGCACTGTCCTGACCGTCGAGCAGGTTGAGCAGGCCCGCGCAGCCGGTGCCAAGTTCATCGTCTCCCCGGGTTACAACGAGGACGTCGTGAAGCACTGCATCGACATCGACCTGCCCGTCCTTCCCGGCACCGTGACCCCCTCCGAGGTCACCGCAGCCGAGAACCTGGGCCTCAAGGTCACCAAGTTCTTCCCCGCGTCCCAGTATGGCGGCCTGAACACCATCAAGGCCCTCGCCGCTCCGTTTGTCGGTCACCGCTTTATGCCTACCGGCGGCGTGAGCACCGCCAACGTCGAGGAGTACCTGAGCTCCTCCGCCATCATCGCCTGCGGTGGCACCTGGATGGTCAAGCCGGCCCTGTTTGCCGACGGCGACTTCTCCAAGGTCGAGCAGATCGCCCACGAGGCCATGGACGTCGTCAAGAAGGTCCGCGGCTAGGTTTAGCTCTCTATCGTGAAAGGGGGCGTGCCCTAAACCTCGCCCCCTTTCTTTTAAAGCGGCTCGGAAGCGCGCCGTTTCCGTCACGAACAAGAACCAAAACCGTCTTGTATGCTGATAGAACGTGACGGAAGCGACACGCCTCCAAGCCGCTTTGCCTACTCGGCTGGCCGTCGCGCTCAACTAAGCCACTTCGACAAAAGCCGAGCCACCAAAACAGCTGCGGTGCCGTCTGGAGGAATGGACCCTTGCTTCCGGTCTTTTCCTCCAAGCGGCGCCGCAGCTTTTTCGTGCCCCTATTTCACCGCAACTTATATGGGGATTGATTAGATGAACGAGTCTTTGGACAGCTCAAAATAGTCGGGATGCAAGGCGATAACCGGGCCCTGCTCCTCGGGCATCAGGTGCAAGTGCGTCTCTGCCAGATAGCTCGCCGTATCGGTGTCGCCTTCCTTAATGGCCTCCAAAATCCGACGGTGCTGACGACGAATCGGCTCCCAATCCAAATCCTGCGACACCATACGCAACCAGTTGTATCGCTCAAAATGCGTGTTGATGCTCTTCATCCAATCCCACAACATGTGACGGCCAGCAATCTCAAAACACGTCTCATGGAACAGGTTGTCCAGGTCAAAGAAACGACGCGTTTCGCTATGGTCGAGCGACTCGGACTCGGTAAGAATCTGCTCAAGCCGCTGCTTTTGCTCGGGCGAGGAAGCCGAACAGCATTTAATAAGCACGCTTCTCTCGAGCTTCTCACGCAAGAAACAGGCGTTCTCGGCACGCTCCATGCTGATTTTTGAGACATAGGTGCCGCTTTTGGGACGCGTTTCCACCAGCTCCTGCTCACGCAGGCGCACAAATGACTCGCGAATGGGCGTGCGCCCGATTCCCGTCTCCTTTTCCAGACCAATCGCCGAAAGACGCGTGCCGGGCCTGAGCTCGGCATAGATGATCTTGGAGCGTAATGCGTTGTATGCCTGATCTTGCAGGCTCTGATAATGCCGGTGCTGTTCCATAAAGCCCTCGGATAAACCCTCGGTTAGTCGAATACCACCATGCAATACTATCGCATCGACACGCCCCAGCTCCCAATCAGTCTTTTTGGGACGGGGCTCTTTTAGCTACCCTGGCCCGCAGATCGGCCCCCTTGCCACAAAAGTGGCCCATCTACTACGTTAACACGGACAGCCTCGGCCATACCGAAAACCGTGAAAACAAAACCGCAGGTAGGCAGCTTGTCGATTTTCGAAAAAGCCGGCTATGGTTGACCTCTGCGGCTTAAACGTAGTAGATAGGCCCTATTCGTGGCACAGCACCACTCCATCCCAAATTGGCACCCCGAGCCCTCGTGAGTTGCCAACAAGCTGTTCGACCAGCGCTTTATCCGCGCGGCATTTGGAAAATAGCACCACCGCAAAACCCGCGAGTAGCGCTTACTTTGCTATATCTCACTATACTTTGCTATATCTTGCTATACTTTGCTATATCTTGCTATATCTTGAGCAAAGGTGGCTCACATGCAAACAAACCCTTTTAAGCCCACAGCAGGTAAAACACCTCCCACGATTATCGGCCGCGAAGATGTGCTCGAAGAATTCAATGAGGGCCTCGTCAACGGGCCTGGTGCCCCGGGGCGCCTAATGCGCATAGCCGGCGTCCGTGGAACGGGCAAGACGGTCCTCCTTGACGAGTGCTCACGTTTGGCGCAAAGCCGTGGCTGGACGGTCATAAAAGAGGTCGCAACCGAGGGACTTTGCCAACGCATTCTCGAACAGCTGCAGCCCAAATTCCAGGCCAAACACGCCAGATTTGAGCCCACCGTAGCTGGCATATCCATCGGCAGCATAGACATTGAGCGAATCGGTCCATCGCTACGCGACGCCATGAGACAGACAATATCCAAGAATGGAAATGGCCTGCTCATCACTCTCGACGAGGTTCAAGACGCAGAGCTCGATGAGGTCCGAACGCTCTCCATTGCGATTCAGCAGGTTATCGGCGAAGACCTTGATATAGCCTTTGTTTTTGCTGGGCTGCCTTCGATGATTGAAAGCATCATCAACGGAAAGACACTTGCGTTTTTGCGCCGCGCCCTCCCCTTTGACCTGAAGGCTGTGGCAGTAACCGAAGTGTCGTACTCCCTCGAGGAAACCATTGAAGCGTCTGGCATGGAGTTGCAGCCAGGTATTGCCGGCCAACTTGCCGAGGCAACGCAGGGCTATCCTTTCATGATCCAACTCGTTGGATACTACGCATGGCAGTTGGCAAGACGCGCACATACAACGATTATTGGAGAAGAAGAAGCCGAGCGTGGCATTGCAACGGCACGCGAACGCTTCTGCGCCATGGTGATTGAGCCCGCGCTGCAGCGCATTCCGCCCACGTGCATCGCTTATCTGCTGAGCATGGCGTCTTTGGGGCAGACGAGCTCGACCAGCATGGTTGCCGATGCCCTAAACAAAACGCCTCAACAGGTGAGTTCCGTCCGCAGCCGCCTGTTAAGAGAATCGATTATCGAGGCTCCCTCGTACGGCAAGGTCTCATTTGCCATCCCCTACATGCGCGACTACCTCTACGAGCACAAAGCCGAACTGGAAGTTGAACTGTAGAAACGGCAACTGCCCTGCAAGACGAAAACCGTTTTCGTACGGATTAAAGCAGACGTAAACGATTTTCGTCTTGATTTGCGTACGGAATTAAGACGTAAATTGCGCTTTCGTACGCTTATTACCAGACGCAAATTGTTTTCGTCCGGCCATGCGTCCCCAATCTAGACGAAAAGAGCCCCGAGCTCGAATCGGGGCTCGATGTAAGTTCTAGGGTGTCAGAAGTTACATCAGCCGCTTACGACCGCTCTGTCTATCTCTCCGAGCGGGACGGGCGCCGATGCCCTGATCTCTGCCATGTCGAGGTGCGAGATCAAATCCTTGGCGCGCTCGCCGGAGTGGTATGCCTTGTTCGGCGCCACCTTCCTGTAGAGCTTCTTGAGCTTCGTCTTCCCCTTGTTGCCCGGCGGCATCTCCGTCTCAGGTGGCAGCCCTAGGAAGGACAGGACGCCGGGCAGGTCGCACAGCATCACGTCCTCGATGTCGGCCTTGGCCGCCAGGTCGACGACTCTCTGTGCTGTCGGCGAGATGTTCGGGGTGCTGCTACCGCCCGCTGGTTCGGAAGCTGGCGGGCAGTAGCGGGCAGTAGCGGGCAGTAGCGGCAGTAGCGGTGTGGCTCGATAGGCCCGAATATCCGTAAGGAAGGTGCTCGCTCTCATATGTGCTGATATGCCTCGCCTCGCGAACCTTGGGATGCTTCCTGAGGTAATCCCTCAATTCGAGCCACTCTTTATGCTCATAACGCTTCGAAATCGTTTCCCCGTCGACAGTTTCCTTCACATAATGGTATGTTCGAACGCCTTCGAACTTGCCGAACCCGTTCTCGACGCTGAAGTTTCTGAACCAGCGCGAAAACCCATTCAGGTCCATGAAGTTGACTTGGGGATGCCTGTCTTTCGTTCGTTCGAATGAGTGGACGAGCGGAGTGCCTTTGACTTGTTCCAGGCCGAAGGCTTCCATTTCGCGGGCCTGCTCCTTTTTCCAGAATTCGAGATACGACGTCAGCGTCTCGCTTATCGAGATCCTCCGCACGCTTTTCTTGCTTTTGGGCGAGCGAACGCTTCGATCGGCCGCGAACTGCTGCTCAATGAGGATGCTTCTGTTCTCGACGGAGACATCGGACCACGTCATCCCGAGGGCTTCTGCCCTTCTCATGTCGGTGTCGAGCATGAGCATCACGCATGTGATGTGCGCGTCCGGTTCTCGATTGAGTAGGATGTCGAGTAGGCGAGCGGCGTGATGGTTCCTTCGCGGTTGTCGTGGAACTTTTTTGCGTACGAGCCGACGGTGTCCCTCGATTTTTGGACGTAGGTGCCGCTGTTGAGTTCTGCCTTGTAGGCTTCGAGTGCGGCGTCGACCTCTCGGCTTTTGGTGGTATGTATGGTCTGCCACGGCGAATAGCGGTATTTGCCCGTGACCGGATCCTTGCCGAGGCTGTGACGGTAGCGCCACCTGTATTTGTCGCGGCGTTGCTTCGTTCCTTTGCCTATGACGAGAGGTCGGTCGTTCATCGTGTTCCTTGCCTGAAGTGCCTGAGAATCGCGCTCGGTTGCGCGGAATGGCGCAAAGGGCTGGGGCGGGTGGGCATTACCCTTGGTGGTGGGCCCTGCGTGGGGTCACACCCCAAGGGTAATGCTCCGCCTGACCGCTTTCAAGCTCGTTGTGGGTCGAATTTGGGTCGAAATGTCTGAATGAAACAACGTCGTAGCGACCTCATAACCCGAAGGTCGGTGGTTCAAATCCGCCCCCCGCGACCATGAAACTTCAGGTCGGAAGCATAAAAGCTCCCGACCTTTTTCTTTGTCTAGGGGTTTCGGCATCTCTCGTTCTTTGGGTACCTCGAGGCGGGCAATCAGATAGATGCTTACGAGTATCATAGGGTCTTTTTACGTCGCGGTCGTGTCTCGTACTGGTGCGCCGCTCTTTGTGGGACGTGTCACTTTGCCATAGGTTGTCCGGCGGCGGGGCGCAGGTCGTTCCCCGTGGCGTCGCTCCTTTCGACGCTACGCTGCCTGGCTACTCGTTCCACTGGTGCTTTTTCATGTCGACGCAGCCGTTGTCTCGGAAGGCGACTCCTTCCTCCGTCAGTAGTGCTCGCTGGTCGGGGAAGTTTGGCGCGAGGCGTCCCGCGTGGTTGACGACGCGGTGGCAGGGATAATCGCCGTAGCGATCCGCCTCGCTCAGCACCGCTCCGACCAGGCGAGAGTTTTTCTCCCTGCCGATGAGGCGCGCTATCTGACCGTACGAGGCGACGCATCCCGCCGGAATCTCTGCCACGACGGAGAGAATCTCATAAACCAAATCTTCGTCCAGGACTTTTCCCATCGTATCGCTCCCGTGTTCGCTTTTGCCTTCGGGGGCGCGGCGCCGATCACCCGTGCTGCGATTTTCGCAGCTCCCCTTACCGAAGCATCGAGGGAAAGCGCGTGCGTGTCAAGGTTGTCTGGTCCAGTTGCTGGCTCGATGCCTCGAGATGTTCGCCTCAAGTGCGACCTGCCCCTATTGGAAAAGGATGCCGAAGATGTATTTGGTGATGGCGGAGCGGCGGATGACCCCCACGAGTTTGCCCTCGTCATCAACCACAGGAAGCTTCTTGAACTTCTTCTTCGCCAGCAGCGCGGCGACGCGGGCGATGCTCTGCTCGGGACGGGCACACACTACCTGGCGCGTCGCGAAATCCATGACGCAGCGATCCTTCAGGGCTTCGATGCGCTGCTCAAGGCTCTGATCGTCGAAGTACAGCATGGACGCGTCGCCGCCCGTGAAGATGGTGTGAGCGCGATGCTGCGCGATGGCTCCCATGACATCGCCGTCGGAGATGAACCCGACCACCTGGTTGCGCTCATCGATTACGGGCATGCTGCTCACCTCGTTTTCGGCGAGCATGCGCACCACGTCGGAAATCGTGCAATCCTGCGTGCAGGTGAACGGCTCTTCAATCATGATGCTCGAAACGGGCGTCCCCTCGAGCTCGAGCGGGATGCGCTCGGACAGAATCTCGGACATCGCTTATGCCTCCTTCGTTTTCGGTGCGGTTTTCTTGGTGCGCACGCTGAATATGGCGCAGATAAGGGAAACGAGGCCGATTGCCGCGCACACCTTGTAAGCGACGCCCGCGCCCACGGCGGTGGCTACTTGGATGCTCGCATCGACGCCGGCCGACGCGGTGACGCTTGTCATGACCGTGATGATGAGCGCCGTGCACAAACCGCCGGCGACCTGGCGGCCGGTGTTCGCGATGGCGTTGCCGTGGGCGATCATGTCATTTTTCAAGGCATTGACACCCCATGTGTTCACCGGCATGTTCGCGAGCGACTGGCCGGCGGACTGCAGCATGCAGAACAGCGCAACCACCAAGATGGGCGTGTTTACCGTCGAAAGCGAGAGCAGGAACAGGGCGCCGGTCATGAGGGCCAGGCCGACGATCGAGATGGCACGCGGACCGAACTTGTCGAACACCACGCCGGAGATAGGGCTGATGATGATGCCCACCGCCGCGGCGGGAAGCATGGCCATGCCGGTTTCGAAGGCCGAAGCGCCAAGCGAGGTTTGCAGCAGCAACGGCAACAGCGTGTTGGTGACCAGGCATGCGGCGTTGATGAGCGTGACGATGATGGCGGCCACGCGGAACTCGCGCGTCTTGAGCGTGCCCAGTTGAAGCAGCGGGTCCTCGATTTTGCCCTGGCGTACGACGAACAGCACCAAGCACACGACACCCGCGACGATCGAGCCGAGCACCACGGGGTTGCCCCAACCCATCGACGAGGCGCTCGAGAACCCGTAGAGAAGTCCGCCGAAGGCGATGGTGGAGAGGACGACCGAGGGCAGGTCGAGCTTGGGGTTCTTCAGCTCGCCCACGTTTTTCAGCATGAACACGCCCAGCACCAGCACGAGAATTGCGAGGGGGACGATGGCGCCGATCATGGTGCGCCAGCCGTACGTGTCGATCACCGCACCGCCTACGACGGGGCCGACCGCGGGACCCGCCGACATGACGATGCCCGCCATGCCCATAGCCGTTCCTCGTTTCTCGACGGGGAACACCAGCATGGGAACCACCGAGACAAGCGGCATGAGCACGCCTGAGCCCGCCGCTTGCAACACGCGACCGATGATGAGGAACAGGAAATCAGGGGCTGCGGCGCACAGCAGCGTGCCCAGCGCGAACACCAGCGTCGCCCCGAAGAATAGCGCGCGGGTGCTGAACTTGTCGATAAGGAACGCCGAAACGGGGACCATGATGCCGCTCACCAGCGGGTATATGGACATGATCCACTGGGCAGTCGAGGCATCGATGGCGAAATCGGACATGATGACCGGCAGCGCAGGCGACATCACCGTTTGGTTCAGTAGCGCCAAGAAGGCACCCAGGACGACGACCGCGACGATGCGGATCTGGGTACCGGTAATGCGCCCATTGGCGGGCGCGACCGTACAATTATCAGACATAAGCTTCCTTCGTATCTATTCGATTCTTCGCCGAAGGCGCGCCGGCCCACGGGCGAAATAACATGCACGTGCTATGCGTGCATCAGATACGACAGGAAGAAAGCGGCTGCTCAGAGCGCACTTGGGGAACAACAGGAGAGGCCCCGTATACCAGGGGCCGCCGAATTGCGATGTATGCTTTGGTCAAATCCTTCATAGCGGGGAGGTATTCTAGCAGCCGTCTTCGCCCCTTTCAAGGGATGTAACCCAGACGTTGATTTTCTTTACCGAGGCGCCATCGTTGACGGGTGGCGTGCTTCTCTATCGCCACACCGCGGGGCAAGGGAACGCCGCGGCGAGCTTGTACATCGGCTATGTGTGCAGCTGCGAGCGTGTCGCCGGCGCGCGCTGGGCGCCAGTCCGATCCGGCCGACTCTTGCCGACGGTCGGTCGCCGTCCTCCTCCATCTCCGCCTGCTCTGTTTTTGCTCGGCTCCCTTGTCGTATCATGGACGGACGAGAATTGAGCGAAGGCGAGCTCGAAAGCGTGGCGCGCGCCGTCGGCGGGATCGACGCTGTGATCGATCCAAAGGCGAAAGATGCCGACACGGTTGCGCTCGTACAGTATCTTGCTGCCGACCAGAAGTTCGAAAAGGTGCTCGATAACCAGCAGATTCTTCGTGAGCCCATCGTTCGCAACGGCCGCCAGGCAACCGTTGGCTACGAGCCTGACGTGTGGAAGGGCTGGGAATAAAGCGGCTGGGAATAAAGTGAAGCGCCCACGCCCGTGGTTTTATCCACGGACGCGGGCGCTTGCGTAAGACGTCTCTTGTCGTTTGAGTGGAGCGCCCCGGCGGCGCTGAACAACGCGCCCCGGTGACGTGGCATATGAACTCGGGGCTCTTTGTGCCGCACATCTATGAGAGGAGAAATTCGATGCGTACGTGCGCTACTCCATGTAGCCACCCTGAATGGCGGAAACTGCATGCTCGGTAAAGAACTTGAGCGTGCCGGAGGTGTAACGATTAGCCTTGGGCTTCCAAGCGGCTCGGCGCTCGGCCAGGACGGCGTCGACCTCGGCCGGCTCCATCTCCTTGCCGGCGATGCCCACGATGGACAGCGAGCGCTCGGGGATGTTGATTCGGATCAGGTCGCCTTCCTCGATCAGGGCAATCGGGCCGCCCACGGCAGCCTCGGGCGAAACATGACCGATAGCCGGGCCCTTGGAGGCGCCGGAGAAGCGGCCGTCAGTGATCAGGGCAATGCTTGCGCCCAGCTCGGGGTCGCTGGCGATAGCCTCGGTGGTGTAGAACATCTCGGGCATGCCGGAGCCCTTGGGGCCCTCATAACGAATGATGACGGCATCGCCGGGCTTGATCTCGTGCGTCAGGACGGCGTGGATAGCGTCCTCCTCACAATCGAACGGGCGAGCCTTAAGCGTGGCCCGGAACATCTCGCGCGGAACAACCGTGTGTTTGACGACGGCACCCTCGGGGGCAAGGTTGCCGTGGAGGATGGCGATAGAGCCGTCGGTACCAAAAGCCTGGTCAAACGGGCGAATAATGTCTTCGCGCTTGAGGTTCCACTTCTCCAAGTAGCGGCCGCACTTCTCGTAGTAGCCGTTGTTCTTAAGGTCCTCGAGGTTTTCGCCGAGGGTCTTGCCGGTGACGGTCATAACGTCGAGGTGAAGCATCGACTTGATCTCCTCCATGATGCGCGGCACGCCACCCGCATAGTAGAAGAACTGCGCCGGCCACTCACCTGCGGGGCGAACGTTGAGCAGGTAGTGGGCGCCACGGTGCAGGCGATCGAAGTCGTCGGCGGACATCTCGATGCCAAACTCGCGGGCAATCGCGGGGATATGCAGCAGCGAGTTGGTGGAGCCCGAAATGGCACCGTGGACCATAATGAGGTTCTCGAAGGACTCCTTGGTCACGATGTCGCGCGGGCACAGGTTGTGTTCGGAGAGCCACACGGACTGACGGCCGGCCTCGCGCGCAAACTCACGCAGATCGGAGCTGGTTGCGGGCAGCAGGGCCGTGCCGGGGAGCATAAGGCCCAGGGCCTCGGCGGTAACCTGCATGGTCGACGCGGTGCCCATAAACGAGCAGGCACCGCAGCTGGGGCATGCGTTGTGCTTGGCAAACTCAAGCTCCTCGCGGGAGATCTCGCCGCGCTCGTAGCGGGCAGAAATCGCGCCGAGCTGTTCCAGGGTCAACAAATCGGGACCGGCATCCATGACACCGCCGGTAACGACGATGGAGGGGATGTTGATGCGGCCCATGGCCATGAGGTTCGCAGGCAGGCCCTTATCGCAGCTGGCGACAAAGACACCGGCGTCGAACGGGGTGGCCTTGGCATGGATCTCGATCATGTTGGCGATCATGTCGCGGCTGGGCAGCGAGTAGTTGATGCCGTCGTGGCCCTGTGCCTCGCCATCGCAGATATCGGTGCAGAAGTAACGGGCACCGTGACCGCCAGCCTCGGCAACGCCAGCACGAACCTCCTCGACCAGCTCAAACAGGCCAGCAGAACCCGGGTGCGAGTCGCCAAACGTCGACTCGATAATGACCTGTGGCTTGTCCAGATCCTCGATCGTCCAGCCGGAGCCCAGACGCAGCGGGTCCATCTCGGGGCTGATGGTGCGAAACTTGCCGGAACGCGGCTGCAGTTTGGCAACCAGGTCGGCGGCCTCCTGCTGAATCTGTGCTTTGGTCTTCTCGTCCATGATGTTCTCCTCTTTTGGTTTGAACGGTTGTACCAATCGTTGGTTAATGAATCAGGTGTAAATGGGTACCGAGCGATGCACTCGGCGGAAGATGCTTAGCTACGCGAACTAGGCGAAGAACGAAATCACCAGGGCGCAGGCAAGACCCGAAAGGCCGATGAGCGTCTCCATAACGGTCCAGGACTTGAGGGTTGTCTTCTCGTCAATCTCCAGGAACGAGGAGCACATCCAAAAACCGGCATCGTTGACGTGCGAGAGGGCCGTGGCACCGCCGCAGATAGCACGCATGGCGGCCGAGCACGCAACCAACGACCAGGTCGTCTGTATCAAAGAGCTCTGCGACGAATCCGAGCGCCTGGCCGAGGCCGGTGAGGATTACTCCGCCGCCGACACCGCGTTCCACAATGCCATTGCCGAGAGCTCCGGAAACCTCGTCGTTCCCCGCCTGATGGGCGTGTTCAAGGCATCCGTCCCCCTCTTTATCGACGTGACCGGCAAAAAGCTCGTCGAGGAAACTATCCGCATGCACCGCGATGTGGCCGACGCCATCGCCTCGCGCAATCCCACCGCCGCGCACGACGCGATGTATCTGCACCTGGTGTATAACCGCAACATGATTGCGGAGGGAGCAGAAGCAAAAGGCATTTAGGGCCCGACAATAATCTTTCTTTGGCAAAACGCAGGCGGCGGCTGCCCAACACACAGGGCAGCCGCCGCTTTTTGCAATCGATTGGTGCAAAGGGGTTGACTAGAGCTCGCAGGCAACCTTATAGCCATCGCCGATGGCATCGCGGATGTTGCCACACTTCTGGGCATCGCCCAGCACGTGGACAGCAATGCCAGCTGCAACCAGGTCGTCGGCCAGCTTGGTATTGGGACGATAGCCCATGGCAAGCACCAGCGTATCGGCATCGGCGATGGTGTGGACCTCTCCGTCCTTCTCGTAGCTGATGGCATCCTCGGTAATCTCGGTCACCTTGGCCTCGGTCAGCACGTGGACGCCCTTTGAGAGCATGCGCGTGATGAGCACCGCGCGACCGGCGCCGCCCTCGTTGGCGGCGAGCGTCTTGGTCATCTCGATGACGGTGACATCGCGATTGGCCGGCGAGAGGTCGTTGACCAGCGGGGCCAGGTAATCGGCCGTCTCGCAGCCGACGGTGCCGCCGCCCACAATAACGATCTTCTTGCCCGGGAAAGCCTTGCCGCCCAGCAGGTCGTCGGCCGTCATAACCTGCTTAAAGCCCTGCATGAAGGCCGGGGCGATGGGCTCGGCGCCATAAGCCAGGACAACCTCGTAACCCGCGTAGTCACGCTGAATGTCCTCGGCAGTAAGCTCGGTGCCAAATACGCACTTCACGCCGGCCTCGGCCAGGCGACGGTACTGATACTTGATCACGCGGGTGAGTTCCTGCTTTGCCGGCGGAACGGCCGCGATACGCATCTCGCCGCCCGGCTCATCCTGCTTATCCACGAGCACCACGTTGTGGCCGCGCTTGGCGGCAATGTAGGCTGCCTCCATGCCCGCAGGACCAGCACCCACAACCAGTACGTTCTTGGCCTCGGCGGCAGGCTCGTAACCGGCCTCGTCGCGCTCAACATCGGGGTTGACGGTGCAGGAGATGCGCTTGCCAAACATAATGCCGTTCAGGCAGCGCAGGCAGCCAATGCAGGGGCGGATGTCGTCGGCGTTGCCGGCAGCGGCCTTGTTGCAGAACTCGGCATCGCACAGATTGGCGCGGCCCATCATGCAGATGTCGGCGGCACCGTCCTCGATCAGTTCCTCGGCAATCCATGCCTCGTTAATGCGGCCGACCGTGGCGACGGGAATGTTGACGTGCTTTTTGATCTCGCGCGAGCAAGCGGCGTGCGAGGCCTGCTGCGTGCCGGCGGCGGGAATCGCGGAGCCGCGCTTGATGGTGGTACCGCCCGACACATGAATCATGTCGACGCCGGCCTTCTCCAGGCGACGCGAGACGTAGATCATGTCGTTGAGGGTCAGGCCGCCATCGGTGTACTCATCGCCCGAGATGCGGACGTCAATGATAAAGTCCTTGCCGCAGCGCTCGCGAATCTCGGCGATGACCTCGAGCAGGAAGCGCATGCGGGCGTCGAGCGAGCCACCGTACTCATCGGTACGCTTGTTGTAGAGCGGAGTCAAAAAGCCGCCGAGCATACCATGGGCGTGCGCCGCATGGACCTCGACGCCGTCGACGCCAGCCTTCTGCATACGCACGGCAGCGTCGCCAAACTGATGCGTGAGCTCGTGAATCTCGTCGACCGTGATGGGGCGCGGTGCCTCGCGGGCATAGGACGGGCCCACAAAGGACGGAGCGATCAAGCGCGGCGTGCCCGGAATGTTAAAGGCCATGTAGGCGGGGTGGAAGAGCTGCGGCATGATCTTGCAGCCATACTCGTGGACGGCCGCGGCGAGCTTTTCCCAGCCAGGGATAAACGTGTCGTCGTAGCAGCACATGTCACCCGGCAGATAGGTATAGGTGGGCTCGACCGTCACGACCTCGGTGATGATCAGGCCAACGCCGCCCTTGGCACGGGCACGGTAATGATCGACCAAGTCGTCGGTCACATATCCGTGATCGGCCAGGTTGGTAGATACCGGCGGCATAAAGACGCGGTTCTTAACCTCGGTCGTACCGACCTTGATCGGGCTAAAGAGCATCGGATAGGCGGAGGACTCCATACAGGCTTCCTTTCGTTTGAGCCGCTCGGCGGCAGTTGCTAACGTACTTATCGTATCAGCAACTGCCGCATCCGCAGTCAAACATACCCAAACGCCGGTCGGCTAATGAATACCGCGGCCCAAGTCTTCGGCAATTTTGTCTACGCCCTTAAGTGCGGCGCACGTCTTTTTGTTGGAGCAATGCCCCGTGCAAACGCCACCCTGAGCGCAGTCGGCGCAGGTGCCCTTGCGGTAGACGCGCACGCATACCGCGACAAACGCAACGCCGATAACAGCCAGTACAACAATATCGATAGGTGCCATAGCAAGCCTCCTCTAGTTAACCATCACTTACTTTACCCCATTCTCCACCTACCAAATAGGGACGGTTTATTTTGGTCGGTTTTATCTGCGGAAACGCCATATCTCCCCCACCAAAAAGCCCGAGTGTCGCTGGGACACCCGGGCTCGTGGAAAGGGGCTAATCCTTATTCGGACTTAAGCGGAAACTGCGGCGGAAGCAGTGTTGGTCTCGTCCTCGTCGGTCCATGCATGCTTGGGCATGGGACGGAAGATCTGGAAGAGCATCGCAACCAGCAGCACAATGGCCACAATCGTCCAGATACCAAACTGCCCAAGAACAAGCAGGTTGTAGAACTGGTTGATGAACAGGCCGATCACCCAGGCAAAGGCGCACTCGTAGCCGATGGCAATCGCGGTCCACTTGCCGGAGTCCATCTGGTTGCGGATGGTGCCCATGGCGGCAAAGCACGGAGCGCACAGCAGGTTGAAAGCGCCAAAGGCAACGCAAGCGCCCATGGTGGGGAACATGCCGGCAAACGCGGTCCACAGGCTCGGGTCGGTCTCGGCGGCGTCGGCAACGGACAGCAGCGAGCCGGCGGTGGCGACGACGTTCTCCTTAGCGACGAGACCCGAGACGGTCAGCGCGGTGGCCTGCCAGGTGCTAAAGCCGAGCGGGGCGAAGATCCAGGCGACCAGGTTGCCAAGCATGGCGAGCACGGAGTAGTCCATGAACTCCTCGGGGATGCCGTCCATCGCAGGCAGGAAGCCAAAGGAACCGTTGTAGCTACCAAAGTTGGAGAGGAACCAAACCACGACAGTAGACGCGAAGATGACCGTGCCGGCCTTCTTGATAAAGGCCCAGCAGCGCTCCCACACGTGCAGCGCCCAAGAGCGGATCGCCGGGAAGTGGTAGGCAGGAAGCTCCATAACGAACGGCGTCGGGCGACCGGCGAAGAGCTTGGTCTTCTTGAGCATCAGACCCGAACCGATGACGGCGAAAACGCCCAGGAAGTAGAAGAGCGGGCTGATCCACGCGGCGGTGGTGGAAGAATCGCCGATGATGGAACCCATGAGCAGGGCGATGATCGGCAGCTTAGCGCCACAGGGAATGAACGTGGTGGTCATGACCGTCATACGGCGGTCCTTCTCGTTCTCGATGGTCTTGGTGGCCATGACGCCGGGGACGCCGCAGCCCGAGGACACGAGCATGGGGATGAAGGACTTACCGGACAGGCCAAACCGGCGGAACACGCGGTCCATGATGAAGGCGACGCGGGCCATATAGCCGCAGTCCTCCAGGAAAGACAGCATCACGAACAGCAGGAACATCTGCGGGACGAAGCCGAAGATGGCGCCCAGACCACCAACGATACCGTCGCAGACCAGCGAATCGACCAGGCCGCCGTCCTCGGTGCCACCCGCCACAAGGGCGTCGTGCACCACGGTGGTGATACCCGGGACATAGGGGCCGTACTGCGCCGGGTCAACCGAGTCGGCGTTGTCGCCTGCGGCCTCGACGGCTGCATCGTAGGCGTCGCGACCCTGGCCGAGCACGTACCAACCGTCGGTACCGAAGAGCTGGTCGTTGGTGAAGTCGGTCACCGTGCCGCCCAGGGTGGAAACGGCGATGTAGTACACGCAGAACATGATGACCACAAAGATCGGCAGGCCCAGAATACGGTTGGTAACCACGCGATCGATCTTCTCGGAGGTGCTCATCTTGGCAGGAGCCTTGGTCATGCACTCGTCGATAATGTGCGCGATGACGCCATAGCGCTCACCGGTGATGATGGACTCGGCATCGTCGTCGCAGTCCTGCTCGCACCGGGCGACCAGCTCCTCCACGCGAGCAGCCTTCTCCTTAGTGAGGTTGATGAGTTTACAGGCGTCTGCATCACGCTCGAACAGCTTGACGGCGTAGTAGCGACGCTTGTTGGCGGGAATGCTCGCCGGAAGGTTGTTCTCGATGTGCGTCAGAACGTCCTCGATGGAGGAATCGAACTTGTGCTCCGGCACCTGACCCTTAGAAGCAGCGGACTTTTTGACCTGCTCGAAGAGCTCCTTGATGCCCTTGTTCTTAAGAGCCGAGATCATCATGACCGGACAACCAAGCTTCTTGGAGAGCTTGTCGGTGTCGATCTTGTCGCCATTCTTCTCGACCAGATCGGCCATGTTGAGGGCAACGACCACAGGCAGGCCGGTCTCGATGACCTGAAGCGCCAGGTATAGATTGCGCTCCAGGTTGGTGGCATCGACCACCTGAACGACGACATCGGGCTCGCCGCTCATGAGATAATCGCGCGAGCATTGCTCCTCGGGGCTGTAGGGGGAAAGCGAGTAGATGCCGGGGAGGTCCGTGATGGTAACGTTCTTGTCGCTTAGGAGCTTGGCCTCCTTTTTCTCAACCGTGACGCCGGGCCAGTTGCCAACGTAGCCGTTGGCGCCGGTGATCAGGTTGAAAAGCGTGGTCTTGCCGCAGTTGGGGTTACCCGCCAGCGCGACATGGATCTGAGAATCCGCCATTCAATCCTTCTTCCTTGTGTGCCTGCGCTGCTTTCTCCGCACAGGCTGGATAATGTGCTTCAAAGTTGCTGCATTAAGTTAGAAATACCTAACTTTATCTGCAGAAATATACGCCGCGAGCCCTTACTGGACCTCGACGACAGCCGCCTCCTCCTTGCGGATGGAAAGCTCGTAGCCGCGCACGTTGATCTCGACCGGATCACCGAGCGGTGCAACCTTCACGACCTTGAACGAAGTGCCCTTGATGAGCCCCAGGTCCATAAGGTGGCGGCGAAGCGCACCCTCACCGTGAAGCTTGACGATGGTAGAGCTCTCGCCCACCTTAACGTCACCCAACGTCTTCATCCTCTTGTCCCCCTTTCGGTTTTTATGAAATGCTGCGGACTAACCGACGGTCATGATGTGCATGGCAACCTTGGAATCGATGCCAAAGCGTGCGCCCAGCACCGTGACGATGATATTGGCGCCACTCGAGCTCACCACGTGGATTTCGTTGCCCTCGACAAAGCCGAGGTCTTTGAGGTGGTGTTTCATGTCCTCATTGCCCTTTACACGCGACACGCGCACGGTTTCGCCCGCTTTTACCATCGAAAGCGGCATGGCCGGCATCTGCGGTCCGCAAGACATGAGTGGCTCCTAACGTCAGTTCGTCCTCAACATCGACGCGTTAAAAGTTAGCCACGTCTATGTTCGCTATAGTAAACTAGCACGTGGTTAACTTTTTGGAAAGGGTCCTGTTCAGTTTTTCGAAAAAGTTTCCTATACGAAACAAAAGGGCGCGGCAAAGGACCATCCTTTACCACGCCCTATCATGCCTAGAGCGAGAGATTTCTGATCGATGTGACGCAGGAGGCCTCATCCACGCCCGAAACACGAAAGACGACGTTTTCGCCGCACTCACCATAGAGGGCCATGAGCCCCATGACATCGCGGCCATCCGTGTGGCGGTCGCCGATACTGACTGACACGTCACTACGGTGCTTGGCAATGATGTCATAGAGCAGCGCAACCGGGCGGGCATGTAATCCCAACGGATCTTTAATCGTCTTTGTAAACTCGACCATGTCCCCTCCCGCGGCATCGCACATTCGGCCGGCAAACCCAGCCACGTGGTAGTTATTGTAGCGTTAGATGCTTGTCGAGAGCCCCTCTGGATACCCCGTGGTCAAAAAGTGGCAAATATGAGTACTGTCACCAATTTAGTAGCAGCAAAATCGAGAGCAAATTGCCTACTTTGAGCGATTCGAAGAGGTTGAAAGCCGTCAAACGCCCTTTAAAGGGGGTTAGATAAATTGATTTTGAGTCCATTTTTGCTCAAAACCGGCCGATAGATATGGCACTTATTTTGCAACAGTACTCATATTTGGCATTTTTGTCCACAGGACCCAAAATCCATGCTCCAAAACACAAAAGGAGGGGCCTCGTAAGGCCCCTCCTTAGGAAGGGGAATCGATTTATTCCACAGCCGTAGATTAATCCCAGCTTCTACTCCATCATGTCAAGGACAGACGGACGCAGCTCGCTCTCGGCAGCCTCGGGATCGGTCTCGCGCAGGCGGTTGATGTAGCGGTTGTACCACATCACGGCAAGGCCCAGGAAGACAACCACACCGCCAACGTTGTAGACCAGCGTCAGCCACAGCGGCTGATCGAGCGGAATGGTGCCGCAGATAAGCACGAAGCAGAAGACCACAAGCAGGAATGCAGCAATGACCAGGCCAAAGGTGCGCGAACCCATGCGAAAGCCACGGGGAGCAGCGTCGAAGTTCTTGCGTAACATAAAGTAGGCAAGCAGGATCAGCAGCGGCGGGAGCAGAGCGGTGGCAGCCGTCATGTTGGTGACGATCATGAGCAGGTCGTCGAGATTACCGGAGCCCAGGGCCGGGATGATCAGGATGGGGACGACGATAGCGAACTGCAGCCAAGCGGCGCGGGCGGGAATGCCATGCTCGTTAAGCTCGACGATCTTGCTACCAAAGACGCCCTTGGGGATCTCGGTGAAGAACACCTTGATGGGAGCGGAGGTCCACATCATGAGGGAGCCCAGCGTGGCAGCGAGAAGGATCAGGCCGATGACGCGCGTGGACACTTCCATGGGAATGCCAAAGTGGGCAAAGACAGCGCCGAATACGTCGAAGATGCCGGTGGAGATGGCAACGCTGCCCTCGGGGATGAACAGGTTAACCAGCAGCGAAGCGCCTGCATACAGAAGGCCGATGGTCAGGCCGGCGATAACGACAGTGCGCACGAAGGCCTTGACGCCGCCCTTGAGGTCGTTGAGGAACACGCCGACAGACTCAGCGCCGCCAACGCCCTGGATGATCCAGGCAAGCGTACCGAAGAAGCCCCACGCAGTTGCGAAGTTGCTCATGTCGGGAGCCATGTTAGCGGGAGTAGGAGCCGTAGCGAACTCAACGCCGCCAAAGGCAGCAGCCAGGGACAGCAGGATGAACACGGCGGTCAGGCCGAGAGCCGCGGTCGAACCGAAGGAGGAAATGGAGCCGATCCACTTAGCGCCCTTGGTCGAAACCCACGTGGCGATAGCAAAGACGACGATCTCGATAATGGTGATCCACAGCTGCGAAAGCTCGGCGTTGGCACCAAAGAACACGTAGCTCGCGTAGATGATGACGTTGGGCAGGACGGACGCAAAGAAGAACAGGTTAACGAACCAGTAGCTAAATGCCGTCAGGAACGCCCAGCGACCACCCATCGAGGTCTTAACCCATGCGTACACGCCAGACTCGGAGTCCTTGTTGAGGCCGACGAACTCGGCGGTAACCAGGGTATAGGGGACAAAGTACAAAAGCGTGGCAAAGAAGAACGACGGCGCAGCTGCCAAGCCGATGGCCGCGTTGTTGTTGATGATGTTCTTGATACCGAACACGGCGGCGACCGTCATGCCCAGCAGAGCGAACGAACCGATCGTTCCTCGTTTTTCAGAGCTCATAAGCCCTCCCAATCATCTATTAAATGTCATCTAAAACCGTCCGGACTGCAAGCGCAATCGTGGACGGCGCACCTGCTAAGGGGAATGGGGAAAAGGGAGTCAACAAAGCCATCCCCCTTAACGGCGCGAAGCAAACGTCCAAACGGACGAATACTACTTGTTGGGGAAGGAATAACCTTCAACCGTCACGTGCAGTACCACGACGCGGGGATCCGCGGCATCGGCCACGACACGGTAGGCCTCGTCAATTTCGACGACGGCAACGCCGCCGGCGGGAATCGTCACAGTCTCCCCCGTACCCTCAAAGCGCTCGCGATCATCGATATCGCTGTAAGCGCGGGTGCAGGTTAGGCTTGCCTTGGGGGCAACCTCGACGGTCAGGTCACCGTCGAGCGGGGCGAGCACGGCATGATAGCGACGGTGACCGACCAGATCGGCGGTAGCCGCCTCGTGGGCGTTCACCCACCAGTACACCAACGAGTCGCCGATGGAGTAAGCCACGTCGTGCTGCAGGTCGGCAACACCATCGAGCGCCTGGCCGGTACGCATCCACTTCCTGACGGACTTCATCTGAGCGTCGAAATCGGCGCGCGAATTAAAGACATGCATGACTTATGCCTCCTTAATGGGTGCCAGCGCCTGAGCCAGATCGGCAGACGTCAGCGGTCGCAGGGACACCTCGAAACTGAAGCTCTCAAAACGGGTGCGATAGGAATCGAGCACCTCGGAACCCCAAGAGTTCGAGCCAAGGCCGAGCAGCTGGTCGTTGATGTTGACCGTGACCGTGTCACCCTTGACAAGGTCGTAGACGTGCTTGGCGTTATCGATGGCCTCGCAGCTATAGGGCCATGCCGAGAACGAGAACGGGTTGGAAGCGGCGTCGGTCGGACGAGTCACCAACACGCCGTCACCGTGGCTGGAGCGCAGGGCGACCCAACGGGTGCCCTCGCGGTTAGCGCAATCCTGGGGCATGACATACGGCGTGAACATGTCGTCGACCGTAGTGCGGTAATGGCCGACCGGGTTGGCGCACAGCGAGTCCGGATAGTTCTCGCCCGGGCCGTGGCCATACCACTCGACGGCACGATCGCAACCGGGGACCTCGAAGGAGATGCCGATGCGCGGGATAATGTCCGAATAGTCGCCGTAAGGCTCGCCGGAAACCTTGAGGTCGACGCGACCGCTCGGAAGCACGGTGTAGACAAGCTCGACGCGCATGCCGAACGCACGGACGGGAGGAGCAATGCGCTGGCTCACGGTAACGACGACCGCATTGCCGTCCTGCTTCCAAGAAACCTTGCGGGTGGACGTCTGCATTACATCGATGAAGTTGTCCTTCCACAGGGAGTCGTACTCCTGGGCGTGGTTGTCGACGAGCGGATGCCAAAAACCAACCTGGGGACCGGAGGCCATGACGTCGCGGCCGGATGCCTTCCACTCGCTCACGGTGCCGCTTACCTTGCTGAAGGTCAGCTCGCCATTGAGGGAGTGAATGCGAATCTCCTGCTCGGTCTCCTCGACCGTAAGCTCAGGACGAGCGGGGGCGGCGATGGCCGGCGCCGGATGGTTTGCGATGGCAAACTGGCTTGCGCCCAGTTGGAACATCGGCTTGCACCAGACGTGAGCGGCCATGGTGTAGGCGCGCACGGTCAGCAGGGTCTCGCCTACCGCGGCCTCGTGAATCACTAGCGGAAGCTGGACGGACTCACCGGGGGCAACCGCACCGGGCACGAGCGTCTTGCGGCACACTACGTCGCCGTCCACCAGGGTCTCCGCCGACAGACAGACATCCTCGAGGGTGGTGAACCACCGCTTGTTGGTGACAGTCAGCTCGCCCGCCTCGGCATCGTAGGCCATGCGAACCGGGCAGATGACCTGGCCATACTCAGTGAGGCCCGGGCTCGGCTGCTGCCAAGGGAACACCATACCATCGATGCAGAAGTTGCTGTTGTTGGGGTAATCGCCGTTGTCGCCACCATACATATCGTAGGCAACGCCGTCCTCGGTCACAGCAGCCAGACCGTGGTCGCACCATTCCCAAATAAACTGGCCCTGGATGCAATCCCAGCGATCAAAGACCTCCTGGTACTCGGACAGGCCCCCGGGACCGTTGCCCATGGAGTGACCGTACTCGCAGTTGATGCGCGGCTTGGGGAACGGATGCTCGCCAAAGTCGTTCATCTGCGAAACACGGGAGTACATCGTGGAAATGACATCAACGGTATCGGCGTTGCGGTCCTCCTCGTAATGGACCGGACGACCATCGAGCTCGTGAGCCTTGGCATACATTGCACGGATGTTGCAGCCATAGCCGCTCTCGTTGCCCATCGACCACATAATGATGCAGGCGTGGTTGCGCTCCTGCATCACCAGGCGCTCAATACGGTCGACGTAGGCCGGCTCCCATGCCGGGTCGTCGGTGACCAGGGCGATATTGCCGATATTCTCGAAGCCGTGGCTCTCCATATCGGTCTCGGCGACCAGCATGATGCCATACTCATCGCACAGCTCGTAGAAGCGCGGGTCGTTGGCGTAGTGGGACGTGCGCACCGCGTTGATGTTGTGCTGCTTCATGAGCTCCAGGTCGCGGCGCATGCGATCGAGGCCCACGGCGCGGCCCTTGTGATCGTCGTGATCGTGGCGGTTGACGCCATGCATCTTAAAGTAAGTGCCGTTGAGGTAGATATGATTGCCCTCGACCGTCACCTCGGCAAGACCCTGGCGATGCGGAACGTACTCGCTGACCTCGTCACCGTCGTAGACCTCAAGCGTAAGGTCATAGAGGAAGGGGTCCTCGGGGTTCCAGAAGTGGGCATCGGTCACGTTGCATTCGGCATGGCCGTCGACGCACTCACCCGTAGCCACCACGTTCTCGCCATCGCTGAGCGTAAACACGATGCGGGAAGCGCCCTCGGCCACCGTATCGAGCGTGATCAGAGCGGTATCGCCCTCGCGGTGCGTGCGGAACCTAAAGTCTACCAGATGCGCGGCGGGACGCTGCATAAGGTACACGTCGCGGAAGATGCCCGAGGCCCACCACATATCCTGGTCCTCGATGTAGCTGCCATCGCTGTACTGCAAGACCTTAACCGCAAAAAGGTTGTCGCCCTCGACAAGTGCGTCGGTCACGTCGAACTCGGCGGACAGGCGCGAGCCCTTGGTCATGCCGATAAACTGACCGTTGACGTACAGCTCGCCATAGCTCTCGATGCCGTCGAAGCGAATGATCTCGCGAGCGCCGGCAGGAACAGCGGGAAGGTTGACGATGCGCTGGTAGACGCCCGTGGGGTCATCGGAGGGAACAAACGGCTGATCCACCGGGAACGGGAAGCCCTCGTCGGTATAGGCAAGGTTGCCGTAGCCATCTACCTGCCACAGGTGCGGAACTTCCACGTGATCCCACTCGGGCTCGTACGTGGAGAGCTCCTCGTTGGAAACGGCAGCAGGTCCCTCAAAGAGGCGGAACTGCCACGAGCCGGACAGCTGGACAAACCCGCGCGACAGCTCGCGGCTGTACGTAGCGGCGAGATCGGCGGTCTCGTAACCCATAAAGTACGCATGGGGTGCCAGGCGGTTCCTGTGGGTGAGCGCTTGGTTTTCCCAATCGTTAATGGCGTCCATGGTGATGCTCCTTCGTCATCGTAGTGATTCTTGTGCAACCGGTTGTCCTTATCTTACGGGCGATGCAAAAAACTGTGCAACCGGTTGTCCGCTGAACGGTCGATTTCGCCGGATTAACGGTGCAACCGGTTGTACAACCACGACACTTATGTCACTCTGAGTATCGAAACTCAGCGCAAAACAGCATTCCCAGGCAGCGGACAACGGCCGCGCCCATCTATGCCCCACCCTTGCAAGCCATGTTCAGCAGCAGCCTGACTGTGAAATGCCACCAGTGGCCGGATATCATGAACGCTGTTCAGGCGCACTATAGTAAGCTGTATCCGCACCAGCCCGTATCAGTGACAACATCGACCACATTTTCCAGGAGACGCCATGACCCAACCAGTTCGCACCGCACCTACGCTTGCCGAGGTTGCCGCAGCTGCCGGCGTGTCGCGCTCCACGGCATCGCGCGCCCTCAACGATTCGCCCCGCATTAGCGAGGAAACCAAAAAGCGCGTCCGCGCGGCGGCCAAGGAAGTCAATTTTGTCCCCAACGCTCGTGGCCGAGCGCTCGCTGTCGGGCGCACGGAAATCATCGCCGTACTCGTGACCGAGCCCCTGAGTGAACTCTTCAGCGACCCCACCTATAGCGAGTTTTTGAGCGGCATTACCGAGGAACTGTCGGAGTCGTCCTATCTGCCCGTTATCTTGCAGGCGTCTTCTACGCATGAGCGCAACCGCGCACGCGAGCACTTTGAGCGCCGCTCGTTCGACGCCGTGATCGACGTCTCCCCCTACAAGGGCAGCGAGCTGCTCGAGGTGCTGCGCGAGCTGGGCGTACCCACCGTGTTGTGCGGCCAGCTCGAGGGCCACCCCTATCGCGATGTGTTCTCGACGGTCTACTCTGACGACGAAGAGGGCGGACGCTTTGCAGCGCTCGCTATGAAGGAGCGAGGGCGCAAAGATATCGTCGCCGTGTTGGGACCGCAAGACAACCCCGCCGTTGTCGACCGCCTGCGCGGCTACCGCGCCGTCTTGGGCGAAGACCTCCCAGACGCAAACGTTATCTATACCGGCTGGAACAACGGAGACGGCTATCAGGCCATGCACCAGATCCTCGCGCGCGAGATTGCTTTCGATGGCGTGCTCTGCGGATCGGACCGTATCGCGGCTGGCGTCATCACCGCACTCAACGAGGAAGGCCTATCCGTTCCGGCGGACATTTCTGTCGTCGGCTTCGACGATCACGAGATTGCGACGCGCTGCGTCCCCGCGCTCACGACCGTCCGCCAGCCCCTGCGCGAAGAAGGCCACATGGCCGCCAACATTGCGCTCGACATGATCAAGGGCGCCGAGCCCACCACCTCCGTGATGCACATGCAGCTGATCCAGAGAGACTCGCTATAAGAAACTGGGCCGGGCTTTCCGCCAGACAGTTGTTACGGAAAGCCTGCCCCGTTTTGAGTGCTCATTCTGGGGCACAGTTTCCGTTAGACAGCTCAACCGGAAACTGTGCCCCATTATTTTGCCGAATTCTGGGTCGCGCTTTCCCAGAGGACCCCCTTTGGGAAAGCGCGACCCGTTCTGGACCCAGATTCCGGGACGCACTTTCCGCGACGCCCGGTCACCCTATATACCCTCACAATCTCGGCGTATAAAAAACGAGGGAAGACACACGTCCTTCCCTCGTTGCAAGCAAGATGTAGCCGCTCGCCTACATCAGGCGCAGACTGACGTCCTTGAGCTGGGCGCCGCTAACGGCACTCGGAGCGCCCGACATAAGGTCGGAGCCGCTGGCCGTCTTGGGGAACGCCATGACGTCGCGGATGGAGTCGGAACCGGTGAGCAGCATGCACACGCGGTCCAGGCCCAGAGCGAAACCGCCCATCGGGGGCGCACCAAACTTGAGGGCCTCCATGAGGAAGCCGAACTGAGACTCGGCACGCTCCTCGGTAAAGCCCAGGAGCTTGAGCATGGACATCTGCATCTCGGCGTTGTGGATACGCATACCGCCGCCGCCGGCCTCAAAGCCGTCCATGACAAAGTCGTAGGTGCAAGAACCGGCTGCCAACGGGTCGGCCTCGATCTTGGCGATGTCGGTCTCGGTCGGCAGGGTAAAGGGCTGGTGCTCGGCAGCATAGGCCTTGCGATCCTCGTCCCAGTGGAACAGCGGGAAGTTGACGACCCACAGGAAGTCGTGGCCCTCGCGCTTGATCTCGAGCGCATTGGCCATGTGCGAACGCATGCCGCCCAGGATCTCGTCGGAGAGCAAGCGCGGGCCGGCGGCGAACATCACAAGGTCGCCGGGCTCGACATCCATGCGCTCGCGCAGAGCCGCCATCTCCTCGTCCGAGAAGAACTTGACGATGGGGCTGTTGATAGAGCCGTCCTCGCGGAAAGCAATCCAGGCCAGGCCCTTGGCGCCAAACGTGGAGGCCACGCCGGCAAGCTTATCGATCTTGGCACGTGCCCAGGCACCGGCGCCCTTGGCGTTGATGGCCTTGACGACAGAGCCCTCCTCGTTTGCGGCAGTCGCAAAGACCTTGAACTTGGAGTTGGCGAAGATGTCGGTCAGGTCGACCAGGTGCATGCCATAGCGGGTATCGGGCTTGTCGGAGCCATAGGTGTCCATGGCCTCCCAGTAGTCCATACGACGCAGCGGCGTAGGCATCTCGACGCCCATGCGGCCGAAGGCGTCGGCCAGGACCTCCTCGAGCGCGCTCATGACGTCGTTCTGGTCCACGAAGGACATCTCGATATCGACCTGGGTGAACTCGGGCTGACGGTCGGCACGCAGGTCCTCGTCGCGGAAGCACTTGGCAACCTGGTAGTAGCGCTCGACGCCACCGACCATGAGCAGCTGCTTCAGGAGCTGCGGGGACTGCGGCAGGGCGTAGAAGTTACCCGGCTGAATACGGCTGGGAACGATGAAGTCGCGAGCGCCCTCGGGCGTGGACTTGAACAGGGAGGGCGTCTCGACCTCCATGAACTCACGGTTGTGCAGCGCCTCCCGAATGGCAAAGGTAAAGTCGGAGCGCAGCTTGAGGTTGGCCATCATCTCGGGACGACGGAGGTCCAGATAGCGATAGCGCAGGCGGGTGTCCTCGCTCGTCTCGATGCCGTCCTCGATCTGGAACGGCGGGGTGACGGACGTGTTGAGCACCTCGGCGTGGTCGGTCAGGACCTCGATCTCGCCGGTCGCGAGCTTGGTGTTGGTGGTCTCCTCACCACGAGCGCGCACGACGCCGTGGATCTTGATGGGCCACTCGGGACGCATGGTCTCGGCGATCTTAAAGGCATCGCCGTCGGAGTGCTCGGGGTCGAAGGTGAGCTGCGTGATGCCCTCGCGGTCACGAAGGTCGCAGAAGATAAGGCCGCCGTGGTCGCGGCGACGACTCACCCAACCGGTGAGGGTGACCTCTTCGCCCACGTTCTCGAAGCGAAGCTCGCCGCAGGTACGGGTGTGCATGGAATGCTCATCGATGGGACGGGTCTGGCTCATACCAGTGATCCTCCTTTATGGATCTGTGCCGCCCCGTGTCGTTCCGGGCGGCGTCGTACAGATTTGCCCAGCCTGCGTAAACCGCGCAGCCAGACATGGCGTTCTATCTTATCGCACCTGTGTCGATGTGCCGCGGAAAAGTGGCTCCTGCCCAAAGACTTGACGGAGACGAAACAATTGATGCGTCGCGGCACCCGTCTGCACGCGTCACGTGCGACAATATGCCCCAATAAAACAGCACTTGGAAAGGCCCGTCATGACTGCACGGCTCATTGTTATGGATATCGACTCCACGCTCATCAACCAGGAGGTCATCGACCTGTTGGGCGAGGAGGCCGGCGTAGGCGAGCAAGTGGCGAAGATCACTGAGCGCGCCATGCGCGGCGAACTGGACTTTAAGCAGGCGCTCGAGGAGCGCGTGGGGCTGCTTGCCGGCTTGGACGAGAGTGTGTTCGAGCGTACCTTTGAGCGCGTGACGTTTACTCCTGGCGCGCTGGAGCTTGTGCGCTCAGCGCACAGCAAGGGCTGGAAGGTCGGCGTGGTAAGCGGCGGCTTCCATGAGGTGGCCGACAAGATCGTGGCCGCCGCGGGCATCGATTTTTGCCTGGCTAACCGCCTAGAGGTCGTGGACGGCAAGCTCACCGGTAAGCTGGCGGCAGACATCGTGACCAAGGAATCCAAGCTCATCCAGCTGCTGGATTGGGCGGTTGAGTGCGGTGTCGACATGGCCCACACCGTCGCGATCGGTGACGGCGCCAACGACATCCCCATGATTCAGGCCGCGGGCACGGGCATCGCGTTTTGCGCCAAGCCCAAAACGCGCGAAGCCGCCCCGTTTGCCATCGATGAGCGCAACCTGATGCTCGCCATGGACATCATCCTGCGCGACTAGTCGATCCTTCTAACAAGAGAATCAGTCTGTCCTATAGTTTCCGAACAATTTTGTCTTAGTGTTCGGAAACATACCCTTTGAGTGCTAGACTTTGCGCCGTCGAAGGGAACATATATGGATAAGCGAGATCTTGAGCAATTGCTGAGCGATGTTGCCGGCGGAGTAGTCACCCCGGCAGTCGCCCTCACGCGCCTCCAGACGGCGCCGACCGCCGACCTGGGCTTTGCACAGCTCGATCTTTCACGCGGGGTGCGCCAGGGAGCCGGCGAGGTTGTCTACGGTGCCGGTAAAACCGCCGAGCAGATTGCCGCCATTATCGAGGCGCTGCGCGATGCCGGCCAGGAGCGCATCCTGGTCACGCGCCTGGACAGCGAAAAAGCGGCCCGTACCTCGAAGCTCCTCGACAACGGCATCGACCTGGGATATGTCCCGGACGCACAGCTCGCCCTCGTGGGCGGCAAGCCCTCCCCTACCGGCAACGGACGCATCGTCGTCGCCTGCGCCGGCACGAGCGACTTGCCCGTCGCCGAGGAAGCCGCGTTGACGGCCGAATTCTATGGCAACGAGGTCGACCGCCTCTACGACGTGGGTGTTGCCGGCCTGCACCGCCTGCTCGCGCATGCCGAGGAACTTGCACAGGCGCAGGTGGTCATCGCCATCGCCGGCATGGAGGGCGCGTTGGCGAGCGTTATCGGCGGTCTGGTGAGCTGTCCGGTCATCGCCGTTCCCACCAGCGTGGGCTACGGCGCGAGTTTTGGTGGCGTAGCCGCGCTGCTCGCCATGCTCAACTCCTGCTCCAGCGGCGTTTCGGTCGTCAATATCGACAACGGCTTCGGTGCCGCCTACCAGGCAAGTCTTATCAATCATCTGAGCGCCGGCACACCCTGCGCCCGTTAAGGAGCATTCCATGTCCAACCATCAGCACACGCTTATCATCGACGGCACCTCGGGCATCAGCGGCGATATGACCGTCGCAGCCCTGCTCGACCTGGGCGCCAGCGAGGGGCACCTGCGCGAACAGCTCGCCACGCTGCCGGTCGACGGCTTTTCGATCGCCGTCACGCGTGCAAACAAGCATGGCATCGACGCCTGCGACTTTGACGTCCAGCTTGCAGAGGAGCTCGAGAACCACGACCACGACATGGCCTGGCTCTACGGCAACGAAGCAGCTGCCGAGCACACACATGAGCATGAGCACCACCATCATGATCATGGTGAACACGAACACGAACACGAGCACACACACGAGCATGATCATGAGACCCACGGCCATGGCCACGAGGGCCATCATCACGCCCACCACCATCACCATCGTTCTTTGGCGGACGTCACCGCCATCATCGACGGCTCGCAGTTAAGCGATGGCGCCAAGCGTCGTGCGCTCGCCATCTTTACCGCGCTCGCCGCCGCCGAGGCCAAGGCCCACGGCAAAACGCCCGAGACCGTCATGTTCCACGAGGTAGGCGCCGTCGATTCCATCGTCGACGTCTGCTCTGTCGCCATCTGCCTCGATGACCTGGGCATCGAGGATATTGTCGTCGAGTCGCTCTCCGAGGGCCACGGCACCATCCACTGTGCCCACGGCCTCATGCCCATTCCCGTCCCCGCTGTCGTCAACCTGTGCCAGGCGGGCAATATCGCCCTCACGCCCGCACCGGTCGCCGGCGAGCTCGTGACGCCCACGGGCGCCGCCATCGTCACCGCGCTGCGTACGTCCGACCAACTGCCCTCACGCTACCGCATCGAAGCCGTCGGCTACGGCGCTGGCAAGCGCCCCTACGAGGGTTGCTCCGGTACGCTCCGCTGCCTGCTCGTTCACGCGGACGCATAGCCATGGATGCCCGCAAGGCAAAAAGCCGCGCTGCCATCGTTTCGGCGTTCTCCGAGCTGCTGCGCGAAGAGGACTACGGCAAGATCACCGTCGGCGACATCATCGCGCGCGCCCACGTAGGCCGCGCGACATTCTACGGCCTCTTTAAGAGCAAAGACGACCTACTGTCCGAGCTCGTGAGCGACATCTGCACCCACGCCCTCGACGACGATGGTACGCCGCTCGACGACCCACTCGTGCAAGTCGAGCATATCCTCAACAACCTCTGGGAACGCCGTCAGGGCGTTCGAGCCCTCGTAGCCGGCGCCGGCTCACGCGTCTTCGCCGACTGCCTCCGCAAGACCATCATGTCGCGCGCAGCCGAAACCGTCCCCAACGGCCCCCAAGGCCCCGCCGCCACCATGGACCGCAGTTTCCTACTACACCACATAGCCTCAAGCTTCGTAGGAATGGTCCAATGGTGGGCCTGGCACAACTTCCAAGCAAACAAAGCCGACGTAGCCAAAGACTACCTCTCAGCCATAAAGCCCCTCTTCACCTAAGTAAGAAGCTCATCCCAAATCATCGACCCAACCCAGGCCGCCACGCATCCCAAAGTGTCATTCACACTTCAACGCCCCCAACAGCAACAAGCCCCTCCCATCTATATTCAGATATATATGTTGGGCTGCTTGTTCGAAGGCAACTGGATTCCCGCAGGGTCCGGCATAGGTTAACTTTCCGCCGCATTCCGCAGGACGCAAGAAGCTCCCGCCGCACGAAGTGCGCAGCGGGAGCTTCTTGCATGTCCGAGGACGCGGCGGAAAGTTAACCTATGCCGGACCCGGGCGTTATATCAATTGTCTTGGCCTAGAACATGCCCAAGAAACCATGCACAAACAGCGCGGCCAGAGCGGCACCGATAAACGGAGCGATGCCAGGAACGAGCAGGCCGTACTTCCAGTTGTTGTCAGCCTTATTCTTGATCGGCAGCACCTGATAGGCCATGCGAGGACCAAGGTCACGAGCCTGGTTCATGGCGAAGCCGGTGATACCGCCCATGCCCATGCCAACAGCCCAAACGATCAGACCGACGCAGATAGCGAGCATCAAAACGTTCTCGCCGGCGCGGCTAGCGGCAGCAAGGATGGCGCTGATGAACACGAAGGTGCAGATAGCCTCGCAGAAGAAGTTACGGGCATAGTTGGTGCCCTCGGTGGTGGGGTTGGTCGAGAAGATGTTGCGCTGGGCAATGGGGTCGACGACGCCCTCGGAAGCCTTGAACTCATCGGCGTACATAAGCCAAGCGATTACAGCGCCCACAAAGCCGCCGAGCATATCGGCGATCATGAAGGGGATGCAGCTGCCCCACGGCACCAGACCTACGATGCACTGGGCAAGCACCATAGCCGGGTTCATGCACACGGCGCCGCCAAAGACAAACAGGCAGACCGAGATGCCAAAAGACCAAGTGGTGATGGCAAACATATGGCCGGAACCCTGATACTTGGTGCCCTTGAGCACGGTATCGCAGTGCACGCCCACGCCAAAGATGATCATGAGGGCCGTTGCGCCGAATTCGCAGAGGAGTTTGGTAAGCATAAAACCTTATCTTTCTTGTCGGTTATAAACGATTCGTTTAGGCCGCGTACTAGTGCTGAGCGACGACAACGCCCAGGCCATCGGGAATGACGGCCACCTTGGCATCGGCACCCTTCATCTCAAAGGCGAGCTTGAGCGCCTCATCGAGGGTGTTGACCGGCGTCATGTGCATATCCTTGATCATCTGGTGATCGCACAGGTCGGTGACCATGATCACAGGGTGATGCGCCAGGATGCGGGCAAAGATCTGGCTCGTCCACTGGTCGGGCAGGGTCTCGTCCTTAGGACGGTCGATGCAGGCGCGCTCAAACTCCGCCGGATCGTTGTCGGCGATGTTGTGATAGAAGCCCTCGCCACCGTGGCCGTCGGCACAACCGGCGACGTCGATGATCACGCCGCCCTCGGGAAGCGTAGCCTCGGCAGAGCACATGCCCTTCACGGCCTGATAGATGTTCTGGTCGAGCGGGTAGCCGCCGTTAGTGGTGATGGCAATCTCGCACTCAACGGGCTCAACGCCGGCAAGGCTCTTCACGAACTCACAGCCGGCCTCGTGCGCCTTGTGAATGTCGCCGGCAAAGGAGCCGATGACCTCGTGCTTGCCGTTGAGCACCACGTTAAGCACAAAGGCAAGGTGAGCCATCTCGGCAGCGGCAAACATGTCCTCGCTCACGTGGTTGTGGCACAGGTTGCCGGCACGCGAATGGGAATCGTTCACAAACTGACCGTTGTGGTTGTACATGATGGTCTTGTAGCTGGCGATGCCAGGCAGGACAGACTTGCGGCTACCAGAGAAACCGGCAAAGAAGTGCGGCTCAATAAAGCCCTCGGCAAGCAGCAGGTCACAATCGGCGGCAATCTTGTTGATGATGCACTCGCCACCAGAAGGCAGGGTGCCAATCTTTTTCATCATGCTGTCGTCAGTCGCGACGTGCATAACGATTTCCTCGTTGGCAACAATCTCCTCGCCATACTTGTTGACGAGTTCCTCGTGCGTCGACGGACGGTGCATACCCGTAGCAACCAAAATACGCACTCGAGCCTCGGGCGCAGCGGAATGGAGGTGATGCAGCAGAATAGGCATCGTCACACGCGAGGGAACGGGACGCGTATGATCGGAGCTAATGATGACGATATCCTTCTTGCCAGCACAAAGCTCCTCGAGCGAAGGCGAGCCATAAGGGTTGGCAAGTGACTCCTCTACCAGCTTTTCCTGCGATTTTGTAGTCTTAAACTCGTTTTGATGACCTTCCATCACACCCGCGAAATTCTTATCCTCGAGCTCCAGATGCAACGTCTTGTGGTCAAACGGTAGTTCACATTCAAACAATGACGAGCGCCCTCTTCCTTTCAACTGACACACTAGATTAACCGTTGGAAGGATACGCCGCTCACCGAAAAACACCACCGTCCACCGACTCATTAACACAACGTTCATATTTGACCCACACCAAAATGGCCGCGATCCCAAACGGGACCGCGGCCGCTACAGTCGTAAGGCGAGAAGCACCACATGCATCTCAATCCCGATCGATAAGGCGCGCGGCGCGAAGCGCCAAACGCGCCGCCGGGACAGACCCCATCCAAAGCGCGCGAAGCGCACCAATATTCCCCCAGCCAGTAATCCGCCGAAGACCGGACATCGCAGGGCCCGCCATCAGTTTTCTTTTAGGCACACTCCGCAGGACGCAAGAAGCCCTCGCCGCACGAAGTGCGCAGCGAGGGCTTCTTGCATGTCCGAGGACGTGCCTAAAAGAAAACTGATGGCGGGCCCGGACGACTACAGGGCTATCGATTACCCCGTGTTCTGCAATCCTGCCGAGACGCCGGTCACAGTCGAAAGAATCAGGCTCATGTACTCGGCCTTCTTCTCCTCGGCCATCTCGTCCTGGTTCATACGCACCTCGCGAAGGGCGCGGACCTGGGCGATGGACAGGGCGTCGACGTAGGGGTTACGCACGCGAACGGCGCAGCCGAGCACGCGACGACGCTGCAGCGGCCACTCATCACCGACGATGGCAAGGACCCACTTACGGGTGAGCTGCATCTCGGTAAAGACCTTCTTGGACAGATCATCGCGGTCGCCCAGATGCAGATACATCTTGGCGATGCGCTGATCGGTCTTAGCAATCGACATCTCGATGTTGTCGATAAAGGTGCGGAAGAACGGCCACTCCTGGTAGGCAGCCTTGAGCTGGTCAAGATCGCCAAGCTGCTCGCAGGCGGTGCCCAGACCGTACCAAGCGGCCAGGTTAATGCGCGCCTGGCTCCAGCTGAAGATCCACGGGATGGTACGCAGGTCATCGAGCGACTTGGCGCCCAGACCGCGCTTGGCGGGACGCGAGCCGATCGGCAGCAGACCGACCTCGGTCAGCGGCGTCACGGTCGAGAACCACGGTGTAAAGTCCTCGGTGTTCAGCAGGTCCAGATAGCGTTCGTGGCTTGCAGTGTTGAGCTTCTCGGCCATATCCCAGAACTTCTGCGTGGTCTCGGTGTTGGTCTTCTCGACACTCGGGGCCGACTGCAAAAGCGTTGCGGCGGCAACGGACTCAACATGGCGCTGAGCCAGCGTGCGGTTGCCGTAACGGGCAAAGATGACTTCGCCCTGCTCGGTAAGCTTAAAGAAGCAGTTGACCGAACCCTTGGGCTGCGCCAGCACGGCCTTGTTGGCCGGGCCGCCGCCACGGCCCACGGCACCGCCGCGACCGTGCATGAGCACCAGGTCGATATCGTTCTTCTCTGCCCACTTGGCGATGCGCTCCTGCGCGGAGTGCAGCGCGAGCATGGCCGTGGTAGGACCGGCATCCTTGGAAGAGTCGGAATAGCCCAGCATGACCTCCATGCGGCGGTTGGTCTGGGCAAGGCGCTTTTGCACCACGGGCAGCGTAAGCATCTGATCGAGCACGTCGACGCAGCCCTCGAGGTCCTCGAGCTGCTCGAACAACGGGATCACGTCGAGCTCGGGGACATCCTCCTCGTGTGCAAAGGACAGGTGCGCCAGCTCAAAGACGTCGGCCACATGCTGAGCGCTCTTGGTAAACGAGATGATGTAGCGGTGCGCCATCTTCTTGCCGTAGCGCTTTTGGATGGAGCCGATAGCGCGGAAGGTATCGATGACCTCGCGCGTCATGGGCTGCAGGTCGCCATGGATACCGTTCTCGTGGATATCCTTAAGGGCGCGGGCATGCACCACGGAGTGCTGACGGAACTCCATCTCGACCATATGGAAGCCGAAGGACTCGACCTGCCAGATGATGGTTTGGACCGGGCCGTAGGCAGCACGGACGGCACCGCAGGCGGCCAGCGAACGCTGGACGACGCGCAGGTCATCCAGGAACTCGTCGGCGCTGTGGTACATGGTGTCGGTGATACGACGGACGGTGGCGTTCAGGCGGTCGGCCATGACGAGCATGACGGCGCGATGTGGCTCGTGCTCGGAGATCAGCTCGGCGCGGGCCGTGTAACGAGGGCTCATCTCGACCTGATGGTTCCACAGGTTAATGAGCTCGGCCGACGGCTTGCTGTAGGTAGCCTCGAGCGTGAGGTTGCGGCCGATGTGGCGGCACTTGTCCTCGAGCTTGAGCACCATGTGCGTAAAGTACTTGGCGGCGACCTCACGGCTCACCTTGGCGGTGACGTTGGGGTTACCGTCGCGGTCGGAACCGATCCAGCTGCCGGGATGGAAGAACGCCGGGCACAGCGGCGGCACAGTACCGGCCTTGTCGCCCAGCACCCAATCGTCAAAACGACGATAGATAACGGGGATAACGTCGAACAGCGTGTTATCGAAGATGTCGATGATGGTATCGGCTTCCTCGACCGGCGTGGGCTTCTTGAGCGCGATGGGACTCGTACGCACCAGGGCGTCGATCTCCTGCAGCATATGGCGCTCGTTCTCCACCAGGTCGGAGCCGCCCAGACGCGGACGCTCCTCCAGCAGGTTGGAGATACGGCGGATCTTGCCCTCGACGGCCTTACGACGGGCCTCGGTGGGATGTGCGGTAAAGACAGGGTGGAACTCGAGCTTGTCGAGCAGCTCGTTGGCACCCTCGACACCCAGCTCATTCACCAGCTGGTGATAGGCAACGGTAAGCTCGTTGGCAGGATCGACCTCGGTATCGGTCGACGCACCGGCCTCGCGCTCGCGCAGCTGCGCCACACGGTAGTTCTCCTCCGACAGGTTTGCCAGATGGAAAAAGCTCGTAAAGGCGCGAACGATGACCTGCTGCTTATCGAGCGGCAGGCTGTCGATCAAATCGACGACCTCACGAAATGCCACGGCAGTGGGCTCGTCGGCGGTGGGCACGCCCTGCTTGTCGACGGCTTCGTCGGCAGCGCAGGTACCGGGGTTGCCGGCATTGACCACAATCTCGGCTGTCAAAATCTTGTCGAACAGGTCCGCGATCTCGGGATCATACTCGCTAAGCACACGGCGCTCCAGGCGCAAGAACAGCGCCAGATTGTCGCGCAGCTCCTCGGGGATCTCGATCTCGGCGAGACGCTCCCTGGACTCGGCATTCGAGCCGATTCGGTTAACGAGGCGGTTGACCACGGCAGCGACACGCGCCGCGGCTTCGGGTACAGACTGGTTGCTTAGGTTCTCAGCCACGTTTCCTCCCATTCCTCCTTCTATGCACGTAACATGCGGTATTCATTATAGGCGCTTGAGAAATACTTTCGACACTGATTGCGCTTTACCACACAAAAGTATTTTCTGCATTGCAAAGGTTTTTGCCCTAAATGGTCGTATTTCTCGGTGAGCGGCATACGTAAACGGGGGCATTCCGCATAAAAGCGAAACACCCCCGTAACAATCGCTCTCCATGAGCAGGGCACGTTAGCAGGCCCGAAGCTCAAAAAGATGCGCTACAGGCGCTCGCGAACCGCCTCGACGACGTTGTCCAGATCGGCGAGCACCTCGTCATGGCTCTGCATGTCGCGCACTTTGACCTTGCCGGCGGCAAGCTCGTCGCCACCCAGGACCAAGATGAGCTTGGCGCCTACCTTATCGGCTTGCTTAAACTGGGCCTTGAGCGAACGACCCTGATAGTCGGCCTCGGTCACGATACCTGCGGCGCGAAGCTCCTGCGTAATGGCAAAGACGTTCTGACGCAGCTCCTTGCCGGCGTTGGCGACATAGACGCACGGGGCCTCATCGGCACCCAAATCGCTGCCAAAGGCCTGCAGGGCCAGCAGGGCGCGCTCAAAACCGACAGCAAAGCCGACGCCCGCCGTGGGCTTGCCACCCTCGAGCTCGACCAGGCCATCGTAGCGGCCGCCGCCGCCGATGGAGCCGACGCCGGCGCCAGGGGCCTCGACCTCAAAGACAGTACGGGTGTAGTAGTCCAGGCCGCGCACCAAGGTGGGATCCTCGACATACTCGATACCGGCGGCATCCAGATAGCGCTTGACCTGCTCGTAGTGCTCGCGGCACTCATCGCACAGGTTGTCACCCATCAGCGGAGCCTCGGCCATGATCTCGCGGCAGTGGTCGTTCTTGCAGTCAAAGGCACGCAGCGGGTTGAGCTCGGCGCGCTCGCGGCACTCATCGCACATCTCGTCTGCGTGATCGAGGATAAACTGCTTGACTTGCTCGCGGTAAGCCGGACGGCACTGAGCGTCGCCCATCGAGTTAATGAGCAGACGAAGCTTGGAAAGATCGAAGCCCAGGCGCTTGTAAAACTCCATGAGCATGATGATGCACTCGGCGTCTGCCGCCGGATCGGGAGCGCCGAGCCACTCGATGCCCACCTGGTGGAACTGGCGCAGGCGGCCCTTCTGGGGACGCTCGCCGCGGAACATGGCCTCGGCGTAGTACGCCTTAAACGGCGTGGAGCCCTGGGGCACCAGATTGTTCTCGACGACAGCGCGCACCACGCCGGCCGTGCCCTCGGGGCGAAGCGCCAGGCGCTGCTTGGGCTTGAGTTTGGTGTCGGTGCCCTCGGTAAAGACGCGCTCCAGGTTGGCACCGCTGAACACGCGGAACATTTCCTTGCGCACGACGTCGGTCGACTGGCCGATACCGTGGACAAACACGTCCACCTGCTCGATCGCGGGCGTCTCGATGGGTTTAAAACCAAACGGCTCGAACACGCCGGCCGCAATCTGCTGCATCTTTTGCCAGGCGCGCATCTCGGCGCCGATAAGGTCGCGGGTTCCCTCCGCCTTCTGTGCCTGCATGGGCAAACACCTTTCTTTTGTATCGCGTCATAGGTAACGGTCATTATACGGCACAAACACAAACAGCGGTGGCGCGTCTGACCGAACGAGGGTATGGGGACTCGTTCGGCCAGACGCGCCGCCGCTGTTTGTGATCCCTTTTCCTCCGTCCCCTTCGGATCACGTGATTCCTTGGGGACGGAGGAATAGGGATCGTCCTTTGGCCTGCGGCGACCTTGGAAACCGAATGATGGTACGAGCATCCATTCGGCTCCCAAGACCGCCGCGGGCAGAGTTGGGTGAGCCGGCAAACGCGGCAGCGTGCTTACTCCCCCGCCACGCTCGCGCGCAGCTTGGCGGCGATGGGCTCGGATACCAGCAGGAACACGAGCATGACCACGGAGCACGCCAAGCACACGATCCAGGTGCTCGCAAAGGAGCCCGTGGCGTCGAACAGCACGCCCGAGACAATGGCGCCCACGGTGCCGCCGACCATCTCGAGCGAGGTGATGGTACCCGTGACCTTGCCGAGGTCGGCCATGCCAAACTGCTTGGACGCGGCAATAGTAGGCGTGATGGTGCCCATGCACGTTCCGACGCCAAAGCTCACGGCAGCCACGATGGGACCAAGATCGGTCGCGGGGAAGCACAGCGCCACACAGGCGACAATACACGCAACGGATCCCAGCACGTTGCCAAAGCGCAGGCCAAAGCGATCGTAGATGGCGCCGAGCGAAATCTTGGCGATAACGACGGTGACCATATAGGCCGAAAGCACCGTACCGGCCCACATGGGATCGTGGCCGCCCGTGACGATCTTGGCGCCGTTGACGGTAACGCTCGTCATGTTGGTGACTTGGTTGGGCAAGATGGCGCCGTTAACGAGACCCATAAAGAGGAAGGCGACGACAAGCAGCCAAAACGCCGGGCTCTTCTTGATGCGAGACCAGCCGACGCTAACCTCGGGCGCCGTGTGCTCGTCCTTGTCGCCAGCCGTCGAGACGGACGGATCGTCCGGGTTCTCGCCGAGCGGCTTAAGGCCGATCTCGGAAGGCTTAGTGCGGAAGGAGTAGGCCGTGATGGGCAGTGCCGCCACCATGCAGACGGCAGCGAGTACCAGGAACGCAGAGCGCCAGCCCACACTCACGATAAGCGAGCTCACGATCGGCGAGAGAATAGCGCCGCCAAAGCCCGAGCCCGAAAGTGCGATGGAGATGGCAAGGCCTCGCTTGGCGGTAAACCAGTTGGCGGTCACTAGGCTGATGAGCAGGCGGGTCGAGGCCACAGCGAAGCAGCCCGAAACGGCAAAGAGCACGTAGACCTGCCACAGCTCACCGACAAAGCTCATGCTGGCAAGAACGGCAGAGGTAGCGATAACGGTGAGCGAGCCCAATACGCGGCCACTCACCTTATCGGCAACATGGCCAATGACAAGCGATCCGATAACGCTCACCACGGTAGAGATCGCATTGGAGATGTTGTACTGCGCAAGAGATATTCCCAAGTCGCTGACGATGAGCGGCTGGAACAGGCTCATGCAGTTGACGAAAATCGTGTAGCACGTGGCCATGATCACGAAGCCGGAGGCCACCACGAGCCAGCCGGGGAAGAACTTACGCTGCTGGGGCATACTGCTCCTTATTTAACAAACGAATAGCCGGCGCCGGGCGCCGGTAGTGCCCAAGATTGCCTTGAAAGACAAGGGCATAGGCCTTACGGCCATGCCCGCAGGCTTGAAAGGCAAGGTTGGGTGCTACCGGTGGTCGGCGATATAGCCCAAAGCGACGGCGGTATAAGCCGCAGCACCGAGCGGCAGCTCGGCATCGTTAAAACGTGCCTTGGGATGGTGCTGGGCAAAGTGTTCGTCCGTGTCGGTTACGGCCGCGCCCACGGTAAAGTACGCACTCGGAATCTCGCTCGAGATAAGCGCGAAGTCCTCACTCGCCATGGCATGGAAAAGCGGCAAGAAAGCCGCCTTGGGCAGCACTGCGCCCACGTAGCCAAGCGACACCTGAGTCATATCGCTGTCGAGTACAAGCGGCGGAACATCCGAAAGCGTCTCGATGGTCGCCGACGTACGATATGTTGTGGCAACGCCGTTTACGACCTCCGCGATGCGGGTCTTGAGGTGCTCCATGAGCTCGACGTCAAAGCCGCGCAGCGTGCCTTCGAGCACGCAGGTATCTGGGATGACGTTGGCCGCTTGGCCACCGGCAAACTTACCCACGGTCAGTGCGACCTCCTTGGCCGCCGGCACTTCGCGAGCGATAAGCTCCTGGAGCGCCAGATGCACATGCACGCCGGCCGTGATGGGGTCGATGCAAATCTCGGGGCTCGAGCCATGGCCGCCCTTGCCCTGAAGCGTGATACGAAAACCGTACACGCCCGAGAGCGCCGGGCTGCCGTAGAGCACCAGGCCGAGCGGCGACTGGCTATTGACATGCATGGCAAAGGCGACCTGAGGACGCGGGTTCTGCAGCAGACCGTCGGCGATGGCGGCGCGGGCACCCTCAAAGGTTTCCTCGCCCGGCTGGAACAGCAACTTGACCGTAGCGTTGGCATCAACAAGCTCTGCCTCGCGCGCTTTGAGCATACGAGCCGCACCAAGCAGCGCCGTCGCGTGCATATCGTGACCGCAAGCGTGCATGCAGCCGTTGGTGGATGCAAAGGACTCGCCGGATTCCTCGGCAACGGGCAGGGCGTCCATGTCGCCACGCAGCATGATGACCGTACCGGCCTGCTCATTCGTGCAGATGCCATTGCCTTGGGCCGCGGCGGCACCGGCGCCGACAAGGCCCACAACGCAGGAACCATCGACGAGCGTAGCAAATGGGATGTCCATCTCGGTCAGGCGCGCTTGGATATACGTAGAGGTCTGCGGGAGGCTATTACCCAGCTCGGGCATCTGATGTAAATCGTGTCGCCACGCAGCGAGCTCGTCTGCAAAAGCCTGAGCTTCTGCAACAAGACCGTCACCGATAGCGGTCTGCGCCGCCGCGGTGGCCTTGGGCGCTGATTGCGGTTGAAGATCGGACAGTGCTGGTGCCATAGATGCCCTCCAGTAACGTTTTTGCAGCAAGCACTTTGATAGCGTAAAGTGCAAGGTACTACTTTAAGGGCGACGCATAAAAAATGCCGCCCCGGGAGGCGGCGCAACAAATTGTTTACAATTGCGGACGCGGCTTTCGACGCAAAAAATCGAAATGCGTCTCGCTCAAGATAATCGAAAGAAAGATGAGCGCGAAGCCGGCGAGCAGGCGCGAGGTGAGCGCCTCCCCCATCAGCAGCACCGAGAACAGCACACCCGAAGGCGACTCCATCGAAAGGAGCAGCGAGCCCGTTGAGGCCGGGACATGCGCCAGGCCGACGTTTTGGATGAGCAGAGCCACACACGTACAGCCCACCGATAGAAACGCCATCACACCGATAAAGCTCGGCGTCCACACGGACAGCGGCGCTTGGGTCTCGAATAACAGCGACGAGATCAGGCTCAGCACGCCGTTGCCCACAAACATCCAAAACGTGATGACGTTGATGTCCATCTTGCGGCCATACTTGGCGGTCACCGCCATCTGGATGGCAAAGAAGACCGCACCGCCCAGTGTGATGACATCGCCGACATTGAACTCGACGCTATCGAGCGCCACCAGACCAATGCCCGCCAGGCACAGCAACGCGGCGCCCAAGTTGTAACGAGTAAGCTTTTCGCCGCTTAGGACGTAGCTCGCAAACGGCACGAAGATGCAATAGGTACCCGTCAAAAATGCACTCTTGCCCGCCGTGGTCTGTGCCAGGCCAATCGTCTGCAAACCGTACGCGCCCCACATAAGTGCGCCCATACCAAGTCCGACGATAAGGTTGCGGGCATTAAAGTGCGCGATGATGCGTTTGTGGAAGATGGCGAACATAACCAGCGAAGCCGGAAGAAAACGAATATAGAGCAGTTCGAACACCGGAATGGTGTCGAGCGCATCTTTCATGGTGGTAAAGGAATAGCCCCAGATGACCGCCACCGATAGCAGCAAGACCTTCCAGAAGAACGGGGAACGCGCGCCGGCGCCGCGGGAGGTGCCGCCGGCGCCCAGGTCCTCCCGTGCGACAGGGCTATCGGGCATGTTTTCGATTTCGTTGGCAGCGTATTGGGCCATGGAACATCCTCACACTCAATCTGGGCGTGGTGTCCGCACGCGTATGGCTGCGTGCCGCCTCATGGTCAAATAAAAACGGGGCGCACCGGACCCCCGGCACGCCCCGCTACTGTAGCAACAACCGGCGTTGCATCGCAATCCAGCCCACTAAAGCGTTTTGTTCCGCCGTTCTACCGAACGGCGGACCGGCCGACGCTGCGCGAGCCGCATTCACGCCAATCTGACGTTCAATTTCAAGGGCGCGACCAGAAGGTCAGCGCCCTTTCATTTCACGTCACCTTGGCGCAAATGCGGCTCGCTCGCTGGCATTAGTGCTACATCAGCGTTAACGTTGCCGCACTAAATTAGCTTTGTCGACTCCAGCTTTTCGATGATCCAGTCGTTGACTTTGATGACCGGACGGCGGAAGACGACGCCCAGGGCCAGCGACGGAATCAGATAGCTCGCCAGAATACCCAGCTCAACCCAGTACTCCATATGGTAGGCGCCTGCCATGGCAGCATGCATGGCGTTGATGCCGTGAGTGAACGGCAGGAACGGATAGATCGCCTGGAACACAGGACCGGTCATCTCGATGGGGAACGTGCCGCCCGAACCGCCGACCTGCATGACCAGCAGCACGACGGCGAGCGCCTTGCCGATATCGCCAAACGAAACCGTAAGCGTGTAGACGATATTGGAGAACACGAGACTCGCGACCCAGCCCGCCAGCACAAACTGCAGCGGGTCGTCGCACTGGATGCCAAAGAACAGGATGTCGCCCGCACACACGAGCGTTGCCTGCAGCAGGGCCAGACCGCCAAAGAACAGGTAGCGGCCCAGGTAGATCTCGTGCAGGCGCACGGGGATGAGCTCGTTGATAAGCTCATCGTCAACCGAGACCTTCATCATGGCCGCCAGCACGATCGAGCCGACCCAGAGCGACAGAATCGTGTAGAACGGCGCCATGGCCGAGCCGTAGTTGCGGATCGGATAGACCGGCTTGCGATCGAGCGCGACGGGGCCGGAAAGCGACACGGCCAGACCCTCGGGATCGTTGCCAATCATCGTCTTGATCGTGGCGAGATCATCCGACATCAAGGCGCCGTCGAGCTCGTCCTTAAACGCACTGATCTTGTCCGACGCCTCGCCCAGCTGATCAGAAGCCTTGTTGACCAGCTTTGCAGCCTTGGAGAGGCCCTTTGCCAGCGAACCGGATGCGTCGGTCAGGCCGCCTACGGCGCTATCCAGGTCGCCCGAGATGCCATCAAGCGAGTCCAGAATGCCCGAAACCGTCTTCTTGAGCTCCTTGGCCTTAACCGAGAACGTGGAATCGTAATCGGATTTGGCACCCGCGATGCCGGCCTTGGCATCAGCGATGGCCTGATCGACCTCGGCACGCGAGTTGTTGACCTCGGCCATGCTATCGGAGAGAGACTTCGCGGTAGCCGCCAGATCCTTGGCATTGTTGCGGTACTCAACGGCGATTCTGCCCAGCGACGTCGCGGCGGACTTGAGGCCGTCCTTCAAATTCTCATCGCTCACCTGGTCGGCAAGGCTGCGGAGCTGATCGGCCATCGCATCGATATCCTTGGCGCGCGCATTGAGGGCCGCAGCGGCATCGTTGAGTTGGGACACCGTAAGGTCGACATGCTGGTTTGCGGTGTCGAACGCCTTCGCGAGCTCGGCAGACACATTGTCGAACGAACCAGCACTTCCATCGATTGCGGCATCGATGGCATCGTTTGCCGCCTTAAGCGCTTCTTTGGAATCATCGATGCCGCTTTTGGCATGTTCCATGAGCTGCTTTGTCGACTCATCGACGGCACCAGTCTGCTTGAGCATGCCGCTCGCCGACGTCAGCGAATCGGACGTGGAGCTCAAAATGCCCGCCAGCGACGAAGCATTTGCCTGAACGTCTCGCAGGTCCTCAATCGAATCGCCGAGCGTCGAGGACAGGTTGGCGATAAAGTTGCTGACCTGGTCGGTGCTCATGTAATCGAGCAGGCTGGACACCGTCTTAAGACCGATGCTCGTAATGGTCTCGGTAAAAGTTTCGTTAACCTGGCTCTGGACGGCGCTCGAACCCTTCTCGGTCACGATCTGCGCAATGGCGTTGGCCTTCTGATTCTCGTAGAACTCGATATCGGCATGCTTCACGTCGGTCGAGAAAAGCGTCATCATGTCAGCGCTAAACGTTTTGGGGATAACGACGGCAGCATAGTACGCGCCCGACTTAACGCCCTCGATAGCCTTTTCGCGATTGTTGAGCACAACCCAATCGAAGCTCTCGTTGCCGCGTAGGGTGGCGGTCACGTTTTCGCCCACGTTAACCTCGACGGGGATCAAATCGCTCTCGTAACCCTCATCGGTGTTGACCACGGCGATCTTAAGATTGCCGGTGTTGCCGTACGGATCCCAGCTGCCGGCGATGTTAAACCACGCGTACAGACACGGTACGATAATGAGGCCCATCACGACAACCAAGCCGATCACGGAGCGAGACACGTTTTGGACATCGCGCTTAAACAGATGCAGGATGTTCTTCATTTATGCCTCACCTCCTTTGGAGTGCTTGCCAAGCGCGGTGGTATCTCCATCATTTGTGGCTGTGCTGTCGCTGCCCTGAGATTTATGGTGCGAGCCGATATGCGGCAAGCGGCCCGTGGACTGATCGCCGCCCTTGGCACCACGCTCGCTGGCGTTGAGGCCAAACATGTGGCGGGCGGCAGGAATGGCGGCCGTGTGTTCGCGCATCTCGCGACGCAGGTCCTCATCCGAAAGCGCCGAGATGCGCATCTGGGTATTGAGGCTCGCTCGGATATATTCGATATTGATAAGCCAGCCGCAGATGGCAATAACCGAGATGATCCAAATGACAAGCAGGATGATCTTGCCGTTATTGTCGATATCGAGAACCGTCGACAGGACAAAGAGCAGGACCTGAACGCCCACCACGGCGGCAAAACCGCCCTTGATGTAGTACGGGTAGCGATGTTCAAAGGCGACCGCATGATCGAGCAGTTCGCGACGGTACGAATCGGAATCGAGCATGACGCGCATGGCCGTGCGCAGCGAGTAGCGCTGGCGCGGCAGGTCGTTGGACTCGCAAATCATCATACCGGTCGTGGAGAGCTGTTTATCAAAGAGCAGGTTAAGGTTGAGCAGCAGCGGACGCAGCTGCAGGCCGATAAAGAGCGCCACGATCAAGAACACGCCCAGAATGCACAGGTTAAACAGGTAGTTGAACGAATACATGCCGCCGACCGTCTCGCGCAGCAGATTGATGCCGTAGGTAAAGGGCAGCAGCGGGTGCAGCCACTGGAAGAAGCCGGGCATCATCTCGATGGGGTACATGCCCGACGAACCCGGGATCTGCACGATGACGAGAATGACGCCGATAGCCTTGCCGATATGCTTAAACGTGGTGGACAGCGCATAGATGATATTGACGTAGGTGAACGAAATGGCGATGCCGCCCAGCACGAACAGCAGCGGGCTGACGCACTGCACGCCAATCACCAGATCGCCTACCGTAACGATGATGGCCTGCAACGCGCCCAGGATCACCATGAGCAACCAGCGGCCAAAGTAGCCTTGGCGCGCCGTAAAGCTGCCAACACCTTCACGGTCGACCTCGAGCTTGTAAATGGCGATGAGCACATAGCCGCCCACCCAAAGCGCCAGATTGGTGTAGAAGGGAGCGATGCCCGAGCCAAAGCTCTTGACCGGATAGATTGACTTGGACGTCAACTCAACCGGAGACGCCATGAAATCTGCCACGTCATTGACATCGACGCCCATCAGATCGGCCAGCTCGCCCATGGACTCGGAGGTCTGCAGCGCCGCGATGTCATTGGCGGCGGTTGCAAGCTTGTCCTGGACCTTGGCAAGCGAGGAATCGGTCTGGGACAGCGTGGTCTTGGCCTGGCCGAGCGTAGCGCTAAGCTGCGCCAACGTGCCGCGCGCATTTGCAAGTGTAGGTGTCATACCCGAGACGATACCGGTCAGGTCGCCCGAAACGGCAGCAAAAGAGTCGAGCGCGCTCGAGGCCTTCGGCAGCGCGTTTTGGCCCAAGTCCGTCTGGGCTTGGCCAAGGTTGGTCGCACCGGTATGAATTGCGTTATTGATAGCGTCACTGGCACCCGAAACAGCCGCTGCGTCATTCGCCATGGCGCTCGACTGCGCGGACAGACCGTCCTTGATGCTCTGAAGCTTTTCATTCTGCTCTCGAAGCAAATCGATGGTCGATACAATGCGCGCGTCAATTTCCTCGGAACCTGTCGACGTGTCATTGGCGAGAATCTCTAAGTGCCCGATAACGGCCTTATTGTGGTCGATCGTCGCTTGGAGAGACTCGAGCGAGTTGTCGATACGGGTGGTCGTAGATGTGACCGTGCCCGTCAGCTTGCCGATGGCAGCGTTCGCAGAGGCTGACGTCTTGGTGAGCGCAAGGCTGCCTTCCGAGAGCGCCTTGGAGAGCGAGGCGACAGAGTTGCCCGCCGTGGCGCGAGCCTCGCCCAGCAGGTCATTGCCCTGGGAGATCGCCTGCGTCAGCGACGGCGCCTGACCCTGCAGACCGGCAAGTGCCGCATCTGCCGAGGCAATGGAACCACTCGTCTTATCGATGGCGGCATTCATGTCGCCAATCGAATCACGCACTTCGCCCAACGTATCGGAAGCCTCTGATACCGAACCGGCCAACGAATCCTGAGTCTGGGTTGCCTTGTCCTTTAAATCGACTCCGGCATCCTTGGCAATACTGGCAACGGTCTCGCCCACCGTGGAGACAAATTCCGAGTTGATCTGCTCCTCGATGGTGTTTGCACCGGTGTCGGTAACCTTGGGCGCAATAGCGCTCTTCTTCTCATTGACGTAGTACGTAAGCTTGGGCTGATGGTAGTTGCCGTCGAGCATCGAAACCAGGTTATCCGAGAAGTTCTTGGGGACTACGATGGCCGCATAGTACTCACCGCTCTCGACGCCCTCTTTGGCATCGGCCGCAGAATCGACGAAGGTCCAGCCCAGCTGATCGTTCTCCTTGAGCTGATCGACGACCTGATCGCCCGCGTTGAGCTCGCCCACCAGGTCGTTTTGGGTGCCCCGATCGTTGTTGGCGATGGCAATCTTGATGCCCTGGGTGTTTCCGTACGGATCCCAGTTGGCCACGATGTTGTACCAGGCATACAGCGAGGGAATAACGCACACGCCAAGGGTAACCACCAAGGCGACGGGGTTCACAAGCAGTCGCTTAATGTCGCGCTTAAATATCGCAAAGGAGACCTTTGCATTGGATAGTTTGCTGCCGAGACTCACGCTTGGACCATCCATCCTGTCGTTGAATCGAATCGTACTATCGATAACCATTGTACGTAAGCGCTTTAGCGTCTCAGAGCACAATGGTATTGAGTTTTGCGGGTAGCAATATACTACGAAGACGAATTAACGTACAGTTGTACAGTATCTTTAATTTCAGCAGGTCACAAAACCACAACCCGCACAAATTAGCAATTCAAATAGTCATCGGGGACGTTCTTAAACGACTGGTCAAACAAGAACGCCCCCAACGACTAGTTTGGACCACGGTAACATCGATGTTTTAGCAATGCCAGCGAGCGGGCGCCAGAGCGAACAAATTGGCATGAAAAGAGGACGGCATAGACCTTCTGGTCATGCCGTCCTCTTTGAATGACAAGTTGTCGCTCTGGCGCCCGCGCAGCGTCGACTGGTCCGCCGTTCGTTAGAACGGCGGAACTGAGGGCAGCGTCGAGCCGTTACGCGGTTTGGTAAAACCGCGTAACTACCTAACTACATCAAGTTGCAAACAGCCGCCGCGAAGGCAACGGGGTCCTCGGGGAGGATGCCCTCGACCAGCAGGGCCTGATCGTAGAGCAGACCAGAGTACTGCTTGATCTTGTCGGCGTCGCCTGCCTTCTGGGCAGCGACAAGCTTGTCAAAGACCGGGTGCTTGGCGTTGAGCTCGAGCACGCGTTGGCTCTTGGGCATGCCGTCGGGCGCGCCCTCGGGTCCCTTCTGGAGCACCTTCTCCATCTCGAGCGAAAGTGGGCCCTCGGTGGTGATACAAGCGGGGGCATCGGTCAGGCGCGCGGAGACGGCGACTTTCTCGACCTTGTCACCGAGCGCCTCCTTCATAGCGCTAAAGAGGTCCTCGTTCTCCTTGGTGGCGTCCTCGGCCTCCTTCTTCTCGTCCTCGGTCGCCAGGTCAAGATCACCGGTCGCAACGTTCTTGAGCTCTAGATGACGATCCTCGACCTCGGGCTCGGCACCGTCGGCCACAGCCTTCTCGGCAGCCTCGCGGGCAGCATCGTCCTCGTAGATCTTGGGCATATCGGCGGCAACGTACTCACGCATAGCCTGGAACGTGAACTCATCCACATCCTGCGTCAGCAGCAGCACGTCATAGCCGCGGTCGAGCACGCCCTTTACCACGGGCATCTTGGCCAAGCGCTCACGCGAGTCGCCGGCGGCGTAGTAGATGGCCTTCTGATCCTCAGGCATGCCCTTGGCATACTCGGCCAGGGTAATCATCTTCTGTTCCTTGGCAGACCAGAACAGCAACAGGTCGGCGAGCTCATCGGCCTTCATGCCATAGCTCGAGTAGATGCCGTACTTAAGACCGCGGCCAAAGTTCTCAAAGAACTTCTCGTAGGCCTCGCGGTCGTTGTCACGCATATCCTCAAGGTCGGCGGTAATCTTCTTTTCCACACGCTTGGCGATGGCCTTGAGCTGACGGTTCTGCTGCAGCGTCTCGCGCGAGATGTTGAGCGACACGTCGGCGGAATCCACGACGCCGCGGACAAAGTTGTAGTAGTCGGGCAGCAGGTCGTCGCACTTCTCCATGATCAGGACGTTGGAGCTGTAGAGCGCCAGACCCTTCTCGTAGTCCTTGCTGTACAGATCGAACGGCGCGCGTCCCGGCACAAACAGCAGGGCGTCATACTCGAGCGTGCCCTCGGCGTGGAAGCTGATGGTGCGCGCAGGATCGTCAAAGTCGTGGAACGTGGACTTGTAGAACTCGTCGTAGTCCTTCTGCTCGACATCGGAGCTGCGCTTTTTCCAGATCGGCGTCATGGAGTTGATGGTCTCGAGCTCCTGGTAGTCCTCGTACTCGGGCTTGTAATCGTCGCCGGCGTCCTCGGGCTTGGGTTTCTGGCGGCTCTTGGACACCATCATCTGGATCGGGTAACGCACATAGTTGCTGTACTGCTGAATCAGGCTCTTGAGGCCCCACTCGGTCAGGAAACGATCGTAGGTCTCGGCCTCGCCGTCGGCGTCGAGCTTCTCGTTCTCGCGCAGCGTCAGGATGACATCGGTGCCGTGCTCGGCGCGCTCGCCGTCTTCGATGGTGTAACCCTCAAGACCATCAGACTCCCACACGTGAGCGGTGTCCTCGCCATAGGCGCGGCTGACAACCTTTACGTGGCTGGCAACCATAAAGGCAGAGTAGAAGCCCACGCCAAACTGGCCGATGATGTCGACATCGGAGCCCTGTTGCTCGGCGTTCTCGGTCTTAAACTCCTCGGAGCCGGAATGGGCGATGGTGCCCAGATTGCGCTCGAGCTCCTCGCCGGTCATGCCGATGCCGTTATCCGAAATCGTGATGGTGCGGGCATCCTTATCGAAGGAGACGCGAATGGCCAGGTCGCCCTGATCGATCTTGACGCTCGGGTCCTGCAGGCTCTTAAAGTTGAGCTTGTCGACGGCATCGCTCGCGTTGGAGATAAGCTCGCGCAGGAAGATTTCCTTATTGGTGTAGATGGAGTTGATCATGAGGTCGAGCAGTTTTTTGCTCTCGGTCTTAAATTGACGCATGTGCAGTCCTTTCGCGCTACCCCTGCCCGCAAAAACGGCCCGGTTGCCCGAGCCGCATCGCAGACCTGCTATGTTCAGACTTAGATTTTATAACCCATTAGCGCGCATATATACATACGGAATCGAAAAACTGTATGTCTAAACGCTCCGATGCGCCAATTGTCAAGGAGTGCCCCCCCCTGCCGGCAGAAAAGGAGCGTCCCTATCTGCCATCTACGCGCTTGGCCATCCAGGCATGAGGCTGGCCTTCGTCTTCGTAGTCCACCGGCGCGATCTGCGTGTAGCCCGCCTTGACGTAGAGCGGCAGCACGTACTCCTGTGCATGCAACTTTATGAGCTTGGCGCCGGCATCGCGCGCAGCAGCTTCGCTTGCTTCGACAATCTTGCTTGCCAGACCGCGACGACGCATGGCCGGCAGCACGGCGACGCGCCCCATAATGTAGGTCTCCCCCGCCGCAACGCCTTCGTCCAAGTCGCACGCCGGCGACACCGGGGCCTCTGCGTCAGCCACGCGCTCAAGCTCTTCGGGAAACACGCGCGAGCAACCGGCAAGCTCGCCGTCTACATAGAGCGTCACATGAATGCTGTTTGAATCCTCGTCAATAGCGTCGAACTCATTCTCGTACCCCTGCTCGTCCATAAAAACGACGCGGCGCACCAACGCCGCGTCATCAAAGCATCCCGTCTTAAGTTGGATATCCATAGCTGCCCTTTCATTCAACGCGAACGTTAGGGACAGATTTTAGCGAAAATGAGCTCCGCGCACGCTAAACTTCGCGCGAGCCTTCGCCAGGCAGTCGTAATGACTCACGTTATGGGCATCGCTCGCGATGAAGCTGTACAGGTTCTGATCGAACAGGCGCTGTGCCGGCTTTTTCTCGCGACCAAAGCGACCGCCGGCAATAAAGTCCGCCGAAGCCTGCAGCTTGCAGCCCATATCGACCAGGCGCTCCGCCACGCTTACATCCTTTTGAACCGCACGATAGCGCTCAGGATGAGCGATGATCACCTGGTAGCCACGGCACTGCAAATCGTAAATCGTGTTCTCGTACTCTCTAAACGCATACGCATCGGCATGAGTCGAAAGCTCGAGCAGAAACTCGTTGGTCCCATCGAAATGCAAGTGATCCGCGGCATCGATACCAAGCTCAACGAGCTTTCGATGGTTGACCTCGAAGCCCATTTGGAGCGGAAAACCGTCAGCGTTATCGCGCAGCAGCTCAAAGGCATCCCACATCTTGTCGTAATCAAAATAGGGATCACGGCAGTGAGGAGTGCAAACGATTCTGGTTACACCGGCCCGCTTGGCAGCCTCGAGCATCGCCAAGCTCTCTTCGAGATCGGCGGCGCCGTCGTCTACACCCGGCAAGATATGGCAATGAATGTCACGCATAGGTCGGCCTCAATCAACTAAACGTTTGCTCGGTTGGTGAAGATGCCCTTTTTTGAAGTGCCCTGATCGTCGGAGCCCTTCTTAACCTTCTTACCGTCCTTGGTGTAGTAAGAATAGTAGTACTCGCTGGTCTCGGTCTCACAGTAATTCATGACGGTACCGATGAGCTTGACCTTCTCGGACTTCTTAAGCTGACCGATGGCGTTGAGCGCCTCTTCGCGCTTGGTAAAGTCCTCGCGCACCACGAACAGCGTGCCGTCGGTCAGGCTGGCAATCTCGGCAGCATCGATGAAGGTGCCGACCGGAGGAGCATCGAAGATGACGTACTGGAACTTGGCGGACAGTGCCTTTACCAGCTTGGCAAAGCGGTGAGAGACGATGATGTCGGCAGGATTGGGAATGTGCGGCTCGGCATCGAGGAAGTAGAAGTTCTTCTGACCCGTCTCGACAATTGCCTGGTCAATGGAAATCTGCTCGGAAAGGACCGCATAGAGTCCGCCGCGCGAACGAACGCCAAGCATATCGGAAAGGGACCTGCGGCGCATATCGGCCTCGACCAGGAGCACGGACTTGCCGTTCGTGGCGATTGCCTGAGCAAGATTAATGGAAACCGTAGACTTGCCCTCGTTGGGAATCGAGGAGGTAACGGTGATGGTGCGAATGGGGTCGTCCACGCTCGCAAAGCGGATGTTGGCCAGAAGGGTCTTGGCGGCATTCTGCACAACGAGCTTATCGGTGTTCTTTGCCTTAGCCATGCCTATTTACCACCTTTCATAGCCGGAATTCGGCCAACAACGGGAATACCCAGGAGCTCTTCTGCCTCTTCGGCACCGCGGATGCGGGTATTGAGCATGTCTGCCAAAACGACATAGGCAACTGCGATAAAGATACCGGCGAGGAACGCGACGGCAATATACAGCGTGCGCTTGGGGCCGCTGGGGGCTTCGGGGGTCTTAGCCTCGTCGATAACGTTGATGCTCTGGGCAGCGCCGACGTTCTGAGCGACCGTACTCACCGAGCTGGCAATGGCCTTTGCGACCTCAGCCGTCTCCTTGGCATCGGTGCCGGTAACCGAAAGCGTAATGACACGCGTGGTGGTCTCGGAGGAAACAGACACCTTATAGTCATCCAGATCGGTGAGGCCCAGTTCTTTGGCGGCACCGCTCTTAACGCTATCGCTATCCAGCAGCGTGGCGATATCGTTGGAAAGCATCTGGCTCGCCGAGAGATCGTTGTAGCTCATCTGACCGCTATCGTCGGTCTTGGCGAGAATGTACATGCTCGTCGTCGCGGTATAGGTGTTGTCCATCGCAACGAAGGACACGATGCCCATGGCGATCGCGCAGACCACCGGAAGGGTGATGACCAGCTTGAGGTGCTTCTTCAGCAGCTGGAACAGTTCGAGAAGGGTCATGCAGCTTGCCTTTCATTTCCCCAGTTCGGATTGACAAAACTGTCCGTATGTTATCGCATCTTTTTACCGAGACCAAACTCTATACATAAGAAACAGGCTCTCCTGTAAAAATGTCGGAAGCAATCGTAAAATTGCACAACAACGCCGCACCCGAAAGTCAAATGCGGCGTCTACATCAATATCTATGTTGTATCGCTATGCGAATGGCTCGTCCTGCTGTATGGGAAACGTCACCGTAATGGTGGTTCCCACGCCCAACTCGCTCGACAGGTCGAGCGTGGCGTGATGATACAGGGCCGCATGCTTGACAATGGCAAGCCCCAGGCCGGTTCCGCCGCGTGCCTTGGACCTACTCTTGTCCACGCGATAGAACCGCTCAAATACCTTGCCCTGTTCTTCAGGCGCGATACCGATTCCCGTGTCGGCGACAGCGAGGAACGGATGGCCTTCGTCGTTGGTGCCGCACTGCAACGTAACCGTACCGCCGGGTCGATTGTAGCGGATGGCGTTGCTTGCCAGATTATAGATGAGCTCGTCGATCAAGCGCGACACGCCTTCGATGACCACAGGCTTGGTCTCATGACTTATCGTCACATTCGCCTGACGGGCAACCTGTTCAAGACGCTGCTCAACCGCATAGATGGCACGAGAGAGCTCAATAGGCTCCGTGGACCCAATGGGCACCGCCTCGCCCTCAGTCGCACGCTCGGCCTCGTCCAAGTTAGACAGCGTAAGGATGTCGTTGACAAGCGCTGCCAAGCGGCCCGCCTCACGATAGATGCGACCGCCAAAGTTGCGCAGGTCGTCCTCGCCCTCGACCATGCCATTTGCGATGAGCTCGGCATAGCCCGAAATCGCCGTAAGCGGCGTCTTGAGCTCATGGGTGATATTCGCCGTGAACTCGCGGCGCATACGGTCATTGTCCGCTAGCACCGCCATTTGGCGCTTGAGTTCCTGGCGCTGCGACTCGATACGCTCAAGCATGGGGACCATCTCGGCATAGGCGTGCTCATAGCTACGGCGTGGGTGATCCAAATCCACCTCTTGCAACGGCGCGATGATGGCACGGGACTCACGGCGCGCCATAAAAAACGAGAGTACCGCACCCGCTGCTGCGATAAGCAGCATCGGCGCCAGCATCGACAGCAAAATCGCCGCAACGCCAGGCTGGGCCTGCGCCAAGCGAACGACCTGGCCGTTATCAAGGGTGACGGCGCGATACAGCATAATCTCGTCGAGTGTAGAGCTTGCGCGCTCCGCGGAACCCGAACCACTCTCAAAGGCCTCGATGACCTCGGGGCGATCGCCATGGTTGGGCAGTGTGGAAGGCGACGCCTCGTTGTCGTAGGCAACAGATCCGTCCTTATTGATCAGCGTGATACGAAGATCCTCGCGATCGAGGCTTCGCAAGAACGGAATGGGCTCCTGCTGCTCGTCGAGGGCGGCAGCAATGAGCTCGGTTTCCTGCGCCAGATTGGCACTCGTGGCATCCGCCAAAGTGTTTTGCACAAAGAACGCACCCAGCACCGTAAACGCCACGATAACTGCCATGGCGCAGACAAAGATCGTCACAAAAACGCGGTGCGACAGCGTATGTTTTCCCTGGGGGGCGAAGACCACGAGTTACTCCTCCGATGCGGTGGCCGCGGTGTCGTCGCCTTCGGCACCATCACCGGCAGAAGGCTCGGCCAGGCGATAACCCACGCCGCGCACGGTCTCGATGGCGCTGGCATGCTCGCCCAGTTTTTGGCGAAGCGTCTGCACGTGCACGTCAACGGTGCGCGAACCGCCGTCGAAGTCCCAGCCCCACACGCTCTGCAGCAACGACTCGCGGGTAAAGACCACGCCGGGCTTGCGCATGAGGTACTCGAGCAGGTCGAACTCGCGCAGGGTGAGCTTAAGCGGCTCGCCGGCAACGGTCACCTCGCGATGGCTGGGCGAGAGCACGATGTCGCCCACACTGAGCACATCGCTCGCCTGCTTGACCATGCCGCCGCGACGCAGCAGTGCGCGGCAGCGGCTCGCAAGCTCCATGAGCGAAAACGGCTTAGTCAGGTAATCGTCGGCACCGCCATCGAGCGCCATCACCTTGTCGAGCTCGGTATCCTTGGCGGTAAGCATCATGATGGGCACCGTCGCCGTCAGGCGATCGGCACGCAGACGACGCATAATCGCCAAGCCATCGGTGTCGGGCAGCATGATATCGAGCAGCACAGCATCGGGCACCCGTCGCGCCACGGCAGCTTTAAACTCGCCATCGCACGAAAAGCCCTCGGCCTCGATTCCCTGCTTGCGCAGCGCGTAGACTGTCAAATCCCTGATGTTGTCATCGTCCTCGACGTAATAGATCATGTTGAACCCCTTTGCGGCCGATATGACCGCATCTTAACCCTAAAGGCACCTGTAAAAGACAGCGTCAGCCAAAACGCCCCGTCAAATAATCCGCGGTGCGCGGATCGGACGGATTCTTGAAGAGTTGCGCGGTGGGCGCGTGCTCCACCAGCTCACCCAGCAAAAAGAACGCAACCGAATCGGAAATACGCGCGGCCTGCTGCATGTTGTGCGTCACGACCACCAGCGTGCAGGTCTCCTTGAGCTCGCAGGCCAGCTGCTCCACCACCAACGTCGACACAGGGTCGAGTGCCGAGGTCGGCTCGTCCATCAGCAGAATGTCGGGCTGCACGGCAAGTGCGCGGGCGATGCACAGGCGCTGCTGCTGTCCACCCGAAAGACCCAGGCCCGACTCTTTGAGCTTGTCCTTGACCTCGTCCCACAGGGCAGCGCGACACAGGGAGTCCTCGACCAGCTCATCGAGCACGGCGCGGTCGCGCACACCCATACCGCGAGGACCGTAGGCGACGTTGTCGTAGATGCTCATGGGAAACGGGTTGGGGCGCTGGAACACCATGCCCACGCGCTGGCGCAAACGGCAGATGTCGTAATCGCCCAGGATATCTTGACCATCGAGCGCAATCTTGCCCTCGATGCGGCAATCCTTGATGCCGTCGTTCATGCGGTTAAAGCAGCGCAGCAACGTGGACTTTCCGCAGCCCGAAGGCCCGATGAATGAGGTGATCTGCTTGTCGCGGATCTTGATATTCACGTCCTTGAGCGCATGGTGGTCGCCATAGAACAGGTCGAGGCCCACGACATCGATGCGCGTCGGCGAGGCGGCAAGTTCCTCTGCCGTGGGGCGAGTCGCATCCCCAACCTCGCGCTCGTGCGCGGCCTCGGCCTGCGCTTCCATGAGTTCTTCAAGCTCCGTGGGCTCCACAGCCGCAGCAGCCGTCATACCGCACACCTCCATATCGATATCAATTCAGCAGTATCGATAGTAGGAATCGCGGCTCATACGCACGTGAGCACATTGTCAAGTGTTTGTAAGGGCACGCTGGCTATGCGGCGGGCAGCTCGATGGTGAATATCGTGTGTTCGGGCGTCGATTCACATGCAACGGTACCGCCGTGTGCCGCGATGATCTCCTTGGCAATAGCAAGGCCCAGGCCGGCACCACCACGATTGGTCGCACGCGCCGCATCCAGGCGATAGAACTTCTCAAAGATCACCTTGAGCTTAGCCGCAGGGATAGGATCGCCCTGATTGATAAAGCGCACGCGCACGCCGCCATCGTCTTGGCGCCTGGCCTCAATCGTGATAGTCGAGCCCTCATAGCTATAGGCGACGGCGTTTTTCATGATGTTGTTGAACACGCGGGCCATCTTGTCGCCATCCACGAGCACCGTCAGGTCCTCGCGAATATCAACCTGGGCTTCCTTATGCTGCTCGTTGAGGATGGGATAGAACTCGTCAGCCACCTGAGCCAGCAGCAACCCCAGATCAACATAGCCGCGCGTGAGCACGATATCGTGGAAGTCAAAGCGCGTGATATCGAAGAACTCTTCGATGAGTGCATCGAGCCGGTGCGCCTTGTCGAGCGCCACGCCCGTAAAGTGTGCACGTTGCTCAACCGGCAGCTCAGGAGCCTCTTGCAGCAGCGAAAGATAGCCCACCACACTGGCAAGCGGGGTGCGTAGGTCATGTGCCAAGTACGTGACCAGATCGTCCTTGCGATGAGACTCGTCACGCAAGGCCTGTTGCACCTTGCGCTCGCGATCGCGCACACGGTTGAGTGCGCCCTCGACCTCCAGGAAGTCGCCGTCGATGTTGTCCCAGGTGTCGGGGTGATCGATCAGGCGATCTTGAATACGAGCGGCCAGCACACAATCGGCATGCTGCTCGCCCTGCTCGTAGCCCCGGTAGTACAGGGCGCGGCCGCAAAAGAACAGCACGCACACGGCAAGCGCCAGCACAAAGCCAAGCATGTTGAATACAAAGCCGGCATCGAACAGCACCGGCCCTTCGATGCCGCCGAGTGCCATGGCGCCAATCGCCAACGTCATGGCCCACGCGGCACCGCCAATCACCACGCAGCGGCATACGATTTCAAATCGATCGATCAGCAAAAAGCCGACAAGCAGCACCGCCAAGATTCCAGCGATGTTATCGATGCCAATCAGCAGCAGGCTCAGCAAAAAGAGCAGCACCGTTGCAAGCGCGCGGTTGTCGACGACCGACCTCACGTATTCAAAGAGTCGATCGGGCACCTCGAATGCCTGCCTATCGTCTTTTGTCATATCCACTTCCCCACCATCAAAGGCGTTATTCGATTATGTAGCCGACGCCCCAGACGTTTTTGATAAAGCGCGGCTTTTGAGCGTCGTCACCGATCTTTTCGCGCAGGTGGCGAATGTGCACCATCACCGTATTGTTGGAGCCGGGCATAAAATCCTCGTTCCACACCGCGCGGAACAGATCCTCCACGGCCACCACACTGCCGCGATGCTCGACCAGATACAGCAAGATGGAATACTCGATGGGCGTGAGGCGAACCGGCGCACCGTCCACCGTTACGGAACGGGCATCGCGGTTGATCTCCAGGCCGTCGAACTGGATGGTCGGCGACTCGGCCGCCTGTGCACGGCTACCGTAGCTGGTGTAGCGACGAAGCTGAGCGTGCACGCGCGCGATGAGCTCCAGCGGGCGGAACGGCTTAACCACGTAATCGTCCGCGCCAAGCGAAAGGCCCTCGATCTTGTCTTGCTGGGCATCGCGCGCCGTCAGCATGATCACGGGATAGGTATGGCTGGAACGGATCGTACGCAGCAACTCAAGCCCATCGATATCGGGCAGCATGACATCCAGCAGCGCCAGATCGAACTCCTGCTCCAAGATTGCCTTGGCAGCATCGGCCCCGCTATAGGCGACCTGTACGTCAAAGCCTTCTTTTGTAAGGTAGATACCAACCAAGTCGGCGATGGCCTTTTCGTCATCAACTACCAAAATGCGCTCGTTCATGCGTGCTCCTCTCGCGCTCCATTATGCCCGAGGGGGCGCATGCCACACACAACAAGCGTGGGTGATTAAGTCAGCCTTAAGCACCCTTGTGCCCGTTCGGGCGCGGATGTGGGCCACGCACGCACGCGATGATCGCCGACACCGGTAAACGATATACTCTAGTTCCAGAAGAGACCATCCCGTCGAAAGCGAAATCTGTGAAGTCCCTCACCTCTTTTGCAAAGCGCTCAGCCCAGCTTGCCGCCGGCTTTGTCTGCGCTATCGCCCTTGCCGCTGGCGTGCCCACCGTCGCCGGCGCCCAAGTACTCACGACCGACAATGTTTGCGGCAAAACCGCCGATGCGCGCGGCATCACGGCAGAAAACCTGCCCGATATCGATGCGACCAATGCGCTCGTCATGGGCAAAGACGGCACCGTCTACTATGGGCGCGGCGCCGATGAGCAGGTCAAAATCGCCTCGATCACCAAGGTCATGACCGCAATCCTAACCGTCGAGAATTGCAAGATGGACGAGAAGGTCACGGTGAGCAACGCCGCAGCCACCGTGGGTAATTCGACCGCCGGCTTGCTCGAAGGCGACGAGCTTACCGTGGAGCAGGCACTGCGCGGCCTGATGATTCCCTCGGGCAACGACGCCGCCGTCGTGCTCGCCGAATATGTGGGCAAGAAGATCGAGCCTAAGACCAAAGACGCCGAGGCAACCTTTGTGAAGGCCATGAACGAGCGCGCTAAGAAGCTCGGCTGCACCGGTACGCTTTTTGAAAACCCGCATGGTCTGGACTTTGATGAGTGGGCTGGCGATATGCACTCAACCGCACACGACGTAGCGCTGATGATGCAGGAGGCCATGAAGAACGACACGATCCGCGAGGTCGTAGCGAGCGAGGATTCCTGGATCGAGGTCACGGGCGCCGACGGCACCGACCATTCGCATTCCATGGACACGCATAACTATTTGCTGGGCCAAGATGGCAACATCGGTGGCAAGACCGGCACCACCGACGATGCAGGCTATTGCTTTACGGGTGCCTACAACCGCGATGGCGACGAGATCTACACCGTCGTTTTGAACTCCACCACCACCGACCAGCGCTTTACCGATACCGCAACCCTTGCCAATTGGTACTACGGTCACAAGGTGACGGTCGCAATCGCCAACACGCAGGAAAAGACCGCCAACGGCAACCCGCTTATGGCGCGCATTGGCCAAACCGACTGGACGGATAAGACGATCGACGCCACACTCGCCGATCCTACGGCGCAAGCGACCGTGTTTTCCCTTGCCGGCGAGGTGACCGAAAAGGTTAGCTACGACGATCTTTCGGGCACGGTGCATGTGGGCGACAAGGTGGGCAGCGTTACGCTCAAGCAGGACGGCACCAAGATCGCCGTTATGGATCTGGTTGCCGACGAGGAAGGCGCAGGGCCGAATCCCATTGAATGGCTACTCGTGAAGCTCGATCGCTTGGGCCGTCGCATCGACAACCGCCCACTCACGGCAGAAAGCGAGACCGTCGCCAAGGCGCCCGAGGTGTAGGGCTGGGGGAACATTGCATTTGAGATTGGAGAGGCGTCCAACGGGGCGCCTCTTTTTGAATACCCCTTAAACGGGATGCGCCAGAATCACCAAAGCGACATTGCTAGCCGTTTACCTTCGCTGTGTCTTTTCAGACCTTGAAAACGGGTCCGCCGGGCATGCTAGTAGATCCTTTCGACCTCCTTGGTCAAGGCCCTGAACAGATCCCCAGCTGAGGGATCTGCCCCAGGACACAGCGATTGCCAGGCACCCGTTTCTCCGATGGTGCCCGCACTCGTCATAACAAGATCGTCGCTCCGCCTGCGAATGGAGACGCTAACGGAGTGGCCATTATGGAACCCATGGATATCGACTTTATTTATGCGCCCATCAGCTAGATAGCTAATCATGACATTGATGCTGTCACCATACTCCGGCAATTCGAAGCCGTGGGAATCCATCAATAGCTTCACGTCCTGATGGTAAATGCGGGCCTCGACGACATTCTTGGGCATTTTCCCCGTCTTTGTTGGAGAGCAAAAGCTGATGCTTGGCTCCTCTTCGCTCATGCCTCGGTCAAACCTAAGCATGCACGGGCATACCGACTCAATGGTTCGCAAGGCGTCCGCCGCGACCTTTTCCTCGGTAAACATCTCCACATCGATGCCGTTTTCTTCCATATAGGTACGGTTTTTACGTTGAAGCTCTAGCCGAGCCGCAACCTCCCCATCTCCACGCTGTTCCCAATTTCCGGAGTCGGAGACATTTCGATCGGATGTAGAATCAACGGAACATGGCGCTTGCTGTTGAGTCGGATCACTGTCGCCGAGACGCCTTAGCTCGGAGCGTCTCATCAGTAGTTTCACAATATCAAACAGCCAACCAAATCCAAAAAGGCCAAAGGTAAAGAGATATAGAAAGAAGCTGCCCCACATCCGTGCATACGCTCTATGAGCGCCCGACCACCCAAGAAGGAAGCATAGCAAAAGCGCCTTGTTTGCCCTGTCAACCGACGTAATCTCTCGAGTGAGAGATTTCTGTTCAGACTTCGCCAAAGGTGTAACTTCATGCGATGAAACAGTAATTGAGGACGTCCTTGACGCCGAGCTCCGAGCGCCTGATTTAGCAACGGCGCGAGCGACATCCCCAACTCCGACGGTCGTTCTACTGTATACGGCATTGTAAGCAGCCTTCTTCGGATTTTTGATCCACCCCATGCCCTTCTTACCATAGCCGGGGATTATCGCCCGCTTTACCGCACGCTTCGCTCTGCCGGTCGTTCTTGCCTTGAGTGATGTCTTTAGATTCGGCTTACGCAGCCCGACCTTTACCATATTTTTACTCCATCCCCTCGGAACCCCACACCAGGGTGCACGAGCATGTCTGGGTCTCCCCGTTTTCAAGCGCCCCGTGTTTGCCTAATGTTCACGCCCTCTCGGACTCTAATCCCCAGCCGCCATTCTTGATAATAAAAAAGGGCCCCAAATGGGACCCTTCTTCAAATACGTACTGGCGGAGAGCTGGGGATTCGAACCCCAGATGCCCTTTTGGGGCATACTCGCTTAGCAGGCGAGCACCTTCGGCCTCTCGGTCAGCTCTCCGTAACAGCCGTTCTATAGTAACCAAACAGCCAAGGATGGGCAAGAGGAAATTTTCTAATTGCCTAGCAGCCTTTCCTTCTTGAAAGCTTCGCCTACCCCAGCGAGCGGTTGAGGGAGCCGAGCTCGTCGTTGCCCATGGTGCGCCACATTTGGAAGATACAACCGCGCGCCAGGAAAAAGAAACCGTTGTCGACCAGTTGCACAGCGGCATCTGCCAGCTGATTCGTCACGGCGGACACTGGCGGCAGCTCTAGTCCAGCCTTGTGGATGGTCTCGACCGCTTCCTCGAACGTCGGAGGCTCGCTAACGCCCATCTCGTTCATAAGGCCCTGCATTTCTTCCAGCGCGCTGCTGCCCGACTCCTCGCCGCGCGGCACCAGACGGTAACAAGCCAGCGCCAGGTCGAGCTGATCGCAATTCCAATAGGCAAACGCCAAGCGATAGAACAGGTAGCCGATTGCAGAACGATCGCTGGCAATACGTAGGCCGTGGCGCGCCACCTCGATAATCTCGTCAAAGCGCTCCAGACGCGCAAGCACGTTGATGAGCGCAAAGTGCGACTGCATGGACGAGCGCGCCAGATCGTAAAGATGGCGCACCTCGGGCAGTGCTCGTTCAAAGTCCTCTTGCTCGGCGTAAAAGCTGCAGATCTCGTGCTGGGCAAAGTACAGCGCATCGGGCGCACGAAGGATTCGCACAGAGCGGTCTTCTTCCAACACCGGTAGCACCATGCGCACCAGCTGGTTATCGCAAAACTGCGTTTGAACCGGACCTGTCGCCAAAAGCTCGGCGACGGCGCACTTAGCCTCCAACTCCTCAACAAGACGGGAAAAGCCTTCAAAAGCACCTGTACGGTCGACTTTTGCCTGCTCGCGCAATTCAACAACACGGGCCACGTATGGGTCGTCGTCCTCTTCCATGACCTCCAACTCGTCAGCCGTATCGGCAAGCAGCAGGTCGCGCAGCGCCGGCGGCAGCATGCGATGGTCATCACGCGGACGAGCATGAACCTCCGCAGGTTCAATCGTCTCCGGAGCAGTTGACTCATACGCCTCAAGTACACGCTTGCACGGCATATCGTCCATGTCCATACTCTCAAGATCCTTGGCGACAGGCACGCAATCGGCCAGATAGGCCGCGCGCCCAAAGAAATACGTTGCGACAACGCGCTCGCCCTGCTCACTGTCGGGAGCAGCAATCTGCACATAGCAGCGCGTGATGCAGGTGCCCGCGGCAAAACACGCTGCCGCAAGCGTGAGTGCCACGCGCGCATCGTGCTCCGCGGCCCAGACCGCGCGCGTGTCCTCGTCCAGCTCGCGCCAGGCGTCATCTTGAGCATCGTATTCACGTTGCGGCATGGCATCCACGACAGACTGCCCAAACCGAACGAGCATAATCCCCTCGGCAGCGTTTGCCCGATAGGTATAGTCGAGCCGTGTGACCACGTTAAGTGCCTCGACAATACGCGCGAAGCGGGTACGCACATCCCACTCACCGCCCGGCTGGCAAGCCACCGTACCCGGTTTGCCCCACGGGTTATCGCTCGAGGCCGTATCGAGCAGTCGGGGAACATCGTTGGTCGTCTTGGCGATATGCCACGCATCAAAGAGCGCACAGCCCTCAAGGCTCGGCGAGGATGCCGCAGGGACCAATCCGGCCCCGATGCGCTCAAGGATGCCGGAGAGGCGGTTGAGACGGCACTCGATGGCAAGCAGCATGTCAATTTCGTCCTGGTCCAACAGGCTGCGGTCAAAATTGAGATAGAAAAGCTTTGAGCGATCAATGCGAGCCAGGCTCATCTCGGACTTAGCGGCGATGGTGCGCAGACGGGGCAAGTCGACCTCGCTCATAAGGGCGGCGGCATAACGCTCGATACCGCTCGGATTCTCGGCATGATCAACGCGGTAAAGCAGCGTCTCGATAGCATCAGGGAGCGGTGCCGTGTTAAAGCCCAAAAACACCTCGACCGGCTCGGGCAACTTTACGAGCTTGATCTTGTCGACAACGTTTTGCATACCCTCGTCGAGTCCGTCGGCGTCCGCCGTGCTCGCAATGGTATTTTCGGAGTCAGCGAATATCACGTAGCGCAGGAACATCGATGCCATGAACTCGCCGTAAGGAAGGGAGCGGGTCGAATTCCATGTCTCGTGATCGGACTGTTCGCGCATGGGACCTTCGGGAGAGCCGACGGTTCGCGCGCACGCGCGCATCGTGCCGTTTGCTCCCCTCATCATAATCTCACCAATACCGGAGTCCGACTCGTCAAGGACCAGTTCCATGTCGGGATCGTTGGGCAGCGGAGCCTCGCTAACGGGGCGGTCCACCTTGTACACCTCACCCGAAACGCTTACGTAGCCCAAAAGCGACACATGGCTTTTGCCAACGAATTCAACGACATAGCATGATTCATGCGGGTCCTCGCCAAAGAGCTTCCAAACCACGCCATACGAGCGTCCCGCAGGCTGCTCGGGCATGGCCGGAAAGCGCTTTTTGGGATCGAGAAACCTGAGCTTGTATGTCGGACGCTCTGCCACGAAATATCACCCTGATCGGTCGCTTGAGAAGGAGTGGTCGCGAATAAGTCGCGACATCTACTCGGAATCTTACACGAGTCGACAGGAAATCGTCCCTTTGGACAAAAGCACTCAAGCTGGCGCAAAAGAAAAGCCCCCGTTGCCGGGAGCTTTAATCTCAAATGGTGCGGCGTATAGGATTCCGCGCATCCGCTGCGCGGATCCGCACCGGCTTCGCCCGCCTGCCGGCGTGCTCGCCCGCGGGCTAAAAACGCTCCGCGTTTTCTTTACGCCCGCGCCTCGACCGAGGTTCGAATCCATGCGGTGTTGCCATAAAAGAAAAGCCCCCGTTGCCGGAGGCTTTCAAT